>JBOIDT010000145.1:0-6551 GCA_050740755.1 Gammaproteobacteria bacterium
GCCGTACGCGACGTTCTATATTGGCTTCACATCGACTGAGCGGAAGGTCCCCGCGCTGACGGACTGGCTCGCGCGCACCTTGCAGCCGCAGCTCTCGACCTTGTCTGGCGTGCAACGCGTCAGCTTCGAGGGCAGCCAGGCGATCGCGATGCGCGTCTGGCTCGATCCCGATCGCCTCGCCGCGCTGAATCTCTCGCCCGGCGACGTGCATGCGGCGCTACAGCGCAACAACTACCTCGCCGCGGTCGGACAGACGAAGGGCAACCTCGTCCAGGTCAATCTCCTCGCGAACACCGACCTGCGCGCCCAGGAGGAATTCGAGAACCTGATCGTCGCCGATCGCGACGGGGCGACCGTGCGGCTCTCCGATGTGGCACGGGTGGAGCTCGGCGCCGAGGAAGCCGCCCTGGTCGCCAAGTACAAGGGCCGTGAGAGCGTCTATCTGGGAGTATGGCCGCTGCCCGGCTCGAATGAGATCGAGGTTGCGCGGGGGCTACGCGACGAGATGGAACGCATCCGGTCGACGCTGCCCGCGGACATCGACATGCGTCTGGTCTGGGACGGTACGATGTTCATGCGCGACGCGCTCAAGGAGATCACGAAAACGCTCGGCGAGACGATCGCCATCGTCGCGCTCGTCGTGTTCCTGTTCATGGGCTCGGTGCGCACCGCCCTCGTGCCGCTCGTGGCGATGCCGGTCTCCCTCATCGGCGCCGCGATCGTCATGATCGCCTTCGGTTTTAGCCTGAACCTGCTGACAATCCTCGCGATCGTGCTGTCGGTCGGCCTGGTGGTCGACGACGCCATCGTGGTCGTCGAGAACGTCGAGCGGCACGTGCGCCTGGGCAAGGCGCGGATCGAAGCCGCATTGATCGGCGCTCGCGAGCTGCGCGGCCCGATCATCGCGATGACCATCACGCTCGCGGCGGTGTACACGCCGATCGCATTCCAGGGCGGCCTGACCGGCTCGCTGTTTCTGGAGTTCGCGATCACGCTCGCCGCCGCGGTCGTCGTGTCGGGGGTCGTCGCGCTCACGCTCTCGCCGGTGATGAGCTCGCACTTCGTGCACGCGCACGGCAAAGAGGGCCGGCTGACCGCATGGGTCAACGGCGGCTTCGAGTACGTCAGCCGCGGATACGGATGGATGCTCGATGCGGCGCTCGGAATGCGCTGGGCGATCGTGGTGGTGGCGCTGCTGATCACGGCGGCGGCCTGGCCGCTCTATACGTTCTCGCGCCAGGAGCTCGCACCCGTCGAGGATCAAAGCCACATCAGTCTGTTCTTCGAGGCCGCGCCCGACTCGACGCTGGCGGCAACCAACCGCGATTCGCTTGAGGTCGAGCGCGCCATCGCCGCGTTACCCGAAACTGACTTCATGTGGTCGCTGACCGCGGCGTGGGGCGGGTTCGGGGGCCTGGTCGCCAAGGACTGGACGGAGCGCGAGCGCTCGACCGAGGAGATGTTCGACGAGGTGTACGGCGCCGTTTCGCAGATCCCCGGCCTGCGCGTATTCCCGCGCCTGGACCCGCCGCTACCCACCCCTGGCCAGTACGACATTGAGCTCGTATTGCAGAGCGACGCGCCGCCAGAGCAGATGCTGGAGACGGCCGCGGCGGTGCTCGACGCCGGCTGGCAGAGCGGCAAGTTCCTGTACGTCGATACGGACCTGAAGATCGACCTGCCCGAGGCTAGAGTCGTGCTCGATCGCGAGCGCATCGCCGATCTCGGGCTCGACCTCGCTGGCGTCGGTCAGGAGCTCGGCACGCTGCTCGGCGGCGATTACGTGAACCGGTTCAATTTCTTCGATCGCAGCTACAAGGTGATCCCGCAGATCGGCGCAGAGGACCGGGCGACGCTCGGCCCGCTGCTCGACCTCAAGATCAAGACGCCGGACGGCCAGCTCGTGCCCGTATCGACGTTCGCGCACGTCGAGACGAGCACTGCGCCGCGCACGCTGAACCGCTTCCAGCAGCGCAACGCGGTGCGCATTTTCGGCGGCGTAAAACCCGGCGTGACCAAGGAAGAGGGACTGCGCGTCCTCGAAACCGCGGCTGCGGCCGCCGGTGGTCCGAACGTCGTCATCGATCACGCCGGGGAGTCGCGGCAGATCCGCCACGAGGGCTCGGCACTCGCGGTGACGCTCGGCTTCTCGGTCGTTCTCATTTATCTCGTGCTCGCGGCGCAATTTCAAAGCTTTCGCGATCCGCTGATCGTGCTGCTGGGCTCGGTGCCGCTCGCGATCTCGGGTGCGCTTGTCTTTACCTTCATCGATCTCACCACGATCAACATCTACTCGCAGGTCGGGCTCATCACGCTCGTGGGGCTGATCGCGAAGAACGGCATCCTCATCGTGGAATTCGCGAACACGCTGCAGTCCCGCGGCCTGTCGAAGGTGGTCGCGCTACGCGAGGCGTCGCTGACGCGGCTGCGGCCGGTGCTCATGACCTCTGCGGCGACCGTCTTTGGCCACTTGCCGCTGGTGCTTGTGTCGGGGCCGGGAGCGACGGCCCGCAACAGCATCGGGATGGTGCTGGTCGCGGGCATGATCGTCGGCACGCTGTTCACGCTCTTCGTCGTGCCGGTGTTCTACTCGCTGATCGCGGCGCAGCGCCAGCCGAGCCCGACGTCCGAGGCCACTGAGCACAAGGCGCGACCGCGCGCAGGGGCCGAGTCGGCGGTGGGGTCGTAGCGGGACCCTCTGGCCTCTGGACAAGGAACATTGCCGGCTGGCTAGCGATGGGAGCACGCATGTCCTAAATACGTCCTCTTGATGGACGCCGCTATACAATCACCTCGGGATCCTGACCTTCTGTCCCGGAAAGATTAAGTTCGGGTCCTTGATGACCTCCCGATTAGCCTCGAAGATCTTAGGATAGGCGTTGGCGTCTCCGTAGTACTGCTTGGCGATCTTCGATAGCGTATCTCCCTTCTGAATAATGTAATACTCTGCTTGCTGCGTTGCTTGAGGCACGCTCATGCCCGCAATCTTTACTTCACCCACCGTACGTTTGCCGCCATCAATACCGCCTTTTCCATGGCTTCCGCCGAACTAGCGCTCCCAGACAACGTCGCGACACCATCCTTGTACTCAACGCGCAAGTCTTTGTATGCCGGGGTTATTCGCATCGATGTGCTCTTGAATCTTCTGCGCCGCTTCGTCTTCCTTACCGAAGAGCTTGTGGCCGATGTTACGAACAAAATCGAATAGACCCATGTTTTCTCCTCCTACAGAGAGAATAGGGATTTTAGAGAATAGGGATTTTAAACGCCCTTTTTCATGAAGAGGCATGGTACTGCTGGGCTAGTGAGCTGTCAATCACGCGCGTCCTAGGCCTAGAACCGGAGACTTTCGGGGCCCTTCACCGGCTCGAGGCGCCGTGTTTCGGGGCGTAGCGGCACCGCTGGGTGTCGATCCCGAACACTCGCTTACGAAAGCCCTCCCCGGCTTTCGCGTTTCTTCCTCTGATGGGCGGCACAGCCCGCTTCGGCATGCAGGCTAAGGCCCTCTGCGTTGACACGGCGCACGGGGGTCTGCGGGACGCAGGACGGTTTCGAGATCGCCCGCCGGGCTGGAGCCGCGCGGCCCCGGCGAGCTCCTGGAGACGTGTCAGGCCGGCCCGCACCGCCTCAAGGTGCCGAGCTCGGGCGCGACGGGGAACTCCTCACCGCCGTCGAGGACGCCGGCCGGGTGCTCTTGCGCCGTCACGCCGAGTGCGTCGATGTCCTCATGCGGCGCTGACTCGGCGACGCGCTACATTACCGCTCGGTGTGATCCGGAAGCGCCACGGCCCCGATCGACCGCCGCGTGGCGCCCGTCCCTACCGGTGATCCGCGGGCGGGCGGGGCAGTACGCACGCCTCATGCGGCTCGACCGGCCCGTCGGGATCTTCCTGCTCCTGTGGCCGACGCCCTGGGCCCTCTGGATTGCGGGGGCGGGTCGGCCGGATCGGGGGTGGTCGTGGTGGTCGTGGCGGGACGGGGAAGGGTGCCTGCGCGCCTTCCGCAGGAGCCCACTGGCTGGGGGCCGCGGTGTTCGCGGGGATCTGGGCCGATTTTCTCTTGCGACGGTAACGCGAGCGAGCGGCCCCCGAGCGTCGTGCTAGAATGGCTGGAGTGGATGGCGGGGTTCGTTGGCCGTGGACGCGCAAGCCTTGATTCGGGCGCGCCGGCGAGGGCTGGGACATGCCTGAGGGGGGTGCCTCGTGGCGCCTCGATCCGGTCTGCGGCTGGCTCGAAGGCGTGCGCCGGGTCCCATCGCCCAACTGCGACGAGCGGCCCCCGGAGACCGACATCGATCTCGTGGTGGTGCACGGCATCAGCCTGCCGCCACGGGTCTATGGGGGGGAGTACATCGACCGGCTGTTTACGAACACGCTCGACCCGGATGCCCACCCGGATTTCAGGCCCGTCGCCGGGCCGCGGGTCTCCGCCCACGTCCTCATCCGGCGCGACGGCGGCCTGACCCAGTACGTGCCCTTGCACCTCAGGGCCTGGCATGCGGGGGCATCCCGGTTCGAGAACCGGACGGGTTGCAATGACTTTTCCATTGGTATTGAATTGGAAGGCTGGGACCTGGATCCATACGAACACGTTCAATACCAAGTACTTGCCGAGCTCATCGGGACGCTCTCGGCACATTGGCCGGGCATCCGGCCCGAGCGGGTAGTCGGACATAGCGATATCGCCCCGGGACGCAAGACCGACCCGGGGCCGGCGTTCGAGTGGCGGAGGCTGAGAACATTGCTGTCCATTTACATGAGTTGAGAATGGCGAAGGAGGCATAACAATGAGACTCTTGATAGTGTTGATTACTACGGCGGCGGACAAGTTTCTGGGGGAATCCTTGGGGAAATTCAAGGCGCTCAGGCGACTCGATTGGTACCACCGCCTGGTGGGCCTGATCGAACAGAAGCTTGGCAGCGTGGAGGTCTTCAAGGGCCCGGTCGGGGTGGCGGCGATGCTGGCCTTGCCGCTCCTCGTGTTCTGGTTGCTCCTGTCCGTGATCGGTGGCTGGCACGCCATCCTGGCGTTTCTCCTCACGGTCGTGATCCTGCTCTATTGCCTGGGGCCCGAGGACCTGGATGACCAGGTAAGGGCGCTCATCGCCGCGATCCGCGGGAGCAACGATGCCGAGGCCAACCGCCTCGCGCAGGCCCTCGGGCGTTCGGCCCAGCCGGTCCCGGCCGAGACCCGCGGCCACACGGTGGTCGAGTCGATCCTGACCGAATTCCCGGAGCGGGTCTTCGGCGTGTTGCTCTGGTTCCTGATCCTGGGGCCGATCGGGGCGGTGCTGTTCCGGTTCTCGGCGGAGTTGCGCCGCTACGCGATGCAGGCCTCGTCGGGCCTGCGGGACTGGGCCGGCCGCGTCTACAATGTGCTGGCCTGGCTCCCGTCCCGCATCGTCGCGCTGGGTTATGCGCTGTCCGGCAACCTCACCGGCGCCTTCGAGAGCTGGCGGGTGCTCGACACCCTGACCCTGGAGCAGAACGAGACCGCGCTCCGCATGAGCGGTACCGGTGCCCTTCAGCTCGGCTCCGATGCCGGCGAGGTGGAGCGCATCACGGCCGCGCAGGGGCTCGTGACGCGGACGCTCGTCGTGTTGCTCGCGATCCTGACGGTCCTGTACGTGATCGCCTGGATTAAATAGCGCTTGCACCGTTCCTTTCGCCGTTCCGGTCCGCGGCGAGGGTCTCGAAGCACCTCGCCGCGGCGGAACGGCAGCCCTCCGGTCAGTGGGGCATCCCGTGCGGAGTAAGGGCCCCCACCCGCCCATTCCGTCTCGGCGGAGAAGCGGGGCGTCCTCGAACACCATAATGAATGGAGGATCACCATGCCCAGGTTCGTCATCGAACGTAACATCCCCGGGGCCGGCAAGCTCGGCCCCGACGCGTTGCAGCGCGTCTCCGAGAAATCCTGCGGCGTGCTCCAGGAGATGGGTCCCCAGATCCAGTGGGTCCATAGCTATGTGACCGACGACAAGATCTATTGCGTCTATCTCGCGCCGAGCGCCGATCTCATCCGCAAGCATGCCCAGGCGGGTGGTTTTCCCGCGGATCAGATCAACGAGGTCCGCGCCGTGATCGATCCGACCACGGGGGAATCGGCCCGGTAGCGAGACTCAGGGTTTGTGAAAAAACCCGTTGCGAGCAAAGGGAGGACGCAGCGCGAGATCTCGATCGCAGCAGACTCTTTCACCGACACACTCAGGTCCCCTGGATAAGGGAGGGACAGACGATGACACACGCCAAATCGAGGCTCGGCGGCCGCCCCGTGTTCGTGGTGGACGGCACCCGCACCCCGTTCCTCAAGGCCCGCGGCCGACCCGGGCCCTTCACGGCCTCCGACCTCGCCGTGAACGCCGCGCGCCCGCTGCTCGCGCGGCAGCCCTTTCAAGCAACGGACCTCGACGAGGTCATCCTGGGTTGCATCATGCCCGGCCCCGACGAGGCCAACATCGCGCGCGTCGTGGCGCTGCGGCTCGGCTGCGGCAACGCGACGCCGGCCTGGACCGTCCAGCGCAACTGCGGCTCGGGGATGCAGGCCCTGGACTG
>JBOIDT010000146.1:0-6360 GCA_050740755.1 Gammaproteobacteria bacterium
GGCGGGGTTCGCACCCGCTGAAAGACCGTGCCTTTGCACGGCGCACGAGAAATGCGGGCTAGGCGGGGCTCCGCGCCACCCCGTCGGCCAGCAGGCGCCGATCGCCCACCTCCGCCTGCAGGATCACGGCGGCCGCGGCGATCGCCGGGTGCTCGGAGAGACGCGCTTCGATCTCGCCGGGCTCGATCCGGTAGCCGCGCACCTTGACCTGCTGGTCGATGCGCCCCAGGCACTCCAGGCCCCCGTCTTCGCGGTGGCGGGCCAGGTCACCGCTGCGATAGAGCCTCGCCCCGGGCTCGCGGGCGTAGGGATGCGGCGCGAAGCGCTCCGCCGTCGGGCGCGGATGGATCGCTCGGGGTGGTGCGCGTGCGGCCGGTGGCAAGGCAGTGGAAACGGCGGGGCGGGCGATGTATCCTCGGCGCGCCCAGCAGGGCCACTCCCTGGCCCTGGCTTTCAAGTTTGCTGCGCTCATCGGCGAGGCCGTGCAGCGAGGACCCGGCCGTCTTGGCCACGGCCGCGCTCTCGGCCACATTCGCGATGGGTATAGCTTTTTGTGTCCATATCGCTTATACTACACTTGTTGCAGTGCACGTCTTGTAGTCAGTTCGGAAGTCCCTCCGGTTTTTTCGGTAGTTACTCTCGCAATGTCGCCTTCAGGATCGGGCTTGCACCATTCCAGTTCAACCAAACAGAGGTATTTCCGTGATTACAGGAATAGTAAAGTGGTTCAACGATAGTAAGGGCTACGGCTTCATTACCCGGCAGGACGGCGGCAAGGATGTATTCGTGCATCACTCTGCCATCCAGGGTGAGGGCTTCAAGTCCCTGGCCGAGGGCCAAAACGTAACCTTCGACGTGGAGCAGGGCCCGAAGGGCCCGTCGGCGGCGAGAGTCCAGCCGGCCTAATCGTCAGGCACTGCGTAGCCAGGTTTCACGAGACCCCGCCACCCGGCGGGGTTTTTTTGGAGGAAGGTAAGGGACGAAGCGAAGGCGTAATTCGTTTGCGCGTCTCACACTTCTGGAGGAAGATCGCCATTGAGGAGCACCCCTGCCGGTCGCGAATCGTCTCTCAAGCCGTGTGAAACATACCGGATCCACAAGGTAGATCTAGACGCCTGGCGCGTCGCTGTCAAGGATGAAGGCTTAAGAAGCGTCAGATAATAACATGTACACGTCGTGAGGCTAACGGTGCTGTCAATGGACCATGGAGAACGAAGCCGCGCTTGAGCAAATGTGTGGCCCGACGCTCAGGTCAGTCCTTTCCGCCAAGAGATCAATTGCTCCACGCGGACTACAGTTTACATGTTCTGACTCTTATCTCCTTTGCTCCCGCCTTCCTCGGGAACGAGCCGGACCGTGTAGGCATCCACCACCATTACCACCATGAGCCAGCCGATTACGAAAAAAGGCGTCGCCATGAATAAAAAGATCCCGGTAAACACGAGAACCGAGATGAAAAAAAACTGTCTGTCGATCGACCGCGTTAGGCGGGTTCCGCAACGTTCACAGCGCAAGGGGGACCAGCGCGAGATAAGCCAGATTTTAAACGGGGATAGCTTATTGTTACACTTCGGGCAATGCATAGGTGTACCCCACTGACTGAAAAGATTTACGTGGTTTTCGATCTCCGGCCCGCGATGCGCATCCGCAGCACGTTGAGCTTGATGAAACCTCCCGCGTCGCGCTGATCGAGAGGCACGGCTGCCGGACGACGGGTAGGATCGCGCTGACGCCCACATCGGCGGCCCAACCGCTCACGTCCCGGCGGAGCGGACTCTGCGCCACGCTTCGTCCGGACGCAAGCGCCGAATCGACGCGCCGATCCTCTCCACGCACCAGGGCGGTGTCAAGCCAGCAGCCGAGGATCCCCCGCGAGCGCAGGTCGACGACGCCCATGAGGCGTGCGCCGAGCCACGTGAGCCGGGCGTCGGATTCGTCCTCGCGTTCGCCGCGCACGGCCTGTCCGGCCGGTCGGTCGACAAGGGGGTATGAGAGGCGGCCACGGAGACCCCGGGAGCCGCCGCTGGGCTGACCCCGTCAAGTTGACTTGCCCCGGGTGAAGTGATAGACGGTAGGCCGGCGGCTGGAACCGGGGGGCGCCCGGGGGGCGCCCAAGTTCTTCCATCACTTTGGCCATCACTTCTGGAGGGCATCGGCTATGAGAACCCGTTTAATCTTCGTGCTCCCGGGTGTCGAGGCGGCGCAGGAGATCGAGAGGGAGTTGCTGTTGGCCCGCATCGAGGACCGGCACATGCATTTCATGGCCAAACGCGGGACCGATCTGGGAGACCTCCCGGAGGCCTCCGTCGCCGAGAAGTCCGACTTCAAACACGGGATCTGGACCGGCCTGGTCTTCGGTGGGGCGCTGGGCGCGGTCCTCGGTTTTGTGATCTCGCGTGTCCCCCCATTGGAAGCGGCACTCGGGCTGGGGGCGGTGCTCTTGTTCGCGTTGCTCGGGGCGAGCTTCGGTGTCTGGGTCGCGAGCATGATCGGGTCGAGCGTCCCGAACAGCGAGCTCAAGGGCTACGACGAGGCCCTGGACGCCGGCAAGGTGCTCCTCATGGTCGACGTCCCCCATGACCGCGTCGAGGACATCAGCGACCTCGTGGGCGCGAGACACCCCGATGTCCTGGCCGGGGCCGATCCCCGGATGCCGGCGTTCCCCTTCCCATAGCCACCCGCTACGCCCGGAGCTATGCACGGTTCGGCTGCGCGCTCGTGAGCCGCCGGCGACCGGATCGTCACGCCGACCCCGGATCTCGACCGGCCAACCGATCGCTCAGCGTCCATTCGGTCGGATGGGCCGGGTTCACTCGTCGGTGACGCAGCCTTCCGAGGCGGTCTTAACGTTCTTGATGTATTTGTACAAGGTGCCGCGGGTCGCCTTGTAGGGCGGGGGCACCCACTCGGCGCGCCGGCGCGCAAGCGCTTCCCCCGCGACATCGACGGACAAGGTCTGGGCGACCGCATCGATGGTGATCCGGTCGCCATCGCGCAGCAGGGCGATGGGGCCGCCCTCCTGGGCCTCCGGCACCACGTGCCCGATCAGGAAACCGTGCGAGCCGCCCGAGAAACGCCCATCGGTCAAAAGTGCCACCTCGGACCCGAGCCCCGCCCCCATGAGGGCCGAGGTCGGCGTCAGCATCTCCGGCATGCCGGGCCCGCCCTTGGGCCCCTCGTAGCGGATGACGACCACATCACCGCGTTGGATCGCCTTCGCCTCCAGCGCGCGCAGCATCGCCTCCTCGGAGTCGTACACCCGCGCGGGCCCGGAGAAGCAGAGCCCCTCCTTGCCCGTGATCTTGGCGACGGCCCCGCCCGGCGCGAGGTTGCCGCGCAGGATCTGGATGTGGCCGGTGGGTTTGATCGGGTCGTCGAGCGGCCGCACCACCGCCTGGCCCGGGGCCAGACCGAGGACCGCGGCGAGGTTCTCGGCCACGCTCCTGCCGGTCACCGTGAGGCAGTCGCCGCAGAGGAGGCCGTGCTCCAGGAGCTCGCGCATCACCGCCGGCGTGCCGCCCACCCGGTGCACGTCCTCCATGACATAGCGCCCGCTCGGTTTCAAGTCCGCGAGATAGGGCGTCCGGTCGCTGACCGACTGGAAGTCGTCGATCGCGAGCGCGACGCCCACGGAGCGCGCCATGGCGATGAGATGCAAGACGGCGTTGGTCGAGCCGCCGAGGACGGTCACGAGGACCATCGCGTTCTCGAAGGCCGCGCGGGTCATGATGTCGCGCGGCTTGAGGTCCCGCTCCAGGAGCCGGCGGATCGCGGCACCGGCCTCGAAGCACTCGTCGAGCTTGGCGGGATCGGTCGCTGGTGTCGAGGAGCTGTAGGGAAGCGACATCCCCAGGGCCTCGATGGCCGCCGCCATGGTGTTGGCCGTGTACATGCCCCCGCAGGCGCCGGGGCCGGGGCAGGAGAGACGCACGATCTGGCGGCGCGCGTCATCGTCTATAGTGCCCGCGAGGTACTGGCCGTAGCTCTGAAACGCGGAGATCACATCCAGGGTGTCCGGCCCGCGATGTCCCGGCCGGATGGTCCCGCCGTAGATCATGAGCGCCGGCCGGTTCAGCCTCCCCATGGCCATGAGGCAGCCGGGCATGTTCTTGTCGCAGCCCGGGATCGAGATGTTGGCGTCGTACCACTGGGCCGACATCACGGTCTCGATGGAATCCGCGATGAGATCGCGCGACTGCAGCGAATAGCTCATGCCCTCGGTGCCCATGGAGATCGCGTCGCTGACCCCGATGGTGTTGAAGCGCATCCCGACCAGACCCGAGGCGACGACCCCGTCCTTGACCCGTTCGGCGAGCTGCAAGAGGTGCATGTTGCAGGGGTTGCCCTCGTACCAGACGCTCGCGATCCCGACCTGGGGCCTTTCCATGTCGGCCTCGGTGAGGCCGGTCCCGTAGAGCATGGCCTGGGACGCGCCCTGCGACTTGGGCCTGGTGATCCGCTTGCTGTAACGATTCAAGGGCTCTGGCATAGGAGTGAGCGTTTGGAAAATAGGCACTGTGATCCGTGCGGGGACGGAACGTCCCGGCCGGTACCGTGCGCGCAAAGGATACTACAAGGGGAGAGCGGGGTGCGATGCTGGATGAGCGCCCGGGAAATCGTCGGTCCATGGTCCATACTTAGAGCATGACGCCCGGGTGGCGGAACCCGTCATCCCGGCCCGGTCCCAACATGCGAAACGGAGGGGTGCCATGCCCGTTAAAAAGCTGAAGGAGTTCTTGGACAGCCAGCGCGTGAAGTACGTGAGCATCGTCCATTCCCGTGCCTATACCGCCCAGGAGATCGCGGCCTCCGCCCACGTCCCCGGGAGAGAGCTGGCGAAGGCCGTGATGGTCAACGTGGACGGCCGGATCGCCATGGCTGTACTGCCCGCCTCGTATCAGATCGACTTCGAACGCCTGCGTGCGGCGATCGGCGCCGGTACCGTCGAGCTCGCGAGCGAGACGGAGTTCCAGGACCGCTTTCCGGAGTGCGAACTGGGCGCCATGCCACCGTTCGGCAACCTCTACGCTATGCGAGTCTATGCCGCGCGCCGGCTGTCGGAGGACCGCGAGATCGCCTTCAATGCCGGGTCGCACACGGAGCTCCTCAAGCTCGCCTATACCGACTTCGAGCGCCTCGTGTCGCCCGAGGTAGTGGATTTCTGAGGCGACACGCGCGGGTTTGGCGCCGCCGGTCTCTCCGGCCGGCATCGCCTGGCCCATCCGCCGCGGTGGCGATTCCCTGTCATCGCGTGGTGAAAAACGACGGCGCACTGTCGGGCTACCGCTGGGGTGTGAAACGCAAGCGCGCGCTGTTGAAAAAGGGGGCGCACGCATGAATGCACTGGCTAGAGAAGCGCGGGCGATCACACCGGCCATGGACATTGCTGGCCGGGTCAAGGCGCTCGATTGGGAGCGGGCGTCGAACGACCTCGATGCGCAGGGATGCGCGATGATCGAAGGTCTTATCAGCCGGGAAGAGTGCGATGTACTGGCCGAGCTGTACCCGGAAGATGGCATCTTCCGTAGCCGAGTCGTGATGGAACGACATGGTTTCGGGCGTGGAGAGTACAAGTATTTCAGCTATCCGTTGCCCGATATCGTCGCCGGCTTGCGAACAGCCATTTACCCGCGTCTTGCGCCGATAGCCAATCGCTGGAATGCCGCGATGGGCATCGACGTCCGCTACCCGGAAAAACACTCGGTCTACGTCGCGCGGTGCCATGCTGCGGGGCAGATCAAGCCCACGCCGCTGCTGCTTCAGTACGGGGCGGACGATTACAACTGCCTGCATCAAGACCTCTATGGCGAGCATGTTTTCCCGCTCCAGGTCACGATCCTGTTGTCCGAGCCAGAACGTGACTTCACGGGTGGCGAATTCGTGTTAGCCGAGCAGCGCCCGCGCAAGCAATCGCGGCCGGAAGTCGTGCCGCTCCGGCAGGGCGACGCGGTTGTCTTCGCCGTCCATCAGCGCCCGGTGCAGGGCACGCGCGGTGTGCATCGGGTCAACCTGCGACACGGCGTCAGCCGCGTTCGCTCGGGGCATCGCCACACGCTCGGCATCATCTTCCACGACGCGACGTGAGAACGATTGAATAACGCTGAATCTGTTCGAGAGCCCGAGTGGTGTCGAATCATGGCGGGAGCGATTGGGACCGGTGCGGCAGGTAAGGCCCGTTATCGGGTGGTGCTCGACCCGGCCGGCCCGAACGGATCGGCGCCCTCGCGACGGGCAGTGGTGTAGAGTCGAGATGTGGCGCGGTGGTTTAGGTCTGGCCTATCTGTTCCCGGCCCTTTCGTTTGCCGGTGCCTCATTAGCCACGCCATGCTCCGTTTCCACATCCCGCTCATCGAACTGGAC
>JBOIDT010000147.1:0-6026 GCA_050740755.1 Gammaproteobacteria bacterium
ATAGAAGGATGACACTCACACACGGACAGCAGCGATGATGAAGCCTAAATTGAAGATCCTGATATCCAGCCGCGCCCGGCTGCAGGTCGAGTACCTCGAGCTGATGCTCAAGGCCGATCCGGGCGTCGAAGTCCAGACCCGCGTCGTGGTCAACGGCCACTTCGACCCCCTGTACGGGGTGGACACGCCGCCCGACATCCTGGTCCTCGATTTGAGCCAGTCCTGGGAGACCGAGCTCAGGGAGCTTCTGGCGCATCCCGAGCGGCCGCAGCTCATCGTCATCGTCCCGGCCGATGATAATGGCCGCGTGATCCGCATGGCGATGCAGGCCGGGGCCCGCGATTACTTCACGCACCCCGTAGAGCGCAGCGAGATCCTGGCCTCGGTACAGCGGATCGCGGAGGAACTCGGCGCCAAGGCGCAGAGAAAGAAAGGAAAGGGCCATCTCACCGCCATCATCAACGCCAAGGGCGGCTCGGGGGCCTCGTTTCTGGCCTGCAACGTCGCCCATTGCATGGCGAGTCATCTCCACATGCGGACCGCGCTCCTCGACATGGACATGCAGTTCGGGACCCTGCCGCTGTATCTGGACCTCACCCCGCGTGACGGTGTCGTCGCGGCGCTCGCCGATGCGGACCAGCTCGACACCGTGGCGCTCGAAGGTCACATGCTCAAGCACCCGAGCGGCTTGCGACTCCTGGCCTCCATGTCCGAGGAGCTGGCGCTGCCGTGGGAGATCCCGGAGGACCGGCTGGACCGGCTCTTGGGCCAGGTTCTCGGGGACTTCGAACATGTCGTCGTGGACCTCCCGCGCCAGTTCGATCCCGTGTGCAGCCGGATCATGGAGCGCGCCGAGCACCTCCTGATCGTCATGCAGCAAGGCATCACGCATCTGCGCGACGCCAAGCGCATGGTACGGGTCGCGACCCGCGACCTCGCGATCCCCAACGACAGAATCCACCTCGTCGTCAACCGCTACGACAAGAACAACCCAGTGAGCTGCGCGGAGATCCAGGCGGCGCTGAAGCCGGGCTCGCTCGTCGAGGTCCCGAACGACTACCGGCGGGTGTCCGAGGCGATCAACCTCGGCGTGCCGCTGTGCGAGGGCGCCCCGGGCGCTGCCGCCACCAAGGCCATCATCGCGATAGCCGAGCGGCTCGCGCAAAGACCCAAGGCCGCGGGCAAGGGCAAATTGGGGTCGGTATTCAACCAGCTTTTTTTGAGGATATAAGACATGGAAGCCTTCTATCGCAGGACAGGGAACGGGGCAATGGAGCAACCGGCCACCGTCCGGACCGTACCGACGGCCTTGTCGTTCGACGGCGCCGAGCGCACGCAGGCCCAGGAGCAGGAGTGGAAGCATCGCATCCACGCGCGGTTGCTCGATGTCATCGACCTTTCGCTCATCACCGGCATCGAGGAGAAGCAGGCCAGAGGCGAGATCCGCGAGGTCGCGAACCGGCTCATGAACGAGGGATCCGCGCCCTTGAACGCCCCGGCGCGCCAGCGCGTCATCAAGCAGATCGAGGACGAGATCCTGGCACTGGGGCCCCTCGAGCCGCTGCTTGCCGATCCCGCGGTCACCGACATCCTGGTCAATGGCTGCGAGTCCGTCTATGTCGAGCGCGGCGGAAAGCTCGAGCGGGTAGCCGTCCACTTCAAGGACGACGCCCATGTGCTCGGCATGATAGACCGGATCGTCTCGCGCGTCGGGCGGCGCATCGACGAATCCTGTCCCATGGTGGACGCGCGGCTCAAGGACGGCTCGCGCGTCAACGCCATCATCCCCCCCCTCGCCATCGACGGCCCGACCTTGTCCATACGGCGCTTCCCGAAGGAGCGCCTGCGCGCCGAGGACCTGGTCCGGATCGGGAGCGTCAGCGAGCCGATGGTCGCGGTGCTGCAGGCGGTGGTGAAGGCCAAGCTCAATGTCCTGGTGTCGGGGGGCACGGGCAGCGGTAAGACCACCCTGCTGAACATCCTCTCCGGCTACATCCCGCCCCACGAGCGCATCGTCACCATCGAGGACTCGGCCGAGCTACAGCTCCAGCAACCGCACATCGTGCGCCTGGAAACCCGGCCGCCCAACATCGAGCAGAAGGGCGAGGTCACCCAGCGCGACCTCGTGCGCAACAGCCTGCGCATGCGGCCCGATCGGATCGTCATCGGCGAGGTGCGGGCGGGCGAGGCCTTGGACATGCTCCAGGCCATGAACACGGGACACGACGGCTCGCTCTCGACCGTGCACGCGAACACCCCCCGCGATGCGCTCTCGCGACTCGAGACCATGGTGATGATGGCCGGGCTGCAGCTGCCTATCCGCGCCATGCGCGCCCAGATCGCCTCGGCCATCCACGTGGTCGTGCAGCTCGAGCGCATGGAGGACGGCAGGCGGCGGCTCGTGAGCGTGCAGGAGATCCAGGGGATGGAGGGCGACGTCATCACGATGTCCGAGATCTTCAGGTTCGAGCGCACCGGGGTGGACAAGGGCGGCGATGTCCTCGGCTACTTCCAGGCCACCGGCATGGTGCCGAAGTTTTACGATCACCTGCGCCGCCGCGGGATGAACTTGGACCTGGGCCTCTTCAAGGCCGCTCGCCGCCCGGGCTAAGGAGCAGCTGGCATGTGGACCGACCAAACCGTCTTCCTCATCATGGTGTTCGCGGCCGTGGCGCTCCTCGCGATATCGCTCGTCGTGCCGACCTTCGGCACCGACGCGCATATCGCCCGGCAGTTGCGCAGACGCGTTCGTGAGGTCCAGGACGCCCTCGACCCCGCGGCGGTATCGCTTCTGCGCGAGAAGTACCTCCGCGAGCTTCCGCCGCTCGGGAAAGCGATGCAGAGCCTCCCCGGGATGGAAGGCCTGGCCCGGCTGGTCGAACAGGCGGGCGTCAAGACCCGCGCCTACCGGGTCGTCTTGCAGGCGGCCGGGCTCGCGCTGTGCGCGGGCGTCATCGTGGCGGCCGTGACGAAAGAACCGCTGTTCGGCCTGCCAGCGGCGGCTGCGGCGTTCTTCCTGCCAATCCTGAACATCCGTCTCAAGCGCAACCGGCGTATCGCGCTCTTCGAGGAACAGCTCCCCGACGCGCTCTCGGTCATGAGCCGGGCGCTCCGGGCGGGCTTGCCCTTCACCGAGGCCATGCGCTTCGTGGCCGAGGAGAACGCGGACCCCATCGCGGGCGAGTTCCGCACCGCCTACTCGGACATCAACTACGGCATGAGCACCAAGGCGGCGTTCTTGGCGCTCCTCGAGCGGGTGCCCAGCATGAGCTTCATGGCCGTGGTGACGGCCGTCGTCATCCAGCGCGAGACCGGCGGTAACATGGCCGAGATCCTCGACAAGATCGCGGCGGTGGTGCGCGGGCGGTTCCGCCTGCAGCGGCGCGTCCGCACGCTATCGGCGGAAGGACGCATGTCGGGTTGGATCCTGGTGCTGGTCCCCTTCGTCCTGGCCGGGGCGATGTTCGTCACGCAGCCCGATTACTTGCCGGGTCTCACCAAAGACCCGCTCGGCCGGTGGCTCATCTTGGGCGCCAGCGTGAACATGATCGCCGGGATCCTGTGGCTCAGGAAGATCATCCGGATTGAGGTGTGAGGAGATAGAAAATGGAATACCTGGCGCAGTTCTTTTCGCAGATCGCGAGCGACCCCGCGCAAGCGAGGTGGTTGCTCGCCGGGAGCATCGGTCTCGCCGCCGCCTTGTTCGGCTTGAGCGTCCTTGTGGTCGTGACCGGCGTCTTCGATCCGTTCCGCCGCCGCCTCCAGGCGGTATCCGGCGTGACCGGCGGAGACCGGGGTAGCTTCGCGCACCTCGCCAAGGTCGTCGAGCCCATCGGCGCCTACGTCCTGCCAAAGAGCGATGTGGAACGCTCCAGCATGCGGGCCAAGCTGGTCCACGCCGGCTTCTCGTCGGACCGTGCCCTCTTGAGCTTCTACGCGGCGAAGGTATTGCTGGTGATCGTCGTGGCGGGCTTCGTCGTGCTCGGGGCGCCGTTTTTCCCGGGATTGGGCACGACGCAGGTCATGATGGCCGCGCTCTATGCGGGTGGCGTCGCCATGTTCCTTCCCAACCTGTATGTCTCGCGCCGGGCCGAGCGCCGCAAGCGCGCGATCATGAACGGTTTCCCGGATGCGTTGGACTTGCTCGTGACCTGCACCGAGGCGGGGCTTGGACTGAACGGCGCGCTTCAGCGCGTGGCTGAGGAGCTCGTGGTCAGCCACGAGGCACTCGCCTCGGAGCTGGCGCTCGTGAACGCCGCGATCCAGGCGGGCGTGGACCGGACGGACGCGTTGAAGGCGCTCGCCGACCGCACCGGGCTCGACGAGATCCGCGGCCTCGTCTCGCTGCTCTGCCAGAGCGTGCGCTTCGGGACCAGCATCGGGGATACCTTGCGGATCTACTCGGAGGAGTTCCGCGACAAGCGCATGCAGCGCGCCGAGGAATGCGCGGCCAAGATCGGCACGAAGATGATCTTCCCGCTCGTCTTCTGCCTGTGGCCGTCGTTCTTCCTCGTGGCCGTGGGCCCGGCCGTGCTGGCCGTGATCCGGGTGCTGCAGACCACGAATTAGGCGGTCCCGGGGCGATCCGAACAGGCCTTCTCGCCCCGAAGGGCGGGAGGGGGTATTCTCGGGGCGGGCATCCGTCCCCGTCGCGCTTCATCGGGGAAACATGACGGGCTCGCGGAGGCTGTTTGAAAGTACAGGGGGAGGTAGCAGCTATGAAGATCAACATGCACGTCCTGGCGCGTATCTCCATGGTCGCGGCGGTGCTTGGGACGGGGGGTTGCGCGACGCTTTTCGAGCCGTCCGCATCCGACCAGCCGGACAATGCGCGGCAGGCGGAGCTCGCCATGGTCCGCGCCGACAAAGCGCTCCGGCAAGGCGAGCTCGATCGGGCGCTTTACGAGTACGTCAATGTCCTCAGTTGGGATGAGGATAAGACCGATGCCCACTACATGGTGGGCGTCATTCATTACCTCAAGGGCAATCTCGCTCTCGCTACGCGCGCCTTTCAGAAGACGCTGGCACATGCCCCGGAGCATGCGGGCGCGACCGAAGGATTAGGCCTGGTCTTGCTGCGCGAAAAGAAGCCCGAAGAGGCCAAGGCCCACCTGGAGAAAGCCCTGGCGCTGGACGAACACCGCTGGCGCGCCCACAACGGACTCGGCGTCATTGCCGATCTGAACCACGACTACACGGCCGCCGAGCAGCATTATCAAGCGGCCCTCCGCGAGCGGCCCGACGCCCCCATGGTGCTGACCAACCTCGGCTACTCGAAGTATTCGGCCGGGGACCTGGAGGGCGCCCAGTCGCAATTCGAGCGGGCATTGCAGATCAATCCCCAGCACGAGAAGGCCTGGTCCAACCTCGGCCTCTTGTACGTGCGCAGGGGACGATATAACAAGGCGATGGATGCGTTCACGCGCATCATGCCCGAATCACGCGCCTCGAACAGCGTGGGCTATCTCTGCATGATCGACGGGAAGTACCGGCAGGCAGAGGACTACTTCGTCGAGGCCATCAAGCAGTCCCCTGCCTACTACGCCGAGGCCCATGACAACCTGCAGAAGGCCAGGGCGCTGGCATATCAGAGCGCAGGGCAGGAATTCAAGGACCTTCTGGAATGTAGGTGACAGGCTCGGCCCCTATCGGCCTCTTCCGGCCCTACCGGACCGTCCGCGCCGAGCGCATCCGCACCCAGCGGTTACAGCAATTCTTCTTCGGCATCTACCCCTACATCGCGCTCAGCGTGTTTTTCCTCGGCAGCCTCGCCCGCTTCGATCGCGAGCAATACACCTGGAAGGCCGACTCCTCGCACCTTGGAGCGCGAGCAATTACGCCTCGGCAGCAACCTCTTTCACATATCGGGATCCTGGCCCTCTTCGCCGGCCATTTCGTGAGGATCCGCTGCGCTCGGTGAGGTGCCCGCGGGTTCCCCAACGGCGTTTCACGACCCGGCGATCGATTTCAGCGACGGCCTGAACGTCCTCCTCGCCGACCACGAGCGCTTCCTCGTGGAAGGACCG
>JBOIDT010000148.1:0-5996 GCA_050740755.1 Gammaproteobacteria bacterium
CGCGCACCTGGTGGAAGACCGCGAAGATCTCGGTGCGGTGCTCGGGCCTGATGCCGATGCCCGTGTCTTCCACGAGGAAACGTACGCGGTCCTCCTCTAGGCCGACCTTCAGCGCGACCCCGCCTTCTCGGGTGTACTTGATGGCGTTATCGAGAAGATTCACCAGCACCTGGCGCAGCCGGCGCTCATCGCCACACACCGGGGAGGGGATCTCCGACCAGCGGGCGCTCGTGAAGGCCAGGCCCCTGGCCTCGGCGCGTCGGCGTAGGATCGCCGAGATAGTCTCCAGCAGCCGGTCCAAATCGAAATCGGCCGTCCGGAGCTCGAGGGTCCCCGCCTCGATCTTGGCCGTATCGAGGATGTCGTCGATCAACCCCAAGAGATGTTCCCCGGACTGCTGGATGGTAGCGAGGGCCTTATTCTGGCTGTCGGATAAACCCGGCTGCCCACGCAGGAGCTGGGCATAGCCGAGGACGCTGTTGAGCGGGGTGCGCAGCTCATGGCTCATGTTCGCTAGAAATTCAGACTTCGCGCGGTTGGCGGCCTCTGCGGCCTCCTTCGCCTGGCGCAGCTCTTCCTGAACGCGCAGGCGCTCGCTGATGTCATGACCAAGGTAGATCCGTCCTTCCACGGTATTGCGCCGATCGCGCAGATCGGCGCCCGTCAACAATACCGGGATACGCTGGTGGCTTCGTCTCCCAGGTGGTCTCGTGGGCCTCGGTAGGCTGCGAGCTCAGCAGCCCCTCGGGAGGCTCTTCGTCGGCAAAAAGGCTTTCTAACGGCTGGCCGATCAACTCGGCTTCCGTGTAACCGAGGAGCTGTAACGCCGCCGGGTTCACCGTGAGGATGCGAGCGGCCGGATCGGTCACGATGAGGGCCTCTCCCATCTGCCGGATGAGGCCCGCGATGTAGTCCCGCGAGACGGTGGTGTCCCTGAGCCTCGATGACATGCTATTGAATGCCTCCGTCAAGCGCCCGATCTCGTCCCGAGAGCCGGGCAGGGCGATGGTGCCGAACGTGCCTTGGGAGAGCTCTGCCACCGCCCGCTGCATGCCGAGGAGCGGACGCGTGATCCCGCGTGAGACGTACCATGCCGCGAGGGCCGACACGACCAGCACGATTCCAAAGACCCCGGTCAGCTTGCGCCCCAAGCGCTGGGCGGGGACCAAGGCGATTTCCTCCGGTAGGCCGAGGATCAACGTCCATCCGTTCCCCGGGTAAGTCCCTACTGGGTAACCTGCAATGCCACGTTCCTTATGCAAACACGTACAAGACACCCTGGTAGGTGATGGCGTCGGGTAGCGCCGCGGGTTTGGCGATCCGCTCCTCGATCAACGGCCAGATCGTAGCTCTTCCCGCAGCGCGCAATCGCGTGCGACGAATTACAGAGAGGTATAACCGATCAACGGCCAGATCGTAGCTCTTTCCCGCAGCGCGGCTTTGGGGTTGTAGCTTGAATAGATCAACCGTCCCGAGCGATCGGCAAGGTCGATCCGAAGTTTGGGATCGATGCGCAAGAGCGGTTCGGTCATGACCACAAAGTGGCTGACGGGCGTCTTGCCCATCACGACTCCGAGTCGTTTGCCACCGTCGCCTCGTGCGCTCGCCAGGAAATAGAGCGCAGGCCTCTTAAGGTCCTCATCGAAGCCGATCTCGATGCGCACATCGCCATCTTCACCCGGCGCGACCCCTATCCATCCCGCACCAGTCAGCTTTTCACCGAGATGCAGCCCGTCGGTATCGGCGACCCGTACCCCATCGGTATTGAAAAAAGCATAGGAAACATGGCTCTGAAAATGCATGTCGCGATACTCCCTCAGCCGCCGTGTCGCGCCTGAGGGATCCGCGAGGGAGTCGCGTAGTGTCCGATCGGAGGCGAGGTCAAGTACGTCCCGGCTCCGCCTGAACATCATTCGATCGACGAAATCCAAGGTCTGCGCCACGCGCCCTCGTAGCTGGCGCATGGTTTCCGTCTTCAACTGCTCGGCGCTGAAGGTGTAGACGATATACTCGACCACGATCGCCGTGCCAAGAACAATGACAATCAGCACCAGAGTCAGTTTGGTGCGAAAGCTCATAGAGACCTCTTACTCAGAACGAGGGGTGCTCGGCACCTGCGCCGCCGCTGTACCGTTCAACCCGAGTCCGACAGGCTGCTAACGGGTGATGGGCTTGTAGCGGATGCGGTGCGGTTGCGCCGCCTCTTCCCCGAGCCGGCGTTTGCGATCCGCCTCGTAGTCGGTGTAGTTCCCTTCCTGCCATACCACCCTGCTGTCGCCCTCGAAGGCCAGGATGTGAGTGGCGATGCGGTCCAGGAACCAGCGATCGTGGGAGATGACCATGACGGCGCCCGGGAAGTTGAGCAGGGCCTCCTCTAGGGCGCGCAGGGTCTCGACGTCGAGGTCGTTGGTGGGTTCGTCGAGGAGCAAGAGATTTGCGCCAAGGCGCAGGAGCTTGGCCAGGTGGACGCGGTTACGCTCGCCGCCCGAAAGATCGCCGACGCGCTTCTGCTGGTCCGGGCCCTTGAAGTTGAAGCGGCCGACAAAAGCACGGGAAGGGGTTTCGTAGCTGCCGACGCGCAGGAGGTCCTGGCCGTCCGAGATCTCCTCCCATACGGTCTTCGCCGGATCGAGGGTGTCGCGCGACTGGTCCACATAGGCCGGGACCACCGTGTCGCCGATCCGGATCTGGCCAGTATCGGGGGATTCCTGTCCGGCGATCATGCGAAACAGTGTGGTCTTCCCCGCCCCGTTCGGACCGATGACCCCGGCGATGCCGCCGCGTGGGAGGCTGAAGCTCAAGTCGTCGATGAGCAGCCGATCGCCGAAGCGCTTGCCGATCCCCGCCGCCTCGATCACCACATCGCCCAGGCGCGGTCCGGGCGCGATGTAGATCTCGTTGGTCTCGTTGCGCCGCTGGAATTCCTGCGAGGCCAGCTCGTCATAGCGCTTGAGGCGCGCCTTGCCCTTGGCATGACGGCCCTTGGG
Organism: Gammaproteobacteria bacterium; assembly: GCA_050740755.1. Taxonomy (GTDB): domain Bacteria; phylum Pseudomonadota; class Gammaproteobacteria; order JACCXJ01; family JACCXJ01; genus JACCXJ01. The sequence goes on from JBOIDT010000148.1 coordinate 2,988, forward strand.
GTTGGCGCGCACCCATTCGAGCTCGGCCCGCATCGCCTTGAGGCGCGCCTGTTCCTTGCTCTCTTCCTGGGCCAGGCGCTGTTCCTTTTGTTCCAGCCAGGAGGAGTAATTGCCCTGCCAGGGGATCCCGTGGCCGCGGTCCAGCTCCAGGATCCAACCCGCGACGTTGTCGAGGAAATAGCGGTCGTGGGTGACCGCGATCACGGTGCCGGGGAACTTCTCCAGATATCGCTCCAGCCAGGCCACCGACTCCGCGTCCAGGTGATTGGTAGGCTCGTCGAGGAGCAGCAGGTCGGGGTTCGAGAGCAACAGCCGGCACAGGGCCACGCGCCGGCGCTCGCCGCCCGAGATGCGCGTCACGTCGGCGTCCCAGGGCGGGAGGCGCAAGGCATCGGCCGCGATGTCGAGCCTGCGCTCCAGCTCCCAGGCCCCGGCGCTATCGATGGCCTCCTGCAGGTGGGCCTGCTCCTCGAAGAGGCGGTTCATGTCCTCCTCGCTCATGGGCTCTGCGAAGCGTGCCGTCAGGGCGTTGAAGCGATCGAGCATCGTCTTCGCCTCCCGCACCCCCTCCTCCACGTTGCCGCGCACGTCCTTGCCGGGGTCGAGGGCCGGTTCCTGCGGCAAGAAGCCGATGGAGATCCCGGGCATCGGTATCGAGTCTCCGTCGTGGTCGGGGTCGAGTCCGGCCATGATCCGGAGGAGTGACGATTTTCCCGAACCGTTCAGGCCGAGCACCCCGATCTTGGCCCCGGGAAAGAAGCAGAGCGAGATGTCGCGCAGGATCACCCGCTTGGGCGGCACGATCTTGCCCACGCGGTTCATGGTATAAACGTATTGAGCCATCGCTTGTCCTTCCGGTTCTTTGACGGGCCGGGCATTATCGCGGATCCGCACCAAGCACGGGAGGCCCTCATGACACGACGCTCCGACAAGACGATGCTGCCGGCGCCCGGCCTGGCCCTGCCGGGCCGTGCCGCCGCCATGCCGGTCCCGGAGGCACACTTCGTCAACGCTCATCCGCTCACCCCGCCGTTCCCCGCCGGGATGGCGAGGGCGCTCTTCGCGCTCGGCTGTTTCTGGGGGGCGGAGCGGCGCTTCTGGGAGCTCCGGGGCGTCCATACCACGGCCGTGGGCTATGCCGGTGGCGAGACGCCGAATCCGACCTACGAGGAGGTGTGCAGCGGGCTCACGGGGCACGCCGAGGCGGTCCTCGTGGTCTTCGAGCCGGCGCGCCTGCCCTATGCGGCGCTCTTGAGGTGCTTCTTCGAATCCCACGACCCGACCGAGGGGATGGGCCAGGGGAACGATGTCGGCACCCAGTATCGCTCCGTGGTCTTCGCCTATGACGAGGCAGAGCGGCAGGCCGCCGTCGTTGCCCGCGAGGCCTACCGGGCGGTCCTGTCACGGGCCGGTTACGGCCCGATCACGACCGAGATCCGCGACGCCCCGGCGTTCTACTACGCCGAGCCCTATCACCAGCAGTATCTCGCCAAGAACCCCCGAGGTTACTGCGGCCTCTCCGGCACCGGGATCGCCTGCCCGGTCGGGGCGTTCGGCTCCGTCGAGGCGGCCGACCGGCCAGAGCGGGGCTGTTGAGTCGAGCTCGTCCCGCGAAGCCGGATAGCGCATTCACGATATGGGGTGTGCTCGGGACTGGTGCAGGCCATGCCGGACCCGTGTTCCATCGCTACCACGATGCGGAAGCGTTTGGCACGCATCTCAGCGGACATCGCCCGTTCTTCGGTATATAGTCGAGGAAGACGTCGTATTGCGAGTCACCGGCCCTAGCGTTGTTCCATTTCTGTCCAGACCCCACTCCTGCGTTGAACCTCAACGATCGGGTTTGGGCAGGCGCGAGACCAGATGGTCCCACGCGATTACGACCCCCGGCAGCACGCTAACCGGGGTCGTGCCCGCCAATTCCTGCATCACGGGCTCACCGTACCGCCCATCCACAAAAGCGGTAGGACGTGAGCATCCGATCGGCCGGGTGCACGAGCCAGTATTCCCTGACGCCGGCGCGCTCGTAGGCGTGGCGCTTGAACAGGTAGTCGTGACTCGCGGTAGCTGGCGCGAGCACCTCGACCACGAAATCCGGGGCGCCACGCACGCCGCGTCGATCGAGCTTCCCCGCATCGCACACGACCAACACATCCGGCTGCACCACCTCATCGAATTCCTCCCCCTTAGGCAGACGCACGTCCACCGGCGCGATGAAGGCGCGGCAGGATCTGCCCTCCAAGGAGCGCCGAAGTTGGAAGTAGATCTCCCCGGCGATGTCCTGGTGGTCCAACGCCGGCGCGGGCGCCATGAGGTAGGCCATGCCGTCGATCAGCTCGTAGCGGACATCCTCCGGCCAGGCAAGATAGTCCGCGTAGGTGTGGTAAGCGTTATTACGCAGCGCGAGTGCCATACGAAGCCCCCATGTGCTTTCGGGGATCCCATTCTAGCCCGTGTTCAATCGTCGCTACAGTAGTTCTCCCTCTTCACGCTCCAGCATCCACGCGATCGAGCCGGAGCCTCTTTCCCGCAACCGAAGCGGCACGCTGCAACGTGCCGAGGGTAATGGAGAGCATTTTCCGGATCGAGAAGGCGATCCAGGGCGGACCGGCTGGTCCCTATCTGGTGGGCCATCGCCGGACGACACGCGCGTGGTGCTGCTGCATGGTGCCCGGCAGGTCGGCAAGACCACGTCGTACCCGCCGGCCAGGACCTCTGGGCCGCGCCGGTGAGCGAGCTATGGGCGCTCGCGGGTCAAAATAGATCGATGGGCCCTTCTTCCCGGCCCTGATCGGCTAGTTTTCGTTCCCGCACGAGTTCTTCGAAGCCGCACACCCGGTTGCGGCCATGTTCCTTGGCGTAATATAGCGCCTGGTCCGCTTGGGAAAACACATCCGAAGGCAGGCCCTGGCGGGTCACCTGGACGAAGCCGATGCTCACCGTCACGGTCCCGACTTGCGGGAACGAGTGGGCGGTCACGGCCTGACGGAAACGATCGAGCAAGGTCCT
>JBOIDT010000149.1:0-5880 GCA_050740755.1 Gammaproteobacteria bacterium
CCTCGTGGCGGTTGCCGCAAAGCCCCCGCAAGGCATCGGCCGCGGCCAGCGCCTCTAGGTCGCGGCGGTTCAAGCGGGCGCGTCGGGCGAGGTCCTGGACATCCCCGAAGGGGCGTGCGGCGGTGATGCGCTCGGCGCCGGCACGCGACAGGCCCTTGACCATCCGGAGCCCCAGTCGCAGGGCGGGCGGGGCGCCCTCCAGGGTGCAATCCCAGTCGCCGACACCGACATCGATCGGCCGCACCTCGACCCCATGGCGTCGGGAATCCTGCACGAGCTGGGCGGTAGCCCGCGGGCCCCAGATACCACCGGCGGAACCATCCCGACGTGTTGGGTTGCAGCGTGTTGCCGACAGAGCAAAGCAGGACAGGGTTGGCTGGTCCTGCAAAGACGGACCCCGGAGACGGGGTACGCAATACCGCACTCCGTAGGCCGGTCAACGCCCCTTCCCATAGACGGTTATCCCGAGAGCCAAATGATAATAGCAACCCCTTTCCCCCACCGTCTGTGTCAGAATTCGTCCAAACCGCGTTCGCGACGGACAAAGGGTCATTCAGATCGCGAAACGCGTGGCCGGCGAGGAGAGGACATCAGCGCCTATGAAGACACTCAAGCAGGCGTGCACGCCACGCGCAAGCATCTGCGACAGCTCGCGGCGGGACACGGTCCTGGACCTGGTCGACCTGGCCGAGGACCGCATCGACGCCAACGAGTTCTTCGCGGAGAACTACGTCACGGAGGGCATGCGCGTCCTCTTGGCCGAAGGCTTCCGCAGGCTGGAGGGTAGCTCCGACCAAGGGGTGTTCAAGCTGACCCAGGCGATGGGTGGCGGCAAGACCCACAACCTGCTCGCCTTTGGCCTCCTGGCGCGCCACCCGGAGCTGCGGGAGCCCGTCATGAACGGATTTCACAGGCCCGCCGCCCACCTCGGCAAGGTTCGGCTTGTCGCGTTCTCGGGCCGGGAGAGCGATGCACCCTACGGCGTCTGGGGCGCCATCGCGGCGCAGCTCGGCAGGCGTGACCAGTTCAATGACTACTACGCCCCGCTCTCGGCGCCGGGCCAGACGGCGTGGGTCAAGCTGCTCGAGGGCGAGCCCCTCCTGATCATGTTGGACGAGCTGCCGCCCTACTTCGAGAACGCCCGGTCCAAGCTCATCGGCAATTCCGACCTCTCCGCGGTCACCGGGACGGCGCTCGCCAACCTGTTCGTCGCCCTGGGCAAACCGGGACTTCACAACGTCTGTCTCGTGATCACCGATCTCACCGCTTCCCACCAGGCCGGTGCGCAACAGATCCACCAGGCCCTGTCGGATCTGGAGCGCGAGACCGGCCGGTTGGCGATGAATCTCGAACCCGTACGCATGAACACGGACGAGTTCTACCACATCCTGCGCACCCGCATCTTCGAGCAGGGACCGGCCCGGGAGGACATCGACGAGATCGCGCAAGCGTATGCCAGGGCCGTGCGCGATGCGCGTCAGATGGACGTCACCAATGCCTCCCCGGAGCAGTTCGCCCGCGGCATCGCCGAGGCCTACCCGTTTCATCCGGCCATCCGGGACCTCTACGCCCGCTTCAAGGAGAACCCCGGCTTCCAGCAGACCCGTGGTCTCATCCGCCTCATGCGCATCGTCGCCTCCGGGCTCTGGCGGGACGATTCGGACACGCGCTATCTCATCTCGGCTCACGACATCGACCTGAACGATCGCGAGGTCTCGAGCGAGATCCACCAGGTCAACCCGACCTTGGGATCGGCCATCGCCCACGATATCGCCTCGAACGGCCAGGCCGTCGCCGAGCTCATGGACACCAACCAGGCCACCCGCGATGCCGGTGATGTCGCCAGGCTCTTACTCGTCTCGTCGCTGGCCAATATACCGGGGGCCACCAAGGGCCTGGCCATCCCGGAGATCGTGGCTCACCTCTGTGCGCCCGGCCGCGACATCTCGAGGCTCAAGAACGACATCATCGGCCGGTTCATGACGGCCGCCTGGTATCTTCACCCGACGGCCGAGGGCAGGCTCTATTTCAAGAACGTCCAGAACCTGGTCGCCCGGCTCCACACCACGGCCATCGCGTATCTCCGCGAGCAGGCGGTTAAAGAGCTCAAGGCACGGCTCGAGACGATGTTCAAGGCGGACACCGGCTGGTGCTATCAGACGGTCTACGCGCTTCCGGCCGTGGACGAGATCGACATCGTCCAGGACCGGGTGAGCCTGGTGATCTTCGAGCCACACCCGAACGGCCTCCACCCCGATCTGAAGGGGTTCTACGACCAGCTCACCTTCCAGAACCGGGTCGTATTCCTGACCGGCCAGCGCAATTTCGACAGCTTGATCAATCCCGCCAAGGAGCTCAAGGCCATCCACCAGATCATCGCCGAGCTCATCGCCGAGGGCACGCCCGATCAAGACCCGCAACTGGTGCAGGCCCGTGACCTCCTGGACCGCATCACGGCGCAGTTCCTCTCCGCGGTCCGCGAGACCTTCACGACCCTGTACTACCCGGCCGGGGAACGGCTCGCCAGCGCGGACTTCCTCATGGAGTTCACCGCCAACCGCTACCGCGGCGAGGAGCAGATCGTGAAGACGCTCGCCGGCAAACAGAAATACACGGAGGACGTGGCGAGCGACACCTTTCGCCAGAAGGCGGAGCAGCGGCTCTTCACCCAAAGGGTCATGCTTTGGTCCGAGATCAAGCGCCGCGCCGCCACCAGCACCGTCTGGCAGTGGCATCGCGCGGACGCGCTGGAGCACCTCAAGGGCGATTGCATGCACCGGGACCTGTGGCGCCAGGACGGCGGTTACCTGGACAAGGGGCCGTTCCCATTGCCCGACACTTCCATCAAGGTCCAGGAGCTCTCGCGCGATGAGGATACCGGATCGGTGAAGCTCCGCATCACGCCGATCAACGGCGACACGGTGTACGTGGAGATCGGCGGCACCGCGACGCCGGCATCGCAGCGGCTCTCCGGGCGGGACTACGAGACCTCGGAGCTCGTCGTGTCGTTTCTCGCCGAGGACTCGACCAAGGGCCATGCCACCGGGAGCGCGTACCCCTGGAAGAACCGCATCACGCTCAAGTACCGCGTCTATCAGGCGGGCGCCGACAAGATGCTGGAGCTCTCCGCGGCGCCGGAGGCGCCCATGCGCTATTCGACGGACGGGTCCAACCCGCAGATCGCCGGCGCCACCTACGAGTCGCCGTTCGTGATCCCGGCGGGTACGCGCCTCGTGCTCGCTTGCGCCGAGCGGAACGGCATCCAGTCAGAACTTTACAAGATCGACATCGATTGGACCCACGACCCGGCGGAGGAGCCGATCGACCCGGGCAAACCCGCGCGCTGGCAGCCGAAGCGGGGGTTCTCGTTCACGACCACACGAACGGCGTATGGATTCGTGGCGCGGATGAAGAAGTTCGAATCGCGGGCGGGAAATCTGTCCATTCGCGTCCTGGGTCGGCAATGGGTCGATCTCAACATGGAGGATTCGGTCAGCCTCGGCGGAGAAAGGCTGGAGCAGGTCGTCGAGTTTTTGCGGGGCCTGGTTCCCGAAGGCGAGGTCAGTGTCGAGGCGGGCTACCTCCAATTCCCGAGCGGGCAGCAGCTCCTCGATTACGTGGAGGACATCCACGCCGAGGTCCACCGCGAGGATGTCGAGCAATAGCCGATGGCCAGGAAAAGCGAAGGATTCGGGTTCTGCCCGGAGGAATCCACCCACCATTTCGTGGTCTTCATCCCGCCATCGAACCGGGCGGAGGTGCTCATCTCCGAGCACTACGGCTACGACGCCGAGGCGGGCCGCGCCGCGGCGAGCTTGGGCGCGGACGACGGCAAGGCGCGTGTGCTCCTGGTTCGCCCTAAATGGAACGCCATCGCCGATGAGCTGCGCGTGGAGATCAACCGGCGGTTGAAAAAACAAGGGCTCAAGACCGGCTCCTGGAAGACCGGTAATAATCCCGTCTCCAGGCTCCTGGGCAAAGAGTTGGTGTTGCTCGCCTGGGCCATCGAAGACGCGGATCCGGCCCTCATCCCCAACGCCGTCAAGAACTGGCTCGGGCTTCAACCGGAGGAGCGCTGGTGGCTCTACACCATGACCAACGCCGCGACCGGCCACGCCCTGCATGGCCGCGGCAAGGGCTGGCGCAAGGCGGTGCGTTTCGCCCTGACCGAGAACCCGGCCGGCGCCCCTAATCAGGAACCCCCGCCGCGGATCTTCCAGCTCATCGGCGAGGAGCGCGCGGAGTACCACGCTGAAGAGACCCCGCGGAGTCCTAAAAAACGGAAGACCGTCGGACGATGAGCGCCGCCGCGCCGGACCCCTCCTTCATCGAAGTCCAGTTCCCCGTCTCCAAGCTCTCCAAGGAGAGCTACAAGGAGCGCAAGGCCAACTACAGCCAGACCCTCACGGGCCTCGGGAAATGGTGGGGAAGGAAGCCCTTGGTACTGGTCCGCGCGGTCATCCTCGGCCTGCTGCTGCCCGCCACCGGCGATCCGAAGAACGACCGCGAGGTCTTCCTGAAGCTCATGACGATGGACGAGGGAGGGCTTTGGAGGCGTAAATGTAACGACAAGAACAATCGTATCCCATTGAAGAGGGTGTATCAGCTCCTGACATCGGACGAAAGGTCTCATTGGTTTGTCAGAGATTGCGACCCGAGCCGGCCGAGATTCAAGAAGGGTCTGGCGCGCACAGGCCGTGACGAGCTGCAGAAGCTCGCCTTCCAACGGCTTAACTACGACGGCAAGCTCGAGTACTGCGATCGGCCCGAGCAGGTCGACGGCCCTTCCGTAGGAGCCTGGCCGGCGATCAACGCCCATCTTGGCACGAACGCATCGGACCTACCGGGGTTGGTGCGCGAGCTCGGTCAGCTGCGCTTCGGGCGTATCCCGCGGGTGGGCGATGCCTTCTGCGGGGGCGGCAGCGTGCCCTTCGAGGCGGCGCGCTTGGGCTGCGAGGCCTATGGCTCCGATCTGAACCCGGTCGCCGCACTGCTCACCTGGGGGGCGCTGCACATCGTCGGCGGTGGGCCAGAGGTGGCCGAGGAGGTGCGGCGAGCGCAGGCGGAGGTCTACGCGGCCGTGGACCGGCAGGTGACCGAGTGGGGCATCGAGCACAACGAGGACGACTGGCGGGCGGACGCCTTTCTTTACTGCACCGAGACGCTGTGCCCCGAGTGCGGCTGGCGCGTGCCCATGGCGCCCTCCTGGGTGATCGGCGAAAAGACCCGTACCGTCGCGAGCCTCGTGCCCGACCCGGCAAACCGGCGATTCGAGATCGAGATCCAGCAAAGTGTGAGCAAGGAGGAACTGGCTGCGGCGAGGAAATCAGGCACTACGCGGGATGCGCGGTTGCACTGCCCGAACTGCCCCACGTCCACACCGATCATCGCCCTGCGCCGTGACCGGCGCGGCGCGGGCGGCACCGAGTACGGCCTGCGCCCCTGGGAGAACGAGGACCTCGTGCCGCGGGCGGAGGATGTGTTCCAGGAGCGCCTCTACTGCATCCGCTGGGTGGAGTCCTGGATCGACGAGGAGGGTGAGGAGCAAAGGCGCAGGCACTATCGCGCAGCGTCACCGGAAGACCTCCGGCGTGAGGCGCGAGTGCTGGAATTCCTGCGCGAGCGCTTCCACGACTGGCAGGCCAAAGGTTACGTCCCCAGCCGCCGTATCGAGCCGGGTGACAAGACCGACGAGCCGATACGCACGCGCGGCTGGACGCACTGGCACCATTTGTTCACGCCACGGCAATTGCTTGGGAGTAGATCCCCCTCTGAGGCTAGAATCAATGAGTTAGGCGAAGGTCGGTCGTTGTATGTGACAATTTTGTCGGGGGGCTAGGTAAGTGAAGGGGCAGGAGATCTCTGGGATAATGGGAAGTC
>JBOIDT010000150.1:0-5763 GCA_050740755.1 Gammaproteobacteria bacterium
ACCTGCCCTTCGCGTTGGAGAAGAAGTATCCCAACGCGAACCGCGAATGGGGCTGGCAGTATGTATTCCCCGCCACACATCGCTCCGTCGATCCGCGCTCCGGGATCGAGCGGCGCCATCACATCGATCCCACGGGTATTGCAGCGCGCGGTGAAGGAAGCCGTGCGTTCCCGCAGGCCTCGTGAAGCCCGCAAGCTGCCATACTTTTCGGCACGCGTTCGCCACCCACCTCTTGGACAACGGCTATGACATCAGAACGGTGCAGGAGCTTCTCGGCCACAAGGACGTATCGACCACGATGATCTACACCCACGTCCTGAACCGCGGCGGGCGTGGGGTGCGTAGTCCGCTGGATGCCGTTGAGGTCTAGCCGGTCGGCAAGAAGAGTCCGTTGGTCGGCGTTGAAGAGTCCTCCGGCCAGCGTGAGGAGTCCTCCGGCCGGCGTGAGAAGTCCTCTGGCGGACATGAGAAGCCCTTTGGCCGACATGAGAAGTCCTGCGGCTGGCATGGAGTCCTCCGGCCGGCGCGAGAAGCCCTCCGGCCGGCAATAACGCCTGGGGAGCGCGCGTGACGCATCGTATCGGCGGCAAGAGAACACTACTCGGGGGCGTCAGCCCTGAAAATCCAGCGAGAGTAGAAGCGAGAGTAGAGTAGGGTGTGCCGTGCGCACGCGGAAGAGCGAGGATGCTCGCACGCGGTCAACCGCGAACTCCACGCGTTATCGGCGTGCAAACCGCAAAACGCTCGGTTCACACACTCCTACGGGAACGGATGTCCGTGGACAGGACGGCGTCGGCCACCGGGGTCCTGCTAGCTAGCCCCATCGGCGCCACATGCGACAAAGCCGCTATCGTGGCGCCCCCGCGCCCGGCCTTGGTGACGGCCCACCGCCATCCGACACGAGCGGCGGGTGGCCCCGGCCGTCCCGATCTGTCACCATGGGTCCGCCTCGGCGCCCCGGGGTCGAGCCCCCGGCGCCGCCCCCATCGCCCTGGTCCCGACGGGGTAGCTTTCCGCTTCGGAACAGAATGTTATACTGGATACCCAATAAGGAGCTTCAATATCCTTGCCCCAAGCCCTCCGCAAGCGCCCGATGCCACCCATCGCCCTCAACGGGCACCTCGCCCGGCACCTCAAGGAGGGGGGCTTGCTGGCCTTGTGCGCCGTCGCCTGTTTCGTCTTCGTCGCGTTCCTGACCTATAACCCCGCGGACCCGGCCTGGACCCATACCGGTACCCACGTCGGGCGCGCCATCTCCAACAAGGCCGGCGTGGCGGGCGCGTGGATCGCCGACATCGCGCTGCACCTCTTCGGTTATGTGGCCTATCTCTTCCCCATCGCCCTCTCCTTCTCGGCCTGGCTCCTGTTCAAGGGCCTGCGGAGCGAGGACGGCCCGGATTATCTATATGGCGTGACCCGCCTGGTCGGCTTCCTCCTCACCGTGGTCCTGGGCACCGGCCTCGTGTGGGCACACCTCGACTGGGGCGACGCGCTGCCGTACCACGGCGCCGGGATCGTCGGAGGTCTGGTCGGGCGGGAGGTGGGGGCGACCTTCGGGCACCTCGGCGGTACCCTGCTCATGCTCGCCATGTTCTTGACTGGGGTGACCTTATTCACCGGCCTGTCGTGGTTCCGGGCCATGGATATCACCGGCCGCTGGGTGCTCAGGGGAGTCGATCTCGTGCGTAACGCGCTCGGGTCGGTCACGGACCGACTGAACGGGCGCCGTGTGCGCCGCGAGCGTGCCCAGGTGTTCGAGGTAGAGACGAGCAGGATCGAGCAACGTCCCAAGCCCCGGATCGAGGCCCCACCGTTACGGGTGGAGCGTCCCGTATCGTTCGCGCGCGAACAGCAGGGTTCCTTGTTCGATCCCCCCGATGCCGTGCAACCGCCCCTGTCGCTGCTCGATCTGCCCCCGCCGCCGCGCGCCGGTTTCTCGACCGAGACGCTCGAGGCCATGTCCCGGCAGGTCGAGCTCAAGCTCCAGGACTTCGGCATCGAGGTCGCCGTTGTGGCCGTCCACCCGGGCCCGGTCATCACCCGCTTCGAGCTGCAGCCGGCGCCCGGGGTCAAGGCCAGCCGCATCACCAGCCTCAACAAGGACCTGGCGCGCTCGCTGTCCACGATCAGCGTGCGGGTGGTCGAGGTGATCCCCGGCAAGTCCGTCATCGGGCTCGAGATCCCCAACCACCAGCGCGAGTTGGTAGCGCTCCGGGACATCCTGGGCGCACCGGAGTACAAAGGCACTCCCTCCCCGTTGACCTTGGCGCTCGGCAAGGACATCGGCGGCAAACCGGTGGCGGTGGACCTTGCCAGGATGCCCCATCTCCTGGTGGCGGGGACCACCGGCGCCGGCAAGTCCGTGGCCTTGAACGCCATGATCCTGAGCATGCTCTACAAGGCCACGCTCCGGGACGTGCGGCTCATCATGATCGATCCCAAGATGCTGGAGCTGTCGGTCTACGACGGGATCCCTTCGCTCCTGGCGCCGGTCGTCACCGACATGAAAGAGGCCGCCAATGCCCTGCGCTGGGGTGTCGCGGAGATGGAGCGCCGGTACAAGCTGATGGCCGCGCTCGGGGTCCGCAACCTGGCCGGCTACAACCGCAAGGTCAGGGACGCCGAGGCCGCGGGGGAACCGATCCGCGACCCGTTCGGAAGCCCCGCGCCCGCGCTCGAAGAGGGTGGCGAGACTGCCCTGCTGAGCACCTTGCCCTACATCGTGGTCATCGTGGACGAGCTCGCCGACATGATGATGACGGTGGGCAAGAAGGTCGAGGAGCTGATCGCGCGCCTGGCCCAGAAGGCGCGGGCCGCGGGCATTCATCTGATCCTGGCGACGCAGCGGCCGTCCGTGGATGTGATCACCGGCCTCATCAAGGCCAACATCCCGAGCCGCATCGCCTTCCAGGTGTCCTCGCGCGTCGACTCGCGCACCATCCTCGACCAGATGGGTGCCGAGAACCTACTGGGCCACGGCGACATGCTGTACCTCCCGCCCGGCACCGGGGTGCCGGTGCGGGTACACGGTGCCTTCGTCTCCGATCAAGAGGTCCACAAGGTCGTGGCCTACCTCAAGAGCCGGGGTGCCCCCGAGTACGTCGAGGCCATCGTATCGGGCGACGACGAAACGGGCGCGGAGGACCCGGTGGCCGAACTGGAATCGGGCGGCGAGGCGGATGCCCTGTACGATGAGGCGGTGCGCTTCGTCACCGAGACCCGGCGGGCCTCGGTCTCCGGGGTGCAACGGCGGCTCAAGATCGGTTACAACCGCGCGGCCCGCATGGTCGAGGAGATGGAGCGCCAGGGCGTGGTCGGTTCGCTCCAGTCGAACGGCTTCCGGGAGGTCCTGGTGCGGCCGCCCCCGGCGGATTGACCCGCGCTATGCGCATTCTCAATGTCCTGTGTGCCGCACTGGCGCTGGCCGCAAGCTCGGCACAGGCCGCCGGTGCGGCGACGGCGCCGCTCGACGAATTCTTGAAGGGCCTGGTCAGCCTCAAGGCGCGTTTCGAGCAGGTCTTGCTGGACGAAGAGGGGGTGGAGCGGGAGCGCTCGCGGGGCACGTTTTACCTCTCCCGCCCCGGCCGGTTCCGCTGGGACTACGAAAGCCCGTATCAACAGTCCATCGTGGCCGACGGTCGGCGCGTCTACGTCTATGACAAGGACCTGGAGCAGGTCACGGTGAAACCCCTGCAGAAAGCCCTCGGGAGCACGCCGGCGCTGTTGCTGGGCGAAGAAGTGAACCTCGAGGAGAACTTCGTCGTCTCCCGCGGTACGCCGGCCGAGGGCCTCGTGTGGCTCGAGCTCGGGCCCAAGGACGCGCGCGCGGCGCGCGAGTCCGGCGGTTACGCTCAGATCCGCCTGGGCTTCGCCGGCCCGCGCCTGAAGCGCATGGATCTTCGCGACAACCTGAACCAGACCACGCGCATTGAATTCAAGAACGCGGAGCGCAACCCGAAGCTGGACCCGGCCCTGTTCACCTTCACCGCGCCGGAGGGCGTGGACGTGCTCGACGCCGAGCAGGATCTCTAAGCCTCGACCTCCGGCCTCAACCGGCCGCGCGGTTGCGAACGGCTTCGGTCATCTTCTGCAACTCCCCGCTCTGATACAGGTCCAGCACGCGCCTATCAGTTCCCCGGCGATGAAGATCTGGGGGAAGGCCGGCCAGTTGGAATAGCGCGGCAGGTTCTGCCGCACCTCCGGCGCTCGCGTCCGGCTCAGCGACTTGCCGCAGCGTGTGCCCTCATGCCCGGGCCGCCCACCGGGTTTGCGCCCGCTCGCCCGGCGCAACGACCGAGGCTTCTTCGAAGAAGCCGTCCGAGGCGGGCGGTTTGCCGGAATTATGACTATCCTTGGCCAGCCGAGCCTCCAACTCCAACACCCGCGCCTGCAACGGCGCCGAGCGCTGATAGAGGGCCAGGATCAGCTGGCCCGGTCCTTATCTCCGATTCTTACGCATTGCATCTCCCTAAAGGCGGTTTATACTTCCTGTACGCACCGGTCAATCCGATCTGTTCTCGCTCGGAGTGGCGCTCCACCAGCTATTGACGGGCACGACGCCATTTGCGGGCAACTACGAGGGAGGGGGAAGAATGTTATTCATGCAAGAAGTCTAATCGCTCAGAGTTCCCTTAAGAATATCGGGGAGATTTAGGGTATGACTCAAGACGACACGACCAGGCTATTATTGGTCAACGACAATCCGAGGGAACTGTTTGCACTGCATACCATTTTGTCGGATCTGGAAGCGGCGACGTTGACGGCGAGATCGGGGCGCGAAGCGCTCGCGTTGCTTCTGCAGCAGGACTTCGCCTTGATTATCCTGGATGTCAAGATGCCGGGTATTGATGGATTTGAGACCGCCGGACTGATCCGGCAGCGGCCAAGCTCGAAACATACGCCGATTATTTTTCTCACCTCGCACCGGGCGACCGATCTGGATCGTGCCAGGGGTTACGAGCTTGGCGCCGTTGATTATCTGTTTATGCCGGTTGCGCCTGAGGTGTTGAAATCCAAGGTCAAGGCGTTTATCGAGCTGGATAAGAACCACCGCTACATGAGGCAACAGGATGTCGAGCTCACGCAACTGAACTGCCAGCTAAAACAGCAGCTTGAGCACATTACCCGCTTGAATGAGGTATTGCGGGCGGAGATCACCGCTCGTGAGCAGGCTGAAGCCATCGCCCTCCAAAGCGAAACAGCACATTTGATAGTCCAAAACACGGGCGATTATGTCGCCTTGCTTGAAGCCGAAGGGCGCTGGCTTTACGCCAGCCCGTCCTATCATGCCCGGTTCGACACGAATACCACTCTGCCGGGCAGCGATTTTTTCGATCTTGTCCATGCCGATGACCGTGAGCGCATGCGCAAGGCGTTTTGTCGGTTGGTGGCAAGCGGGGAAGCCGCGCGTATGCAGTATCGCGTGCTGTCACCCACTGGCGGTGAGCGTTTTCTGGAATCCGAAGCCAGTCTGGTCCATGACACATCCGGCAAAGTCGCGCAGGTGGTGATGGTCTCGCGCGACATCACCGAGCGCAAGGAAATGGAAGCCTATGTCCTGCACCTTTCCTATCACGATCCGCTGACCGCGCTGCCTAACCGCGCGCTGCTCGAGGATCGCATGAAGCAGGTGACGGCGTATGAGGACCGCCGGCATTCACACGCGGCCGTGCTGTTTATCGATCTGGACCGCTTCAAGGATGTCAACGACAGCCTCGGCCATGCGGCGGGAGATCGCCTGCTGCAGGAGGTGGCCGAACGCCT
>JBOIDT010000151.1:0-5726 GCA_050740755.1 Gammaproteobacteria bacterium
ATCGGTGATGGCGGACTCTTTCTTCTCTCGACCCGTGGAATGACAATAGAGTAGCGCCTCTTTGCCGTCCTCGCTGAGCGTGCGCTGGATATGGATGGCTTGGCCAGTGGCGGAGGCGATCTCCACCACGTAGGGGGTCACACCACGTAGGGGGTCAGGTCTTGAAATACGTGTCTGGACTATACCGTAGCAATGGCCCGCCCCCTTCGGCTCGAGGATCCCCGTCGGCGATCCTTGTCGATCGGGACAGCTACTTGCTCGAGCTTTGCCGCTATGTCGTACGGAACCCGGTGCGCGCCAAGATGGTCAGCGAGCCTTCCCGGTATCCATGGTCTCCATTCCGGGCAACCATAGGCTTGGAGCTTACCCCCGCGTTTCTGACAGTTGATTGGGTGCTGTCGCAGTTTGCCGTCCTGCGGGACGTGGCGAGCCTTGCGTCCCGACCCGAGGCCAGGCCTGAATGGGCGGCCAAACCCCGACCCACCGCTCACCGCACTCCTCCCGGCTCTAGGTCCAGCCCCTCGCCCTCTGCAGCGCGGCACCCTCACGCACCCGCCGGCAACCGGCCCGCCCCCTCGTCCTTGAGCGCCACGCCCGAGATCCGGCGCCTGAGCGCCTCGGCGGCCAGATAACCGAGCTTGGCGGCGGCGGCCTCATAGCCGAGTCCCTCGGGCGGGCGCACGTTCGAGATGCAATTGCGCTTTGCGTCGGTGGTGCCGGGCCGCGGACCATAGGTCAGATAGATCCCCAGGCTATCGGCGGCAGAGAGGCCCGGGCGCTCGCCCACGATGATGGCCGCCGCGCGCGCACCGAGGACCTCCCCCACCTCGTCGGAGAGCGCAACGCGCCCGTTCAGTGCCAATGCCACGGGTCCCAAGCGCAGGTGTCTGGCCCCAAGGGCGATCAGCACGGCCGAGAGCAACGGGAGGCCGTGCCGCTCCACGGCCGTAGAAGACAGGCCGTTGGTGACGATGAGACAGACGTCCATGGGCCCCGCCAAGCCCGCAAGGCGCTCGCGCGAGGGCTCCGTGAGCTTACGGCCGAGGTCCGGACGCCGGAGATACTCGCCGCGATCGGTCACGGCACTCTCGACCACCGTGGGGTCCATCCCAAGGGCGCGCACGCCTTCGGCGAAGCGCCCGAGGTCCCAGGGGACGTGCACCGCATCGCGCGCCTGCGCATGGGCGAGCTGGAACTCGAGTAAAGCCGCCGTCGGCAGCCCGCTCCCACACCGCCCGAGCCCGATGCGGGCCTGGGTGAAGCGCCTCAGCACGGCCCAGGGGTCGCTCATCCGGCCCCATCGTCGGCCAATAGCCTCACCGTCCCGAGCAACGGAGTCGCCAGGCGCGGCCCGGCCAGGGCGTTCTTGCCGTCGAAGATCCCCATGCGGTTCAGCCACGCCTCGAATTCGGGCGCCGGACGCAGACCCAGCACCTCGCGCAGGTAAAGCGCATCATGAAACGAGGTGCTCTGGTAGGCGAGCATGACATCATCCGCCCCGGGCACGCCCATGACGTAGGCGCAGCCGGCGACGCCGAGGAGCGTGAGCAGATTGTCCATGTCGTTTTGATCGGCCTCGGCATGGTTGGTGTAACACACGTCGCAGCCCATGGGCAGGCCCAGCAGCTTGCCGCAGAAGAGGTCCTCGAGGCCCGCGCGGATAATCTGCTTGCCGTCGTACAGGTACTCGGGGCCGATGAAGCCGACCACCGTGTTGATCAGCAAGGGAGAGAAGGCGCGCGCGACGCCGTAGGCGCGTGCCTCGCAGGTCTGGGCATCGACCCCGTGGTGGGCATCGGCCGACAGGGCGCTGCCCTGGCCGGTCTCGAAGTACATCACATTCTCTCCGAGCGTGCCGCGCCCAAGGGCCAGAGCCATATCGCGGGCCTCGCCGAGCATCCCGAGATCGATGCCGAAGCTGCGGTTAGCGGCCTCGGTGCCGGCGATGGACTGGAACACCAGATCGACCGGCGCACCGCGCCGGATCAGCGCCATGGTGGTGGTCACATGCGCGAGCACGCAGGACTGGGCCGGGATCTCGTAGCGCTCCCGGATCTCCTCGACCAGGCCGAGCAGGGTGTGGACGTTTTCCAAGCTGTCGGTGGCGGGGTTGATACCGATGACCGCGTCACCGCTCCCGTAGAGCAGCCCGTCCACGATGCTCGCGGCGATGCCGCGCGCATCGTCCGTCGGGTGGTTCGGCTGCAAACGGGTGGACAGGTGTCCCGGCAGGCCGATGGTGTTACGGAATCGCGCCACGTTGTGGCAGCGTCGCGCGACCGCGATCAGGTCCTGATTGCGCATGATCTTGGAGACCCCTGCGACCATCTCGGGCGTGATGCCGGAACGCACCGCGGCCAGCACCTCCGGTGTCGCGCCTTCGGAGAGCAACCATTCCCGAAACTCCCCTACGCTGAGCGAGGCGAGGGGCGCGAAGGCGTCCTGGGAATGGCTTTGGAGGATGAGGCGTGAGACCTCATCCGCCTCGGGGTCGATGAGCGGCTCGTCGAGGAACTGCCGGAGGGGCACGTCCGCGAGCACCTGCTGGGCCACGGCGCGCTCCTCCTCGGACCCGGCCGCGAGCCCCGCGAGCTCATCTGCCGAGCGTAGCGGCGAGGCCCTGGCGAGCAGCGTACGCAGATCGGGGAAGCGATAGGCCTTCCCCCCGAGGCTCGCGGTGTAGTGCATCGACAACCGTCGGCTCAATCGGGCACGATCGCCACGGCGCGCAACGGCCCGCCGCTCCCTCCCCTGATCTTCATGGGCAGGGCCACGACCGTGAATTCCCCATCCGGTAATTCCTCCAGGCCGGCCAGGTTTTCGAGGGCCGGGATACCCGCCCGGAGTAGAGCGATATGCGTCTCGAACCCCCGCGACTGGCCGAAGTCGATGCTGGCCGTATCGATCCCCACGGCCTTGACCGTGCGCTCGGTCGCGAGCCAGCGGGCGGCCTCGGGATGTAACCCGGGAAAGTGCAACTTCGCGATGGCGCCCGCACCAAGCTCTGCGGTGCCGAGATAGCGCCGCCGCTCCGGCCAATACCGAGCGAAGCCGGTGCGCAGGAGCACGATCGTGTCATTCAAGCTGCGCCCCTCATGCGCTTCCCAGTCCTTCAGATCACCGAGTTGGATCTGGTAATCGCGGTCCCGCAAGCACTGATCGGTCACATCCACGACCACGCCCGACCCGATGAGCCTCTCGAGTGGGATCTGCTCGAGCGGTGCCCCGCCCTCGTAGAAGTGGATGGGGGCGTCGATGTGAGTCCCGCCGTGCTCGGCGGCCTCGAAGCGATGCGCGGCGTAGTAATAGCCCGCCTCGGTGTGACCTGCGGCGCCCTGGATGAGCTTGAATCCCCCCTCTGTCGGCCAATAGACCGTCTGCTCGTCGAAGGCGTGGGTGAGGTCGATGTAACGCCCGAGCGCGCTCTCGCCGGGTACGAGTGGCTTCGCGGCCGGGCGTGAGGCGCAGCCGCCGGCCGTGATCAAGAGCGCGACTCCCAGGCACAGGGCCAAGCCAGCCAAAATAACGAATATACAGGGGGTCGAGACGCGCACGCGCCACAGTGCCATCGTCCCTGGTGGGCGCGGTCCATGACCTATGTACCCTTTCGGATATCGGTTCGCATATCGGCTTTGGCGCATAGGTGTGGCGGGCTGGCCGGATCGGGATCCAGGATATACCGAAGCGATAGGGTACGCACGGGGCCAAAAAAAAGACCCCGCGGTGCGGGGTCTCAGGGATAAGGCGCCATCCCTGGCGTTGACGCCGGCCGTCACTGGCCGGCCGAACCCATTCCTAGTCCGCTTGGCCTAGTCCACGATACGCCACGCCCCGTCCCGATCCCGGCAGGCGGTACGCCTGACTTCACGGAGCTTGCCGCGCCGCACGCTCTGGGTCACGAGCTCGCGGCAGGCCAGGCCGCTGCGGTAGAAGCTGCGGACGGGTGTCAGTTGGTAACGGGTTGCGGAGGCGGTGTCGTCCCACGCGATCCGCTCCCGATCGGCCGCACCCTCGAGGACCTGGTAGGTGCAGTCTTCATCGGCGGCACTCGCGCCGCCACCGAATTGGCTGCCGAGGACGGCGCCCAAGACACCGCCCAGCGCCGCCGAGGTCGCGTTACCCCCCGTCACCTGCGATGCCAGGCCCTGACCCAGCAGTGCCCCCGCCTGGGCGCCGCTCGGTCGCGGGATACACACTCCCCCGCCGAACACCGACTGCCGGGTCACGGGGGGATGCCAAGTATCAGCCTCTCGAAAGCCGGGAGCCGGATAGGTCGAGCCGTGGGAGTCGTCCCAGTCGACGATCTCGTCAGCGTCGACGTGGTCCAGGTGGTGCTCATGGCGGTGGTGCTTTCGGTGGTGTTTTCCGTTTCCCGCGTGCTTCGCGCGGTGGCCGTTGGCCTTGGCCCAATGGGGGGGATCGGCGGGGGCCGGATCGGGTAGGACGAGGAGGCCGGCGCCAGAGGCGAGGGCGATGGCCAAAGACAGCGAGCGGACGGGCCGGTGCATACAGGGTGGACCGAGAATGAAACCGGAGGAGCTATCGGCGCCCGGGCAGCGGGATTGAGGACCGGTGACGCTCTGGCCGCGAATCCCTTGCAGTCACGACCACCGGCGCCCCGGATCCGGCCGAGGCTCGCTCACCGCTCCCGCTTGCGATACCAGCGCCGTGACCCGTGGCGCGGTTGGAGCAGCGGCACATCACGGTGTTTGAAGACCGGGATGAGCGCCGTGCCGGCCAGAAAACCGCAGACGTGGGCGATCCACGCCACGCCCCCTTCTTGCCCCTCCGAAAGCGTGAGGCTCATCAACTGAAAGATGAACCAGAACCACAAGACCCAGAAGGCCGGCAGTCTGATGACCCGCGAGAATATCCCGAACGGCAGAAAGATGAGCACCCGGGCATAAGGATAGAGGAGCAGGTAGGCGCCGAGCACCCCGGCGATGGCGCCGCTCGCGCCGATCATGGGCACCGTAGAGCGTGGGTCGAACAGCGCGTAGCCCAGGGCCCCGATCGCCCCACACAGGAGATAAAACAGGGTGAAACGGAAACGACCCATGGCGGCCTCGACGTTGTTGCCGAAGATCCAGAGATAAAGCAGGTTGCCGCCGAGATGCAGGAGATCGGCGTGCAGGAACATGGACGTGAGGATCACCACGGCCTCGGGCGACAGGACGAGGTCCGGGGAAACGCCCACGCCACGAAAGAGCACCGCCGGGATCAGTCCAAAGGCGTAGATCACCTGCCGCAGCTCGTCCCGCCCCAGGGACAACTGCCACAGGAACACCAGGACGCAGATCACGATGAGGGCGCCCGTGACGAGTGGAACGGCGTGCCCTCTGCGGTCATCGCGCAGTGGTATCACGGTCTCAGGCGCGAGCTATGGCGGTGAGGGCCCACCGACGGCGTGCGGAGGGAGGATAGAACCCCGGGGTTGGGTGAGGGCGATGCTCATGGTCCGAACTCGATCAAACGCCCCCGGTCGAGGGTCAGGATGCGGTCGGCCAGGCCCATCACCTCGCGGCTGTGGGTCACGACGACCAGGGTCTTGCCCGCCCGGCGCACGAGCCGATCGAGGGTCTCCATGACCGCCCGCCCGGTGTCCAGATCGAGGTTGCCGGTCGGCTCGTCGCAGAGGAGCACATCCGGTTCGTGCACCAGGGCCCGGGCTATCGCGACGCGCTGCTGCTCCCCACCGGAGAGGTGGTCGGGGAACGACCCGGCCC
>JBOIDT010000152.1:0-5725 GCA_050740755.1 Gammaproteobacteria bacterium
TCCAGGCTACGATCGATACGAACCGTGTCCAAAATCATCGGCACGTGCTCCTCCTGATAGAGCTTCTCGAATGCCTCGAAGGTACCGGCGTATTCGGACGAGAGTCCATCGCCGATCGGTAGATCCTCGTCCTGGTAGAGGTGCTCAAACGTATCGATATGTGGATACCTGAGCATAAATTTGACACCAGCCATAACAGCCTCCGATCATCGTTCTGTCGGTTGCGAGAAATC
The DNA here is from genome assembly GCA_050740755.1 of Gammaproteobacteria bacterium. Taxonomy (GTDB): domain Bacteria; phylum Pseudomonadota; class Gammaproteobacteria; order JACCXJ01; family JACCXJ01; genus JACCXJ01. Next base: position 234 of record JBOIDT010000152.1, read on the forward strand.
GTAGCCCGGATGAAATGAATTGGGATCCGGGGAATGGCCGGCGCCACGCCCGTTTGCCGGATACGATCTCCGGCAAGGTAAACCTAGACGCCGGGGTTGGTGAGCTCGGGGACCGGCTCTCCGCGCCCGGCGCGCAAGAAGAGCAGCGCGCCCGTGCGTGTGGTGAGCGTCCCGTGCCGCGCACCCTTGGCGGCAAAGTGGTAGTCGCCGGCGCACACGGTGATGTCGCCGAGGGTGATCTCGCCTTGGAGTACCAGGCATTCCTCGGGAAACCCGTGGTCGTGTGCGGGCATGGCCACCCCGGGATCGAGGCGAGCGAGGAGAGAGCGGGCACCGGTGGTCTCGTCGCGATACAGCATCTTGAATTCGATGCCGGGCATGAACTCGACCCATCCTTCGGCCGCACGGATGGTGCGCAGTCCCTCGTCCCCCATCTCGGCCCGCACGCGCGCCATGAGGCGATCGCGCAGCGCCGGGGGCGGCGTCATGGGCTTCAACGCCTCCGCCCAGGTCGTGAACAGGTCGAAGGCATCGTCCTTGGGGTCTTGTCTTGGCATCATAGGCTTCAGTCTGCGAAGTCGGCCTGGGTCTCCAGGCTCCGTTTCAATTTCTGCATGGCGTTTCGGATCACGGTCTTGACGCTGCCCAGGGGGGCCTGGGTGCGGAGGGCGATCTCCTCGTGGGTCAGCCCGCGAAAGAAGGCCATGCTGAGCAATTGCCGCTCCACTCGCGTTAGCCCGCGCAAAGCCTTGGCCATCATGCCGCGCGCCTCGAGCCCCGCCAAGGCATCCAGCGGATCGCGGTCGGTGCAGGGCTCGACCCCCAGGGCATACGGCTCGGCATGGGTCTCGGCCGGATCGCGGCGCCTGAGCCAATCCAGGGCCCGGCTGCGGCAGATCGTGAAGATCCAGGCCATGACCGTTCCGCGTGCCCGGTGGTAGCGATCCCATTGTCGCCATACCTGGAGATAGACATCCATGACCACCTCCTCCGCGGCCTCGTGCTGGCCGGTGAAGCGCAGGGCCAGCGCCATCACCCGGCTCGCGGTCGCGTCGTAGAGCGCGGTCAGCGCGCTCTCGTCGCGGGCGCCGATGGCCGAGATCAGCGCCCGCAGCGCCACTTCGTCGGGATCGAAGGCCACGGTGTCCGAGGCCGCTTCCGGCTCCGCGGTACCCTCTTGCATGGGCCGATTGTAAGCGTCCAGGGCCGAGGTTCGGGCGCGAGCACCGGAGAACCGCACAACGGTCCCCTTCTCTTCGTCAATCGATGCTTGGGCCACCGGGTGTGTTCCTTCTCGCCGTCATACTTCCCATACGCAAGAAGGTTGAACTTGGATGTCGCCTGGGTCGGATATGACGCCCGATACGCAGTGTCTTCGATTGGGGAGCGGCAGGCTGTCCCAGACGATGACGCTGAGCGGGCCGGTCTCGTCCTCGATGGTCAGGAACACGACGCTGGTGGCCGTGCCCGGCCGCTGGCGGGTGATGACGAGCCTGGCGGCATGCGCGCTACGGCCGGGGGTGGAGCCCCAGCACCTCGCGGGCCGACTGGAAAGGCGTGTGAGCGCCGGGCGCAGGAGCGCCATGGCGTGGCGCGAAGGGTCAGGCCCAGGCTCCCGTAGTCGGCCGCGATGTCCTCGCCTGCGCAACATCGGCAGGGGCTCGGGGAGTGCGAGCGCCAGCGGCGCCTCGATGTGTCAGAATTTATCGAAGCCGCTCTCGCGCGGAGAGAACGTCATTCAGAACGAGAAACGGCGTCGCTCAGCACGCGCAGCTGGTGCCGGTGACCGATGTCCCGATCGATCAGACGGCTGCGTTGCTAAAGGATAGCTCGGTGTTAATCGGTAACGACACTGGCGCGCTCAATCTGGCTGCTGCCGTCGGCACCCACGCCATCGGCTTGTTCGGCGCTTCCCCGCCGCTGACGCACTCGCGATACATCCATGTCGTCGAACCACCTGCGCAGTCGCGATCCCTGGGCATGCAGGGGATCAGTGTTGACGCCGTGCTCGCGGAAGTCGTTCGGTGGCTTCCGGTTGTCACGCCTCGAGCGTGATGCAATGGCCATATCGCGCGTGCTGATCATCAAGCTGGGCGCGCTGGGCGATGTCATCATCGCCACCAGTGTGATCCGTCAGATCCTCGCAGCACATGGCAACGATGAAGTCTGGTTGCTGACCAGTGCACCGTTCATCGATCTGTTTTCGACATGGCCTGCGTTGCACGTACACACCGTACGGCGGCACGGGTTCGCGCACACGACCGGAACCATAGCTTGGATACGCAGGCAACGATTTGCCCGCATTTACGATCTGCAGAGCAACGATCGTACGGCACTGCTGTGCGCGCTGTCGGGCGCGCCGATGCGCATCGGCAACCACCCGCGCTATCCGTACACCCATCACCCAACCACGCCCCATCGCAAAGACGAACATGGCTTCGGGCGCCTGCAACTGATGCTCGCCGCCGCTGGTCTGCCCCCAGCCGAAGAGCGGCCGTATCTGCCCGCCACCGAGGATGCGCGGGCACAGGTGGAGCTATGGATCCTCGAGCGCGGTCTCGCGGCGCGTCCTTTCGCAGTCATGCATTCAGGGGCAAGTCCACGCTGGCCGGCGAAACGCTGGCCCGGCTATGCGGATCTGGCCGCGCGCGTCGAAGAACACGGCGTGAAAGTGGTGTGGCTGGGCGCCGGCGCCGACGCGGCGATCAACGCGCAACTCGCACAACGGGCGGGCATCGACGCCACCGATCGGTTCTCCATCCCCGCCCTGGCGGAACTGGCGCGGCACGCGCGCTTCGCAGTAACGAATGATTCCGGGCCGATGCATGCGCTTGCCACTGCGGGCATCTCCGTCTACGCGTTCTTCGGCCCCACCGACTGGCGGCGCAGTCACGCGTTGGGACAGCGCGAGCACGTGCTGTTCAATCCCGGGCCATGTACAGCGTGTGCGCGCGCCGATCGCGCCGCCGCCGCGGACCACACTTGTCTTCCTGGCATCAGCGTGGAGCAGGTCATGACGCGGCTGCATCGGGAGGGAATTCTATAAAGTGGCGAACAGCGTGGGAAACACATCGAGGTACGCCGTGACCACCGCCTGCTTGCTGTAGCGCGCGGCCAGGGTAGCGCGACCGGCGTCGACCAGCCGCTGGCGTTCGGATGCGGGCGCAGCAAACGCAGAGCGCTCGTCAGCGCCGGCACATCCTCCATCGGGATCAATATCCCGTCTTCGCCATTGCAGCGACATGCCGGCAGCCTTCATGCAGGCCAACGTGATCGTGACGCCGTCGGTCGAGCCCGAAGCCTTCGGCCACGTCGCGATCGAAGCGCAAGCAATGCAGCGTCCTGTGGTTGCCTCGAAACTCGGTGCGCCAACGGAAGCCATCGTCGACGGCATCACGGGTTTCTTGTTTCCACCGGGCGATGCGACCGCTCTGGCGAACGCGATCGCGCGCGCACTCGCCCTTGCGCCGGATCAGCGCACGGCCATGGCAAGGCATCGCGCGAACGCGTGCTCGCCTCCTACACAGTCGACGCCATGTGCAGGGCGACGCTGAACATCTATCGCGACCTTATCGCAGCGCATCCAAATACTGAGTGAGCGCGGCGTTCCACTGCGCTGCGCCGCGCGCACGCTCCGACGCCGCAGCACCCAAGCGGCGCTTGAGCTCGCTGTCGCTCAACAGCCGTTGAGCTTGCCGCAGCACGTCCGCCTGATCCGTCGCATCGCACAGGAGTCCTGTCTGCCCGTCGCGCACGGCATCCAGTGCCCCGCCGTCGCGCCCCGCAAGCGCAGGCACGCCGTACCACCCAGCTTCGAGAAACGCGATCCCAAACCCCTCGACGGAATCGCCTTCGCGCCGCGTCGGCATCACGAACACATCAGTCGACGCGAACAGCGCGGCTTTCACCTTGCCGCCGACCGGCCCGATGAAGCCAACGCTCCCCGCTACGCCTGCCGCTGCCGCAATCTGACCGAGCCGCGCGCGGTCGTCGTCGCCGCTGCCCGCCACCAGATAGATCACGTTTGGATGCGACTTCAGGATGTCGGGCAGGGCGCGGATCACCATGTCGACGCCCTTGCGCGGTTCGAGCCGCGCCAGGGTCAGTAGCACGGGGCCGCGCCCGGCAATGATATCGCGAACCTGCTTCAGCGCTGTTTCGTCGGGTTCTGCTTGCAAACCGATCGGCGGATTGACCACGCGCAAGCGGCGATCGCCGTCGCTCAGATAGGGTCGCACCAGTGACGCTGTGTAAGCGGAATTGGCGATCACCGTGTTCGCTTTGGCGAGCGCCCTTGCGATACGTGCGCGCTTGCTCGCCGATGGCGCTGCCGGAAACTCCATGCCGTGCGCAAGCACGGCGATGGGCACGGATAGCGGCGGAAGCCGCTCGACGCTCTTCCACGAGTCGGCGAACACGCCTTTCACGTTCTGCGCGCGAACGGCGCAGGCAACCGCATAAGCCTTGAGCCGGCGCCGCAAAGGCTTGAACCCGCCGAAGCGCTTCACGGTGTATGGCGCAGGGTCCGCCACGTCCGTGTGAGCGCGATCGGCATAGACGGCGACCGCTTCACCGCCGCCATGGATCGCATCTGCAAGCCCGCCCATCAGTATTTCGATGCCGCCGCGGTCGGGCGGAAAGCATTGCGTCGTGATGAGGATCATGGCGCCTTGGCGCGCTCGTTGAGAGCTTCGGCGCTCGCGGCTGTTTGATCGGGCCGCTGCGCGGCTTCAAGCATCCGTGCGATGCGCGCAAAACGCGAATAAGCGCCGATCGTCGACGACTGAAAGCCCATCAATCCGCCGGTGAAATGCCGCTGCAGCACATAGTATTTCAGGAACGTCGCCGGAAATTCGAACAGCAGCCGGAACGGCAGATAACCCGCCCACTTCAGCTTCGCGTTGCGGCGTTGTAGCGCGCTCGACCGCTTTCTGCAGCTGATCGTCGAACGAGTGCGCAGAGAAGTGGTGAACGTCGGCATTCAGCACGCCGACCCTTCATGCCCGTCGCGTCGACGGAGTCGTCTGCACATCAATTCTCCAACAGTGGCGCTTGCCTACGGTAGTCTGCACGGCGCTGAGCTTGCCGGTGTTGACCCAACAGGCAACGTGGGACTTCCATAATCCCAGCCACCCGGTCGCCTCGTCAAGCCCACCCATCCCGCCGGCGCTTCACCCCCCGAAAGACGGACCTCCTCGGTGAGCACGACCGCCACGGCGCGCCCGGCGTGAGCTGCTCGCCGGCCAGCACCCCCTCTCGCAGGGAGTTCTTAGATCGGCTGGCGGCCTTGGTACCGCCCCCGCGCCGTCACCGCCCCTCCGTGCCGCAGTGACCGCCCGCGCGGGGCTCCCCATGGAGGGACCCGTCCCGGAGCGGACCCTGACGGATCTTCCTTTGGCGAATATCAGTAAGCCACTGGAAGCTAAGGAGAAGTTATAACATAGGGCGATAGGTGTAGTCATGTATATGCGTATATCGTATTTGACATGTAT
>JBOIDT010000153.1:0-5722 GCA_050740755.1 Gammaproteobacteria bacterium
GGCTTTGGTCAGGTGGGACTTGAGCCTTATCGACCCTCACCCACTGGGTAACAACAACCAATTTCATGGGCTTTCACCCACTTCCAAGGTCTCGGATTTACCTTGGCACGAGCAACGATAGGGTAGAGCTCGATGGATTGTCGAACCATCCCTTGCCAGCCCGGGCCGGGCGGGAATTCATCGGGGCGAAGATAGAGGATGGGTGGGTAGTACAGCGCCCACTGGACGGCATCCCGCGGGCGGACCACGATGTGGTACACAGGTGCCTTTCCGGCTTCCGCGGTGGCGGCCTGACCTGAGGCAACCGTGAGCCGCCCCTTATCGTTGGAAACCAGCACGCGGCCTTCTAAAACAATGAGCAGCGAACGATCATCTTCCGCTTGGACATAGAACTCCGTGCCGTCGATATCCCCTTGGAGGTGGGGCGTGGTAACCTTGAGCAGCCACGGTTGGCGGCTGAAAGATTGCGGGGCGCCGCTCACAAGGTCGAGCCAGGACCGATCGTCGGCCTTGTCTGCCAGAGCCTTTGGCCTTGGCGATGAAGCCCACGGCATTACGCCGCATCAGCATCAGATCGACACCGAGACCAAGGTGCAGGCGCGGCCTTTCGAGGTCATCATTCCAGGGCCGCTCTCGGAAGGCCCGATAGGCCAGGGAGGCTATCTGCTCGATCAGAACTCCGGACTTGTCGGCCCGTAAGTCCTCGACGGAGATCCGCTCGATCGCGATGTCATCGACATCCATCGCAGTTGCCCCCGCGCCTGAAACGCCCTTGCCGCAGGAAATAAATCACCTGATCCGCCACCTCCCGCGAGAACAAGCCCCCGAAATGGGAGACCGGTAGGAGGATCCGATCGGCCGCCGCGAACAGCTCAGTCTCCGCCGCGGCCACGGTGCCGTCATGAGGCGAATCGAGTCGCGCGAAAAAGCGGCCTAGCCCGAGACCCCGGCTGCCGGCGATGACGCCCAGCGCCCGCTGGTCAGGCCAGGCCGGGACATCGCCGAGCAGCCCCTGCTCGACGCTCTTGCCCAAGAGGCGGCGGCCGAGCGCGGTCTTGGCGAGGGCCTGGGCGGCCCGGCTGCCCTGGTGGGGCGTCGCGAGGGTCACCACACGGCCCGGATAGCCGCCCGGGGGGCGGCGGGCCGCATGGCCGTGAAGGAAGTGCCGCAGGACCAGACCACCGAGGCTGTGCGCGACGTAGTGAACGACCGGTGCCTCGATCCCGGCCACGAAATCGCCGAGGAGCCGCGCGGCAACGGCCGGGCTCACGCGCACGCTCGGGTACGAGAACTGACGAGTCGAGAAGCCCGCAACCGCGAGCTGGCGGCGCAGGAGCGCCATCTCCCGGCCGCTCATGAAGAGCCCGTGGATGAGGACCACGACCTCTTCAGGCTGTGCTAAGGGAATACTCAGCCTCCGGCTTATCTGAGAAAGACGCTCACGCGTCGTTAGCGCCGTAGACCACCCTGCTGCGCCCCGCGGAGAAATCCAGCAGGCGTTCGATGGGGCGCCGCGCCCGCCGCCCGGTCTCGGGATCCACGCACACCTCGTTGGCGCCGGAGCGCAGGCTCGCCGCAACCTTCCTGAGGCCGTTCATTGCCATCCACGGGCAATGGCCGCAGCTCCGGCAGGTCGCCCCGTGTCCCGACGTCGGGGCCTCGATGAGGGTCTTGCCGGGCGCAGCCTGCTGCATCTTGTAGAAGATCCCACGGTCGGTCGCGACGATGAGCTTCTCGACCGGGAGATCGCGAGCGGCCTTGATCAAGGCCGTGGTCGAGCCCACGACATCGGCCTGGGCCACGACCCCGGCCGGTGATTCGGGATGCACCAGCACCTTGGCGTCGGGGTGCACGCGACGCAGCGCATCGAGCTCGCGCGCCTTGAACTCCTCATGGACGATGCAGGCGCCGTCCCACAGCACCATGTCCGCCTCGGTCTTCTCCCGTACATAGGCGCCCAGGTACTTGTCCGGGGCCCACAGGATCTTCTCTCCGCGGTCCCTAAGGTAGGCCACGACTTCGAGCGCGCTCGACGACGTCACGACCCAGTTCGAGCGCGCCTTGACGGCCGCGCTGGTGTTGGCGTAGACGACCACGGTGCGGTCGGGGTGGGCATCGCAGAAGGCCGCGAACGCCGGCGGCGGGCACCCGAGGTCCAGCGAGCACTCGGCTTCCAGATCCGGCATCAGGACGCGCTTTTCGGGGTTCAAGATCTTGGCGGTCTCGCCCATGAACCGGACCCCCGCGACCAGGAGCGTCGAGGCCGGGTGCTCGTGTCCGAAGCGCGCCATGTCCAGCGAGTCGGAGACATGGCCGCCGGTGTCGTCGCAGAGCCGCTGGACCTCGGGATCGGTGTAATAGTGCGCGACCATGACGGCGTCCTGGGCGCGGAGCAGGCCCTTGATCTCGGCCCGGAGCGCATCGCGCTCATCGTCCGAGAGATCCTCGACGACCGTCGGGGGGACCGCCGGAATGGGATGGGATCGGAGCTGAAGCATAGCGGAACCTCGATACTTACCGCCCCAGTGCGGTCAACGAAAGAGCTCCACCGTGCCGGGGCTACGGGCCCGGTACAGGCGGGCGGGCCGGCGCCGGGCGCGCGACTGCCATTCCGCCGAGGCCTCGATGCAACCCGTGGCATGGATGTGCTTGCGGAAGTTGCGCTTGTCCAAGGTCCTGCCGAGCACCCGCTCGTAGACCGACTGGAGCTCGGTCAGGGTGAACTTCTCCGGCATGAGGCGCAACGCGATGGACGAGTAGCCGAGCTTGGCGGAAAGGCGGGTGTGGGCCAGGTGCAGGATCGCGCCGTGGTCGAAGGCGAGCGTCGGCGGGTCCTCGACCGGAAACCACCCGACCGCCTCGGCGTCGGACGCTGCTTTAGGTGCGACTTCGTCATGGGGCACGAGACCGAAGTACACGACCGAAATGACCCGCTCGCGCGGATCACGGCCCGGGGTGCCCACCGTACACAGTTGCTCGAGGTACATGCCGGAAAGCCCGGTCTCTTCGCGGAGCTCGCGCCGGGCGCAGGTTTCTATGTCCTCATCGATGTCGATGAATCCGCCCGGCAGGGCCCAGTGTCTGCGGTAGGGGTCCTGCGCGCGCCGAACGAGCAGCACCAGCAGGCGCTCGTCCTGGATCGTGAACAGCACCACGTCGGTCGTCACCGCAGGGTGCGGATAGTGGTAGGTGAAAGGCATTTCCTCCCCGGACGCAGACCGGACACTATAGTGTATTGGCTACACTCTTACAAGGCGCATTCCTACAAGGGGCTGGGGCCCTATGAGGGTCTGCAGATGGCGATGGACAGCTCTCGAAGCTGCGGCTCCGGCACCGGCGAGGGCGCACACGTAAGCGGGCAGGCGGCGGACTGGGTCTTGGGGAAGGCGATCACATCTCGGATCGAAGAGGCGCCGGCCATCAGCATGACCAGGCGGTCCAGGCCGAAGGCGATCCCGCCGTGCGGCGGACAACCGTAACGGAGCGCCTCCAGGAGGAAGCCGAACTTCTCTTGCGCCTCGTCGGGCTCGATACCGAGGATTCGAAACACGGCCTCCTGCATCTCGCGGCGATGGATACGCACCGATCCGCCGCCGATCTCGGTGCCGTTCAGGACCAGGTCGTAGGCGCGCGACAGGCAGCCGCCGGGGTCGGCCGCGAGCGCCGCCGGATCCGTGGTCTTCGGGGCGGTGAAGGGGTGGTGCAGGGCGAGAAACCGCTGTTCTTCTTGACTCCATTGAAACATCGGGAAGTCCACGACCCAGAGCGGATGCCAACCCTCCCGCGCCAGCCCGAGATCGGCCCCGAGCTTGAGTCGCAAGGCGCCGAGGGCGTCGTTGACCACCTGGGCGTCGTCAGCCCCGAAGAAGATCAGGTCCCCGGTCTGTGCCCCGGTGCGCGCGAGGATGCCGTTGATGGCCGTGTCCGGCAGGAACTTGAGTATCGGTGATTGAAGACCGTCGCGCCCCTGTGCCCGATCGTTGACCTTGATGTAGGCGAGTCCCTTCGCCCCATGGCGGGCGACGAAGGCCGCGTAATCGTCGAGGGTCTTGCGCGATAACGCCGCGGCCCCCGGCACGCTGAGCGCAGCGACGCGCCCGCCCGGTCGGTTCGCGGGCCCCGCGAACACGGCGAATTCGACCGATCCGACGAGATCGGCGCAATCCACGATCTCGAGTGGGACCCTGAGGTCGGGCCGATCGGTGCCATATCGCCCCACGCACTCGGCGAAGCTCATGCGCGGGATGGGGTCGGTCAGCATGTCCCCGAGCACCTCCTGGAAAAGCCCGCGGACCATGTCCTCCATGATGGCGAGGATCCCGCCCTCGTCCAGGAACGTGGTCTCGATGTCGATCTGGGTGAACTCGGGCTGGCGATCGGCGCGCAGGTCTTCGTCGCGGAAGCAGCGCACGATCTGGTAGTAACGGTCCAGGCCCGACATCATGAGGAGCTGCTTGAAGAGCTGGGGGGACTGCGGCAGGGCGAAGAACTGCCCCGGATGGGTGCGGCTCGGTACCAGGTAATCGCGAGCGCCCTCCGGGGTCGCGCGCGTCAGCATCGGGGTCTCGATCTCGACGAAGCCGGCGTTGTCCAGGTAGCGCCGCAGCACCCGGCAGACGCGGGCGCGCAACCGGAGGTTGTCCTGCATCTGGGGCCGGCGCAGATCGATGTAGCGATAGCGCAAGCGTGTTTCTTCCTGGACGTTGTCGTCGTCCACCTGGAAGGGGGGTGTGTCGGCGGTATTGAGGATCTCGAGCTCATCACCGACGACCTCGACCTCACCGCTCGGGAGCCCCGGGTTCTCGGTACCGGGCGGGCGGCGGCGTACCCGGCCCCGCACCCGCAGCACGTACTCCCCACGCGCGCGCTCGGCCACCGCGAAGCTCTCCGGTGTCTCGGGATCGAAGACCACTTGGCAGAGGCCGGTCCGATCACGCAGATCGATGAACAGGATCCCCCCGTGATCGCGGCGCCGGTGGGCCCAGCCACACAGGGTGACCCCCTGTTCGAGGCACGCGAGGCCGATCTGCCCGCAATAGTGGCTGCGCATGAGGAGGCCCGAGGGACGGAGGAGAGGACGAATGGTACGGAGTCGGTGCGGGCCGCGCAACGTCACGCGGGGCGGTGCGGGCCTGCGAGGGAACCAGGCGGGATGTCAGATCGTAACGCCCGTCACTCGCTCGTGGTGCTGGGCTGCTCCGGCTTCTTGGACTCTGCCGCCGGTGTGCCGCCGTCGGTGGGCTTCTTGGTCTCTGCCGCCGGTGCGCCGCCGTCGGTGGGCTTCTCGGTGGCGCCATCGCTCGGTTCGGTCGTGGGCTTGGTCTTGGGCTTGTCCTTGAAATCGGTGGCATACCAGCCCGAGCCCTTGAGGCGGAACCCCGCCGCCGAGACCAGCCGCCGGAGGTCCGTCTTGGCGCACGCCGGGCAGTCGGTCAGGACCGGGTCGCCGAGCCGCTGGATGGCCTCCATCCGGTGGCCGCAACTCGGGCACTCATATTCGTAGATCGGCATAGCGAAGGCCTCAGGTCCAGGATGCGCTCAGCATGGGGTCTGCCCGGTAAAAATCAAGGGTGGGCGGACGCACGGGGGAGTGCGCTTTGTTCCTCGCAGGCTATCCGCTATCATCGCGCCGCCGCGATCCAGGGCCGTTAGCTCAGCCGGTAGAGCAGCGGACTTTTAATCCGTTGGTCGCAGGTTCGACTCCTGCACGGCCCACCAAATA
>JBOIDT010000154.1:0-5707 GCA_050740755.1 Gammaproteobacteria bacterium
GTTCCCACCGGGAGTCCTCCGCGCGGGTGGGGCGACGCAGGCCCGGAGAGACAACCGGCGGCGGTTCGGGGAGCGGGGTACCGAGCGGCGGACGCCGTTCGATGCCCGGACATCGCCGCATGGCGCGTCAGAGGAACCATGGAAAAGTCCGCTCAAAGGGTGTAGCTTACCCGCCTCGCGGGGGCTCTCGGGGAGCGCATGGCCCAGAAGCTCTATATCAAGACCTTCGGCTGTCAGATGAACGAATACGACTCGGCTAGGATCGAGGAGGTCCTGGGGGAGTCGCACGCCCTGGCCACGACCGCGGACCCGGCACGTGCCGACGTGATCCTGGTCAATACCTGTTCCGTACGCGAGAAGGCAGAGGAGAAGCTCTTCTCCGAGCTGGGCCGCTGGCGCCGCTGGAAGGAGACCCGTCCGGATCTCGTGATCGGGGTAGGGGGCTGCGTGGCGAGCCAGGAAGGCGCCGCCATCTGGGAGCGCGCGCCCTTCGTGGACCTCGTCTTCGGGCCCCAGACCCTGCACCGCCTCCCCGCCCTCTTGGACCGCGTCCGCGCGACCGGCGAGCGGGTCATCGACGTGAGCTTCCCGGAGATCGAGAAGTTCGATTGCCTGCCAAGGCCCCGTGCAAAGGGCCCCACCGCCTTTGTCTCGATCATGGAAGGCTGCAGCAAGTATTGCAGCTTCTGCGTCGTCCCCTACACCCGCGGCGAGGAGTTCAGCCGGCCTTTCGACGATGTCATCACCGAGGTCGTCGGCCACGCCGAGCAAGGGGTGCGGGAGATCACCCTCCTCGGACAGAACGTCAACGCCTACCGCGGTGCCCTGCACCAAGGAGGCGTATGCGATCTCGCGTTCCTCATCCGTTACGTGGCGGCCATCGACGGCATCGACCGGATCCGCTTCACCACCTCGCACCCTCTGGAGCTTTCCGAGCGTCTGGTGACGGCCTACGCCGAGGTCCCCGAGCTCGCCGGCCATCTACACCTGCCGGTGCAGAGCGGCTCGGACCGCATCCTGGCGCTCATGAAGCGCGGCTACACCGCCATCGAGTACAAATCCAAGGTGCGACGGCTGCGCGCGGCCCGTCCCGACATCAGCCTGTCGTCGGACTTCATCGTGGGCTTCCCCGGGGAGTCCGATGAAGACTTCGCCCGGACCATGGGCCTCATCGAGGAGATCGGTTTCGATGACTCCTTCAGCTTCCTCTACAGCCGCCGCCCGGGCACGCCCGCGGCCAGCCTGCCCGACGAGGTACCCCTGGCCGTCAAGAAAGTACGCCTTGCGTGCCTCCAGAACCGCATAGCAGAGAACTCCAGGCGCATCAGCGAGGCGATGGTGGGGCAGACAGCGTCTATCCTCGTCGAGGGGCTTTCCCGCAAGCATTTATCACCTCTCGGCGCGGGCTCCCACGGTCATCGGGATCAGGTCTTCGGGCGCACCGAGAACAACCGTGTCGTGAACCTGTACGCAGATCGCGACCTCATCGGGCAGTTCGCGGACGTCGTGATCACCGAGACCAGGTCCCATTCGCTGCTGGGGGTTCCGGTATCGGAACGCGGGAATGACGAGGGCCCTGCCCGCCCCGAAGTGGCCGCTTGAGTACCCAGGCCGAGCTCCCGCAAGCCCTGGCGAGCGACATCGTGCTCTGCCCGCCGGACAACCGGCGCCTGGCGAACCTGTGCGGCCAGTTCGACGAGCACCTGCGCCAGATCGAGCGCCGCATGGGGGTCGAGATCAACAACCGCGGCAATGTGTTTCGGGTCATCGGCCTGCCGCGCGAGGTAGCCGCGACCGGCCGCTTGATCGAGCGTCTGTACCAGACGACATCCGAGGAACTGCTGTCACCGGAACGCATCCATCTGCACCTCCAGCAGGCCGGGATAGGCGATCTGCTCGAGGATCCGGCGCCCGAGGAGCGCACGATCCGCACCCCGCGATGCACCGTGAAGGCGCGCGGCGCGAACCAGCGCCGTTACCTCGATTCCATCCAGCACCACGACATCAGCTTCGGGATAGGTCCGGCGGGCACTGGCAAGACGTATCTCGCCGTGGCCTCTGCCATCGAAGCGCTGGAGGCGGAGGGCGTGCGCCGGGTCATGCTGGCGCGCCCGGCCGTCGAGGCCGGCGAGCGGCTGGGTTTCCTGCCCGGCGACATCGTGCAGAAGGTCGATCCCTACCTGCGGCCGCTCTATGACGCCCTCTACGAGATGCTGGGTTTCGAGAAGGTCGGGAAGTACATCGAACGCAACATCATCGAGGTCGCGCCGCTGGCGTTCATGCGCGGGCGGACCCTCAACGATTCCTTCATCATCCTCGATGAGGCACAGAACACGACCCCCGAGCAGATGAAGATGTTCTTGACCCGCATCGGGTTCGGCTCCACGGTGGTGGTCACCGGGGACATCACCCAGGTCGATCTGCCGGCCGGGCGCCGATCGGGACTCCGGCACATCATCGACGTGCTGGAGGACGTGCCGGGCGTGAGCTTCACGTTCTTCCAGGCCCGCGATGTGGTACGCCATCCCCTGGTACAGCGGGTGATCGAGGCCTACGATGCCTATGAAAAGATCGTGGCGGAAAAGACCATGAGCGACAAGAACACCGCCCGGGCCCAAAGGCCCCGATGAGGACCCGGATCGGCGTGCAGCGGGCTTGCGAGGGGTGGACCGTCCCCGAAAGCCGCGCCCTGCGCGGTTGGGCACGGACCGCGCTCGCAGGCCGGCGGTCGGAGGCCGCGCTCACGGTACGCGTCGTCGGCGAGAAAGAGGGTGCGGCCCTCAACCGTCGGTTTCGCGGTAAAAGCGGGCCCACCAACGTCCTGTCGTTCGCGAGCGAGGGAGTCGAGGCGATCGATCCGGCCTTCCTCGGCGATGTGGTGATCTGTGCCCCTCTCGTCATCCATGAAGCCAGGGAGCAGCGCAAGCCCGTGCAGGCGCACTGGGCCCACATGGTCGTGCACGGCGTCCTGCACCTCCTGGGCTTCGACCATGAGCGCCAAAGACAGGCGGCACAGATGGAGAGGCTGGAGACCGAGATCCTGGCACGGCTGGGTTTTTCCGATCCCTATGCCGCACCGTCCCCATCCGTGAACGAAGGTCCGTGAACGAAGACCGATCTAGCCTGACTCGACGGCTCCGCGCCTGGCTCGCGCGGTTACGCAAACCCTTTTGCCACTATCCCAAGGACCGCCAGGAATTGACCGGGCTCTTGCACGCGCTGGAGCAGCGCGATCTGATCCATCCCGAGGCCCTGGTCATGATCGAAGGGGCGCTCCTGATGGCGGAGATGCGGGTGCGCGACATCATGGTCCCGCGCGCCCAGATGGTCATGGTCGAGGACGACGCCGAGCTCGACGACCTGCTCCCGACGGTGGTCGAGTCTGGTCACTCGCGCTTCCCGGTACTCGATCCCAAACGCGATCAGGTGGCGGGCGTACTCCTCGCCAAAGACCTGCTTCCGCACCTCGCCAAACCGCAAGGCACGCGCTTCGATCTCCGGGACGTGTTGCGGCCACCGGTCTTCATCCCCGAGAGCAAGCGCCTGCAGATCCTGCTGCGCGAGTTTCGCGGCAGCCGCAACCATATGGCCATCGTCGTCGATGAATATGGACAGGTGGCGGGGCTCGTCACGATCGAGGACGTGATCGAGCAGGTCGTCGGTGAGATAGCCGATGAGCACGACACCGATGAAGAGGGGTATATCAAGAAACATCGTGACGACCGGTATACCGTCAAGGCCCGCACGCCCATCGATGAGTTCAACCGCTACTTTCATACCGGGTTCCCGGAGCAGGATTTCGATACCATAGGCGGCTTCGTGCTGCAGGCGATCGGGCACGTGCCGGCGCGCGGCGAGACCATCAAGCTGGAAGGGCTGCGCTTTACAGTGCTGCGCGCCGATCCGCGCCGCGTCCACCTCCTGCGCGTCACCCGCCGCCCGGAGCGCGACGCCGAGGCGCCACCGGAACAACACGCGAGCGCGGCCTAGCCATGGCCACTGTGAGACCCGGAGAACGCGCCAGCGTACCGCTGATACCGCGCCGGATGATGAGCCCCTGGCCTACCGCATCGACCCATGGCGCATCGGCCCATGGCGCGAGCCCGACGGCAGGCCGGCTCGCCGGCGATGTGGGTGCGCTCGCGAGCGGCGCGGTGCTGCCGCTCGGCTTCGCGCCCTTCGGCTTCGGGGTGCTGGCGATCCTGTCGCTGGCGGTGCTGTTCGCCCTGTGGACCGGCGTATCCGCAGGGCGTGCCGCCCGGCGGGGCTGGCTGTATGGCTTGGGGGCGTTCGGCGTCGGGGTGTCGTGGGTCCAGATCAGCGTCCACCAGTTCGGCCTCCCGCATCTCGCCTTCTCGGTGTCCGTCACCGTCGCCTTCGTCACCATCCTCGCGGCGTACCCGGCCGTGGTCGGGTTCCTGGCCAATCGTCTGTGCAAAGGCCCCGGGGCACGGCGTTTCCTCCTGGCCCTGCCGGCCCTGTGGTGCGCCGGCGAATGGGTCCGTGGCTGGCTGTTCACGGGTTTTCCCTGGCTCAGCCTCGGCTACAGCCAGGTCGACGCGCCGCTCGGCGGGCTCGCCCCGATCTTCGGCGTCTACGGCGTGGGGCTCGGAGTAGCCCTGTGCGCCGGCCTTTTGTGCCAAGTCCTGAACGGACCGCGCAGGCCGAGTTATCTGGGGGGGCTCTGCCTGCTCCTGGCCGGTAGTTGGGCGCTGGGGCACGTCTCCTGGACCCGGCCCGCGCACCAGCCGCTCGAGGTCGCGCTCATCCAAGGCAACATCGCCCAAGCGATCAAATGGGCACCGGCAGAGCGCCAGGCGACCATCGATCGCTATCTGGCGCTGTCGGCGCCACACTGGGACAAGGACCTGATCGTGTGGCCCGAGACCGCCATCCCGCTCTTCTACGACGCCGCAGCGCCCTATGTTCAGACGGTCAGGGGACTGGCCGCGCGGCACCCCACGGAGGTCCTCGTCGGTGTGCCCTTTGCTGCGGGGAGCACCGAGGACTATTTCAACGCGGTGGTGTCCGTGCGGCACGCGGGGGTGTATCGCAAGCGCCACCTGGTGCCCTTCGGAGAATACATGCCGCTGCCCGACGCGCTCCTCCGGGTCCTGGATTTCCTGGAGATCCCGCTGTCCGATTTCAGCGCCGGGCCGCGCTATCAGCCGTTACTGGAGGTCGGCGGACACCCGATCGGCGTCTCGATCTGCTATGAGGACGCCTTCGGCGAGGAGGTCATCGACGCCCTGCCGGCGGCCGAGTTGCTCGTCAACGTCAGCAACGATGCCTGGTTCGGCGACTCGCTCGCCCCCCACCAGCACCTCCAAATCGCGCGCATGCGGGCCCGCGAGGCCGGCCGCTATCTCCTGCGCGCGACCAACACCGGGGTCTCGGCGGTCATCGATGAGCGCGGCCGGGTGGTGACCCACTCGCCGCAGTTCCAGTCCCACGCCCTGAGCGCCCGGGTCATCCCCCACCGCGGTCTCACCCCGTATGCGGCGATGGGAAACTACGGGGTGCTCGGCCTCACCGCGTTGCTCCTGGTCTTCTTGGCACTGGGGCGGGGCCATGCGCTGCCCCACCCCGCCCTGTTCGCCCGCGACCGCCGGCTCAAACGCTCGCGCTTCGAGGCCGGCCCGCTCTTTCCTTCAAAGCGTCGCTAGGTCCCGGTCGGCGAGAAGGCCTCGCACAGGCGCGCGAGCGT
>JBOIDT010000155.1:0-5705 GCA_050740755.1 Gammaproteobacteria bacterium
CGCGTACAAGCGCTTCCGAGGGCTGACTCAAGAGTGGCTCACACTCGCCCTCACCCTCTCACAGCTGCGCCTGGAACAGGCGCGGCGCGAACTCGACGAGTAGCCGAGAACTCGGCACTCTCAAGTTGCTTATTGCTTACTCCTATATTCACTCAAATGAAGTTGGTAATGTCCGAGGCAATCTCATCGCGCCGGATTGGGATGGCGCAACCTTGGTGGCTACTGCCGTTCTCGTTCTTCGTGTCGTTATCACCTTGTTCGGCACGAATGGTTCAATGACCCCGAAACAACTTGCTGACGTACACATGGGAGGGTTGGCTAACGGGGCCGGGTCACCTTGGTGTCAGTGGCAGTTGTATTGAGCGTCCCCCTCAGGAAGCAACTGGATTGATTCCGGGCCGTCATGCCCGCGCCATCAGGAACGGCGCCGTTGACTACTTCAACACCTCCGCCCTCGCCTGCCCGTCCGCCCCCGCCGGCGCGCCGATGTCGAGCAGCGCCGCCAGGGTCGGCGCCAGGTCGCTGATGTCGACCCATCCCCGATGCACCCCGGGATTGACCCCCGCGCCCCAGAACACGAGCGGCACGTGGCTGTCGTACCGGTACGGCGAGCCGTGGGTCGAGCCCTCGTTCTTCTCGCCGTACTTGCCCCAGAAGTAGAACGGCTGGGTCAAGAGCAGCACATCGCCGGAGCGCGGCGCATAGAACGAGAGCTGGTACGCATGCGCCACCGGCGTCGAGGGCAGGGTCCCCCTCACGAGCTGCGTGCGGGTGAAGTACCCGGCGAACCCCGGGATCCCCATCGCCGCGGCCCCCGCCCCTTCCTGCACCGTCGCGAAGTCGAGGTTGCGCTCGATGACGAGCTTCTCGTTCAGGAACACGCTCGGATCCTCGAGCGCCATCACCCATTCGCCGGCGCCGAAGCGCTCCCCCAGGGCCTTGTTCACCGCTTCCTGGATCGTCGCCTTCTTGATGCGGCCGGCGGGATGGCCGAGCGAGGCCATGTACTCCGGGGTCGGCGTCGCGCCGTGGTCGGCGGTGAACACCACCACCAGGTTCTCCTTGCCGCCCAACTGCTTTTCCAGGAACGCGAGCAGATCGGCGATCGACCGGTCGACCCGCACCGCGGCGTCCTGCACCTCGTGGCTCTCCGGCCCGAAGGCGTGGCCGATGACATCGTTCGCGGTGAAGCTGACCGCCAAGAGGTCCGTCACGTCCCGCTGGCCCAGCTTTTCCGCCGCCACCGCCGCCTTGGCGAACTCCACCTCCAGGTCGTTCGCCATCGGCGTCGCCGCGAACGCCGCGTAGAAGTCGGAGCCGGGCTTGCCCGACTTGTCGGTGAGCCTGTGCGGAAAGGTCCGGCCCATCGCCTCCCCAGACTCGTAGGGCCGGTCGTCCTTTCCGTGGTAGTCCTTCTCCGGCATCGACCGGTCCCAGGTCTTTCCGAACCATGAGTCGGGGATCTTCTTGTCGTTGAATGCCTTGACCCACGCCGGCCGTTCCGTGGCGTAGTAGGTCGACGTCGTCATCTTCCCATTCTCCTCGCTCATCCAGTAGGCGCTGCCGAGCCGGCCGCCGAGGAGCACGGCGGCGCGGTCCTTGGTGGCGATGGCGACGACCTTGGCCTTCATGCCGGTGGCGACCCGCAGCCGATCGCCGACGGTCTCGCCGATGAAGTTGACGGGCGACGAGTCGTCGTCGGCGCTGGGCTTCTGCTCGAGCACCGGGTGCGCCGCGTCGGCGAGCATCGTGAAAGTCTTGCCCGCGGCCCGGTCATAGTACTTGTTGGCGACGATCCCGTTCTTGTTCGCGTAGGCCCCCGACGCGATGCAGGCGTGCCCCGGACCGGTGTAGGTGGTCGCGTGGCCGTAGTGGGCCTGGGTGAAGCTCGCGCCTTCCGAGGTGAGCCGCTCGATGCCGGTCTTGCCGAAGTGATGGCGCATCGCGCGCATGGTCTCGTAGCTGAACTGGTCGACGACGAGGATGACGGCGAGCTTGGGACCCTTGTTCGTGGGCCTCGCGGCGAGGGAGACCGCGGGAAGGGCCAGGGCGAGGGCCAGGGCGGCGAGGCTGAGGCGATGCGGGGTCATCGTGTGTCTCCTGTTCGAGATCCCTCCTTCCTGGAACGTTGCGACGGGAGGGGGCTTTGCGTGCGCTCCGGTATCTTGCCGGTCGTCCCGAGAACACTGGTCCATGCTGTCGGCAACGGCGTCCACCTCGCCGGACGGCTCTTGCAAGGTCCTGGACAGCCGCGACGAGTAACGCGACCAAGACCGCGAGCTCACCGCAGCAGCTTCAGGAACGCGATGATATCCGCCTGGTCCTGCTCCGTCAGGATCAGGGGTGGATCGCCATCGATCGAGGGGTCGGTGACGATCGCGAAGAACTGCGCGTAATGCAGCAGGACGTCCTCTAGCGTCTTTGCGGAGTTGTCGTGGAAGTAGGGCGCCGTCCGGCTCACGCCCCAGAGCGACGGGATCTTGAATGCATTGACGCTCTCGATCGGGAGGCTGGCATCACTGGCATCACCGGTAATCAAGGCGCGTCCCGGATCGGGGCTGGATACCACGGTCGTGGTGCCGTCCGGATCCCGGAACACGAAGTCCATCACCGGGTTGCCCGCTGCGTTCAGCTCCGAGACCAGGATGCTCCGGAACCGCTCGCCGCGGCCGAATGGATCGAATTCGTTCGTCTCGTTCAGCATCGGGCCGCTGTGACAAACGCCACAGTTGCCCGGCTTCGAGTTGCCCGTGCCGAGCGGCACGTCCTCGAAGAAACGGCGCCCGCGCTTCTCCGACTCGGTCCGGCCGAGCGGTAGCGAGGGCGCGTGTCCAGTACGGGCGAATTTCCGCAGCGCTCTCGAGCTGAAGAAGCGTCGCGAGTGCTCGAACTCCACGAGCTTCTCCAGCTCCTTCCGGCCCGGCAGGCGCGTCGCTTGTGCATGATCGACGATGGCACCGAGCGCCTGGGAAACAAGGTCCGGTTGACGCCCGTCGTACATGAGGACCGGGTCGAGAGCGGGCGTGTCGAGCGTCGTCGGAATACCCCGAGGCAGGACGACGGTCCGGGCCTTTGGATCGTGGGCGAGGCTGACGTTCGGAGCGAGTGGGATGTTCATCAGGACAGTCGCATGCGTGAGCATCCGTGTCACCCCGTTGCCCTCTCCATCGTCGCTGCCGTCCCCGCGAAAGAGCGGATCGCCGGGATCGGCCAGGAATCGTTCCCGCGCATCGGCGGGTGATACCGTCCCGGTCTCGCGGCCGTGGCAGGTGAGGCACGTTCGGCCGTTCCCACCGAACGTCTCTCGCTCGAAGAGCCGCCGGCCGGTCACAGCGCCGCGCGAATGGTCGTCGTCGCCCGAATCGGCCGAGGCGGCCGGCACGAGCGCGTCGATGGGTGCGGCCAGGAGACCCACGAAGAGGGCAAGTGGAGCAAGGAGCCGTAGAACCCCTCGCGCCACCATGCGCTTCGAAGGGGTCATCGGTCCCCTTCGGGCCAGCACCAAGGACAAGGGCGCGTTTGACACCTGCCGTTTCATTGATCGATTCATTTTATCTGTCCTCAAGTGGCTTTGAAGGCTTGGGGTCATGATCACCGTTCATGCGGTGTCGCAACCGGGATATTGCGAGGCGCGTACCAGACCGTAACGAGCACGGCCTGGAGACTTCAAGCGCTTGTCGCGAAAGGTTTGTTACCGATTGGTGGCATGAGACCGGGGCGCGGATCGGGGGATCCTCCGCGGCGCGCGCTCTCAACATATTGAGAGCGTCTCAACATGTTGGGAATGGGTGAGGTCAGGCAGCGTAGCCCGACAGAGGTACCATGAGATACCGGCGTGCATTCATTTCCGGCGGTTCGTTTTTCTTCACCGTGGTGACAGAATATCGGCGACCGCTATTCGCCTCTGCGGACGCTGCGCAAGGTTCTAGGTTCGACAGGAGAGATAAGGGCGGAGCGGGTTTTATGGCAGCATCGGTGCTCGGAACCTACGCTGAGGAATAAAACGGACCTTACCCGACCTGCTGTGGATTATCTCCATCTATTTCGATCAGGTCGAGCAGGGGCAGGTTTCCGAGGCCGAGGCACCGGTGGGGTCCCGGGCACCCGCCGTAACCGTCCCAGGCAGCAGCTAACGCCGGCGGAAGTAAACGATCAAGAAAACAACGAGCATCGCACCGACCCACGAGAGCGTCTCGGCGATCGCGGCCAGGACCTTCGCGACCTGGGGCAGGAAGCCGCGTAGACCGGCCAGCGTCGGTGGCCACACGTCGGCGGTGGAGCGTGCCAAACGGAAGGCAACGGAGACGGTGACAAAAGTCGGGTTGTACGACATCTGAGGTGCGGAGGTGCCAGCATTGTTGCTCGCTGGCGCCTACGAATTGAACGCTCGATGGGATCGCGTCCGGGTCAAGAGCTCCGGACGGGCACGCTCTGGGGCGCATGAAGTGAGGCGCAACAGTGCTGCCAATCGGACGTCAGCATCGACGCTGCCTCGACGAGGGAGGAGAGGAGCGATTCGAGCTCGCGTGCGTTCGTCGCGGCCTGATCTCGGTCCCATAGCTCGATCGGCGATTTGCGCCAGGCCGCATCGCGCATCAAGACCGAGCGGAGCGATGCCATAGCAACGTCGACCCAGGGCAGGTGCACGAGATGCAGGTGCAGCGACATGGACTCTTCGTTCGAGTCGGTCTCGTGCCAAAAACCGCGCGGCACGTTGAGCATCGCGCCCGGTTTCAACGCGTACTCCTCTCTGTCGGCGGGGATCGCCGCGGGCAACTCGTCGTGTGCGTAGAGCCAGAGCTCGGCATACTTCTCGGTGCCGTCGAGCGTGGTCCAACTCACCATCGGATCGGGCGCGAAGACATTGGGCGCTACGCGCCAGCGTTTGCTCCCTTTGATCTGCAAGGTCATCGTGTCGACCGGATCGAAATGCGCGCGCGTCGTCGCGCCGGGCTGGTTGCAAAAGATCGTATACCATATGCGATCTCGAGGGACGTCGAGCGCGCGTGCGAGGTCGCTGGCCACGGCGACCACTTCGGGTACGTGCTTCAAGTAGAGCGTGACGCCGCTGCGATAGAGCTTCAGAGCGGCGTCGCTCGAGACTTCGGCTACCAAGTGTGCCGGCCGTCGAGCCCTTGGAACCACGCAAACGGCTTGACGCCCGGGCTGCGCAGCAGGTCGACCACGTCCCATGAGCGCAGCGAGAGCACGGTCTCGAGGCGCTCGCGCGCTGCCTCGCGGAAGAGGATGCGCCTCGAGAAGTACTCCGCGCGGAAGGTTTCGAGGTCGAGCGGCGCCAGCCACGTTTCGAAGGACCCTCGAGGCATGTTGACCTCAGGCGGGTCGCAAGAAACCAGCATCGAGCAAGAGATCGAAGAGCTGGTATGCATCGTCTATGTCGAGATCACAGACGCGGGCCACGAGATCGCTGGCCGAGAGCGGCCCGTCCGCGGGTGAATCGAGGAAGAGCCGGCAAGCGCGCAGGTAAGGCTCGGACATCTCGACGGTCGTGCGCCGCTCGGCCCCATACTCGGCGATGGCCACCGTTGCCTTTGCCAGGCCAGTCTCTTTCGACCTTTCTTCGATGACGAAGCCCGCGCGCGCTCGGCGAACCATCGGCCCGTGCTTTTGGCTCGGCGAAGACAGCGGTCGGTTTACGGGAAGCACGTCGTCGACGGAGAGACGCTCGGCCGCCTGCACGAGGG
>JBOIDT010000156.1:0-5596 GCA_050740755.1 Gammaproteobacteria bacterium
GTGCTCCCGACCGCGACCTTCATTGCATCGACTTCGAACAACGGCTGTATCTCCTGGTTCATGGCCTTCACCTTTCTACAGTAAATTCACAAAGAAAAGTGTCTCACGTTATGTTGACACAGGGGGGTTCGAGGCCACTGAGACGCCATGGGTGTTCCGGGCCGTCACCAGCGGAAAGCCGATATCCGGGAGTCTAGACAGAGCCGCCGAGATCGATGCGCCATGAGCGATCCCTACCTCTTGCACATGTTCAACCCCACCAAGAACGTCAGCCCCTTCGACGTCAACATGGCCTACGAGGCCGACTTCGATGAGGTGATCCCCTATACCTGCGTGGCCCTCGAGGACATTCGCACGCTCACTCAGGACGCGATCTTCTCGCGGCGGCCGAGGGGTTAACAGATAATAAACATAGCCCGGTTGCTGGCGCTCTTACCTCGAACGTGGCTTATCGGCAGTCGACGGGCTCCCACCCTCCAGGGCAGGGGCATCAATGGTGTTGGACTGATGTGGCGTCGCCGGCATACCGGTCTTACTCTCGCGCACCAGCTTGTCCTCTACCCCCTTCACGCCTTCGACGCTCTTGACTACTTGGACTGCCCGTTTGGCCTGGGTTGTATTCTCAACCGATCCGCTCAGTGTAACCGTGCCCTCGGTAGCCTTGACCGTAAGATCGGGTGCGTCCCCAAATGCTGGATCGGCGCGCAATGTAGCCTCCACCCGGGTGGTGAGCACCTGATCCTCACTACTCCCCATCGTCGCCCCTTGTTCGCCGACTGAGGGTGCACCCGCTTCCTCGCCTGCGGCGTAGCTCGCTGAGGCCAGCCCTAAACACAAGGATAGAAAAACGCTCTTTTCTACCGAATGCATGATCTACCTCCTAAAAAGGGTATCCTGAGCCGCTGGCGCTTGCATTTGCATACTGCCCATCGGCGCCATTGATAAGTAATTCGGCAGCATCCATACCAGACCCTGGGTATTTGAGCGATAAGCATTTATATTCAAGGACATAAACGATCTCAGCCGCATGCCGAGGAGCGTTCGAGGAAGCGGCGCCGGTAAGGAGTGCCGCCTCCTCTGTAAGCTTTACCCTCGGTGCAATGCCGATCGCGCATGATCCGGAACGGAGTCGGATGGCAGGCCGAAGATGTGGCGGATGCCCTGGCCGGGGCGCATCCGGCAGAACGAAGTCCTGCGCACCGGAGGAAAGCGTATGATGCGGAAGAGGTCTTTGCATCTTGCGGCCAAGGCCCAGGGCTCGGGCACCAAGCGGCGGCGCCAAGAGATGGCAGCGGTCCAGGTGAGCCCGCCCCAGCGTGGGTGGCTCGGGTCAGCGTTGCTCAACGATAAAGCGCGTCGTGACCTCCCCGATCCACATCGAACCTACGATGACCTTCGGGGTGGCCCGGCGGTTCGCCTCGGCGTGAACGTCCGCGGTAACCGAAGATGATGCCGGCTGGATGCGGCCTTGGGGGCGCTCACGGGGGGGCGCCCCTACGGGTAGGGGACCAGGATGACGCCGGCTGGATGCGCCATGCCCTCAAGCTCGCCCATCGCGCGCGAGACGCGGGCGAGGTGCCGGTCGGGGCGGTGCTGGTCCGCGACGGCGAGGCGCTGGGCGAGGGTTGGAACTGCCCCATCGCAAAGCGCGATCCGAGCGCGCACGCGGAGGTCATGGCCCTGCGCGCCGCCGCGAGTCGCGCCGGCAACTACCGGCTGCCGGGCGCGACCCTGTACGTGACCTTGGAGCCCTGTGTCATGTGCGCCGGGGCCATCCTCCACGCGCGGCTCGCGCGGGTCGTCTTCGGCGCCCTGGACCCCAAGAGCGGTGCCGCCGGCAGCGTGTACGCGGTGCTCGGTACGGGGCGGCTGAACCATCGGGTGGAGGTGGAGGGTGGTTGTCTCGGTGAGGCGTGCAGGGAGCTGTTGCAGTTGTTTTTCCAGGAACGCCGCCGGGACGCGGCTGGCTCGGGCCGATAGCGAACCGTGCGCAGGCTGGCCGAGGCACTCGGGCGGGCCCTCGGTGAGCGGGGAAATACGCTGGTCACCGCGGAGTCCTGCACCGGAGGCTGGTTAGCGGAGATCATCACCAGCGTGCCGGGCAGCTCGGGGTGGTTCGAGCGCGGCTTCGTGGTGTACTCCAATGCCTCCAAGTGCGAGCTCTTGGGTGTTCGGGCGGAGACCCTGGCTCGCTTTGGTGCGGTGAGTATTGAGACGGCCGCCGAGATGGCAGAGGGGGCATTGCAGGCGAGCCACGCCGACGTGAGTGTCGCCATCACCGGGATCGCGGGGCCCGCGGGCGGCGATGCGGACAAACCGGTTGGCACCGTGTGCCTGGCCTTTGCGGGCGGGCCTCCGCCGCCCGCTGCACGGGTGGTCCATTTCGAGGGCGATCGCGAGGCGGTCCGGCGCCAGGCGGTCGTCGCGGCGCTACGGGGACTCCTTGAACGGCTCGACGTCGGAGCCTAGACGGCGGCTGTTCCTGGCGCTCTGGCCCGGCGACGCGCTCCGGGACCGCATTGCCAAGGTGGCCGTCGCTTGCCGGGTCAGTGGCGGCAGGCCGGTGCCTCGCGCCAACTGGCACATCACCCTGGCCTTCCTCGGCAGCCTCGATGTCGAAAGGCGCCGCGCGGTGGAGCATGTGGCCGACGCGGTCCGCGTGCCGGCCTTTGAGCTATGGCTCGATCGCCTGGGGTTCTGGCCGCGTCCGGGCGGGATCCTGTGGCTGGGGACTTCCCAGCCGCCCGAGGCACTGGTCCGCCTCGCGACCCTGATCGGCGAGGGGATATCGAGCAGTGGTATCGAGGTCGACCGGCGTCCCTTCCATGCCCATCTCACCTTGATGCGCCGGGTCGAGCGCGCGGTGCGGCTGGATCCGCCCACCCCGCTGTGCTGGCCGATCGCGGACTTCGTGCTGTGCGAGTCGGTGACCGATCCCGGCGGGGCCCGCTATCGGGTCCTCGCGCGCTGGCCGCTCCGCGACTGATGCGGCGGCGCGCCAAGCGGGCGGGCTTGTGCTAATCTCTATGCGAAACGGTGGCGGGTTGGTGGGTTACGGCGCGGAAAGCGCGCCTAACTCATACATCACAACATTGGCCCTACATCAGAACGTTGGCGGGTAACAGACATTTGAAAACCCTCAAGGGAGACGGGATGGACGACAACAGGAAGCGCGCGCTCGGCATCGCGCTCGGCCAGATCGAAAAGCAATTCGGCAAGGGCTCCGTCATGCGCATGGGCGATGTACAGGCGGTGCGCGACGTCGATACCGTGTCCTCTGGGTCGCTCGGCCTCGATATCGCGCTCGGGATCGGCGGTCTGCCGCGCGGCCGGGTGG
This sequence comes from Gammaproteobacteria bacterium, assembly GCA_050740755.1. GTDB lineage: Bacteria > Pseudomonadota > Gammaproteobacteria > JACCXJ01 > JACCXJ01 > JACCXJ01. The sequence continues at coordinate 3,338 of JBOIDT010000156.1, forward strand.
TCGAGATCTACGGCCCGGAGTCGTCCGGCAAGACCACCTTGGCGCTCCACGCGGTCGCCGAGGTACAGCGCCTGGGCGGGACGGCCGCGTTCGTCGATGCCGAGCATGCCCTGGACCCGCCGTACGCCGGCAAGCTCGGCGTCGATGTCGCAGACCTCCTGGTTTCGCAGCCGGACACGGGCGAGCAGGCGCTCGAGATCACGGACATGCTGGTGCGCTCCGGTGCCGTCGATGTCATCGTCATCGATTCCGTCGCCGCCTTGACACCCAAGGCCGAGATCGAGGGCGAGATGGGCGATTCCCACGTCGGCCTGCAGGCGCGGCTCATGTCCCAGGCGCTGCGCAAGCTCACGGGGAACATCAAGCGCTCCAACACGCTCGTCATCTTCATCAATCAGATGCGCATGAAGATCGGGGTCATGTTCGGTAATCCCGAGACCACGACCGGCGGCAACGCCCTGAAGTTCTATGCCTCCGTCCGGCTGGATATCCGCCGCATTGGCTCGATCAAGCGCGACGAAGAGGTGGTCGGCAACGAGACCCGGGTAAAGGTCGTCAAGAACAAGCTCGCCCCCCCTTTTCGAGAGGCGGTCTTCGACATCCTGTACGGCGAGGGCGTGTCGCGGAGTGGCGAGATCATCGATCTCGGCGTGAGTCACGGCGTGATCGACAAGACCGGGGCCTGGTACAGCTTTCGGGGGGAACGCATCGGTCAGGGCAAGGAGAACGTCCGCGGTTTTCTCAAGGACCACCCCGAGCTCGCCGCCGAGATCGAACGTGAGGTACGCGCCAAGGTGTTCCCCGCGGCGCCCGAGACGCGCCCCGCCGTCGAGGAGGTCAAGGCCTGAGGGATGCGGGGGAGGAGGCCGAACGCTGGGCCCTACGGCTCCTCGCCCGGCGCGAGCACAGCCGTAGCGAGCTCGCCCAGAAGCTCGCGGCGCGGGGGGTGGGGTCGGAGGTCGCGGAGCACGTGCTCGCGGAGCTTTCGACCGGCGCCCTGCAGAGCGATGAGCGCTTCGCGGAAGACTACACACGGGCGCGCATCGAACGCGGCTATGGACCCGAGCAGATCCTGGCAGGACTCCGTGAACGCGGCATCGACGAGGCGATCATCGCCCACTGGGTCGATCCCCGGGACCCCGCCTGGATCGAACGGCTCGCCGAGACGCGCCGGCGGCGCTTCGGCGAGGTCTTGCCCATGGACCCGGGACGGCGGGCACACCAGTGCCGGTTCCTGGTACGGCGCGGCTTTCCCGTGGCCCTCGTTCGCCGGCTCCTAGGGCCCCTGGCAGGCGATGGCGGGGACGACGATGCCGGGGACACGCACTGCCCTGAGTAGCCCTGCGCTGCGCCGGGCCTTTCTGGACTACTTCCAAGGGCGCGAGCACGCCATCGTACCGAGCGGGCCGATCGTGCCCCAGAACGATCCCACCCTGCTCTTTACCAACGCCGGGATGGTTCAGTTCAAGGACGTGTTCCTGGGGCGCGAAGAGAGGCCGTATCGGCGCGCCGCCTCGAGCCAGTGCTGCGTGCGTGCCGGAGGCAAGCACAACGACCTCGAGAACGTGGGCTACACCGCGCGCCATCACACCTTCTTCGAGATGCTGGGCAACTTCAGCTTCGGCGACTACTTCAAGCGCGAGGCGATCGCCTATGCCTGGGAGTTCCTGACGGGGGTGCTCGGCCTCGACCCCGGGCGGCTCTGGGTCACGGTGTTCGAGGACGACGACGAGGCCGCGGCGGTATGGTTGAAACAGATCCAAGTCGATCCCGCGCGCTTCTCCCGCTGCGGCGAGAAGGACAACTTCTGGACCATGGGCGCGACCGGGCCGTGCGGACCCTGCTCGGAGATCTTCTATGACCACGGTCCCGCGATCCCCGGCGGCCCGCCCGGTAGCGCGGCAGAGGACGGCGATCGCTATGTCGAGGTCTGGAACCTGGTCTTCACCCAGTACGATCGCGACGAGGCCGGGCGCCTGCACCCGATCCCCAGACCCTCGGTGGACACCGGCATGGGGCTCGAGCGCATCGCGGCCGTCCTGCAGGGGGTCCATAGCAACTACGACATCGATGTGTTCACGGCCCTCATCCGCGCCGTCTCCGAGATGGCGGGGGAGGGGGGGCCGAACGCGCGCACCTCGCTCCAGGTCATCGCCGATCACATCCGTTCCTGCGCCTTCATCGCCGCCGAGGGGGTGGTGCCCGCCAACGAAGGCCGCGGTTATGTGTTGCGCCGGATCATCCGGCGCGCCATCCGGC
>JBOIDT010000157.1:0-5460 GCA_050740755.1 Gammaproteobacteria bacterium
GCCTGTCCAGTTCGATGAGCGGGATGTGGAAACGGAGCATGGCGTGGCTAATGAGGCACCGGCAAACGAAAGGGCCGGGAACAGATAGGCCAGACCTAAACCACCGCGCCACATCTCGACTCTACACTACAGCCCGCCGGACCGAGTGGATCGGCGGTCGCAGCAGGGTGGTGGTGAGAAATTCGGGCTAGGGGAGTCGGCCCGCCCGCAATCCCAGCGGATCGTCGGGATCGATACCGTCCATGAACGGGCGGCGGCGGTCGCTGTGGGTCACCTGGTAGACCTTGCCGACCCAGTTGTTGACGATGGCCAGGGCGGTGTCGTGCCAGGTATTGTCGAGGTGCGGGGTGATCAACGCTTCGGGCACCTCGGGGATGGGCTTGCCCTTCGATCGCGCGGCGTGGAGCGTCTCGGCATACTCGCCGAGGATCGCCTGTACCTTTGGAGTGAAATAATCGTCGGGGAAGGGCGGATAGTCGTCGCGCTCGCGGTGCGCGAAGCGCTGCACCTCGCGCTTGTATTCCTTGAGCAGGCTCACGGTGTCGTATTCGGGGTGGGCCTGGAGGAACACGAGGCGGAAGCCGTCCGCGCTGACCGCGAGGTGTACGCCGGCCGCCTCGCTCTCGACCAGCACGGTGAGCCCGGCCGCCTCGAACTGTCCCCGATCGATCTGGTTATAACGCGAGTGGGGGACATCGAAGCGGGTGTTGACGCCCATGACGAGCGGGTGCCGGCGATCCGTGATCCGGTGCGGATACACGCCCCAGCGCTTGTCGGGCAGGCGCCGGCGCTTCTGGCCATAACGGAACTGCAAGACGGCGTGGGTCGCGAGGCACGAGCACAGGGTCGAGGTGACGTTGTCGTAGGCCCAATCGATGACCTCGATGAGCGGCTGCCAGAACGGCTCCAGCGCGAGATCGGGTTGCGTCACATTGGCCCCGGTGATGATGAGGGCATCGAGCCCGGCCGATCGGACCTCCTCGAGATCCTCGTAGTATCGGCGGATATGGGCTCGTGCCTCGGCATCGCGTTCGAGCCCCGCGAGCGTGAAGGGATGCACGTAGAACTGCGCGATCGGGTTGCTCTCCCCGACCAGCCGGAAGAACTGCCTTTCGGTGGCCGCGAGCGCCGCATCCGGCATCATGTTGAGCAATCCGATGTGGAGCTCGCGGATGTCCTGGTGCAGGGCCGCCTCGCGCGGGAGGACGGTCTCGCCTTCCGCGCGCAGGGCCGCGAAGGCGGGCAGCTCGGAATTGGCGACGAGCGGCATGCTCAGGCGCGTGCCGGGGTCCGCTCGAGCACGGTCGCGAGGAGCGCCAGGAAATCGGCCTCGCTCGCGACCCCTGCGAGCTCGGTGGTGGTCACGGTGTAGCCGTATTCCGCGGCGATCGCCTCGTAGCGCGGGATGCGCGATCGGTAAAGCCTGGGGAACACGAAGCGCACGAAATCGTCGGGGTCGATGAGCGCGATATAGGGGAGGCCGTGCTCGCGCATAAAGAGGTCGAGCTGTTCGTCCAGAAACGCCTCGCGATAGTACAGCGGTTTGGGATCGGCGAGGGCGCGGCGGATGAGGATGGCCTCGTCCTCGGCGGTGGCCCGGAGATAGAGGATGAGGGTGTGCTCGGCGAGGATGCGGAGCGCCTCGGGGTCGTCGAGCTCGCAGAGGCTTCCGCCGGCGTCGTTCACGAAGTGCCGGTATCCGTAGATGTCGCGTGCCTTACGGATGAAATCGGGCACGTCCTTCATGGCGCGGATCTCGGCCTCGCGATGCAGGGACTGGCGGCGTTTGAACTCCGCGAGGCAGAGGCCCCCGCGCTCCGGGTTGCCGAGCTTGCCGAGGAAGGTGGACAGTGGTTTCAGGTTGTCCACCGTGATGTTGTTGCAGATGTAGATCGAGTCCGAGCGGAACAGCTCGCGCAAGAACGGGATCTGCATCGCCTGGGACTTGATATTGTCGAGGATCGCCTCATCCAGGTAGCGCGTCCCGACGCGGTAGTCGGCGGAGTAGTGGAACCACTGGGATCGGCGCAGCAGGGTCGCGAGGCGGGTCTTGCCGACCCCGGACATGCCGAGCAGCGTGATGCGCTTGTTCTCCCAGTGGCGAAGCCCGTCTGCAGTCAGTCTCACCGGCGCCCCTCGTCGACCGTGTTGCCGATATAATACCGAAATCGCCCCCACTTCGCTTTTCTAACGCCTCATCGACCCGAAGGAAGTCGCGGATTTCGTCACCTGCGTGAGCAGCCCGCTCGCCTCCGCTATCAACGGCGCCGCCCTCCGCATCGCGGCGGCCTCGTCCGCAGCGTGCTGTGAGGCCAGTACCTGCTCGCGTCCGCGGATAGATCGTCGGTTGTACGTCGGCGTGACCGACTCGATCACGGCGTGTGGTTGGCACTAGAGAGGCCACGCAACGCAAGTAAGTTCTCATGCCCGGACTAAAGCGGGATCAAAGAGTCGGGTCCTGCCTCTTGCCTCGTATCCATCCAGCCCGTTGACCATCCCTCCTATGCTCGGACAAATCGCGATCTTCCTAGCCGCGGCGGTGATCATCGTGCCGCTCTTCAAGAGGCTTGGCCTCGGCACCGTGCTCGGCTATCTCATCGCCGGCATGCTCATCGGCCCGTGGGGGCTCGAGCTCGTGCGCGATGTCGAGAACACGCAGCATGTCTCCGAGCTCGGCGTGGTGCTGCTGCTCTTCATCATCGGCCTGGAGCTGCAACCCTCGCGGCTCTGGGTCCTTCGCCGCACCGTGTTCGGGCTGGGCAGCGCCCAACTGCTGCTAAGCGCCCTGCCGATCGCGCTGCTTGCCGCGACCATGGGGCAGCGCTGGCTGGCAGCGGCCGTGATTGGTGTGGGGGCGGCCCTGTCGTCTACGGCGTTCGTGTTGCAGACGCTGGCGGAGCGTGGCGAGCTGACCGCGCGTCACGGGCGCGAGTCGTTCGCCATCCTGCTGTTCCAGGACCTCGCCGTGATCCCGGTGCTCGCGATCGTGCCGCTTCTGGCAGTCGGCCCGGAACTGTCGGAGAAGGGCGTGGACTGGGCGGGGATCACGCGTGCGCTGGCGGTGATCGTCGCGATGGTGGTCGTCGGCCGCCAGCTGCTGCGACTGGTGTTCCGCGCCGTGGCACGCTTCGGCACCCGCGAGATCTTCACCGCTGCTGCACTGCTGGTGGTCATCGGGACGGCGCTGCTCCTGCAAACGTTCGGGTTCTCCATGTCACTGGGCGCCTTTCTCGCAGGCGTCCTGCTCGCCGACTCGGAGTTCCGCCATGAGATCGAGGCCGAACTGGAGCCGTTCAAGGGCCTGCTCCTCGGTCTTTTCTTCATCGCCGTCGGGATGTCGGTGAATCTCGGCCTCATCGGGGAGCAGGTGCTGCTGCTCGTCGGCCTCGCCACTGGCCTCATTCTCATCAAGTTCGCCGTGCTCTATCTCATCGGGAGGCTGGCCGGCTGCGGCGGCAACGCCGCCCGCAACCTCGGCATCGCGCTCGCAGCGGGCGGGGAGTTCGCCTTCGTGCTGTTCAGCCTTGCGCGCGACCATGGGATCGTCGCCACCGAGACGGCCGAGGCGCTGGTGGTGGTCATCACCCTGTCGATGATGCTCGCCCCGGTGCTCTTCTTGCTCAACGACAAGCTGCTCAAACGCTGGGCCGCGCGACACGAGGAGCCCGAGTACGACCGCATCGACGAGCCCGCCAACCCGGTGGTCATCGCCGGCTTCGGGCGCTTCGGCCAGATCATCGCGCGCATCCTGCGCATGCGCGGCATCGCGTTTACGGCGCTCGAGATCAGTCAACCCCAGGTCGACTTCGTGCGCAGGTTCGGCAGCAAGATCTACTACGGCGATGCCTCGCGCCTGGAGCTGCTGCGCGCTGCCAAGGTCGAGAACACGAAGCTCTTCGTGCTCGCCATCAACGACATCGAGACCTCGGTCAAGATCGCGAGCGTGCTGCGCAGGCACTTTCCGCGTGTTCCCATCTACGCGCGGGCGCGCAACCGCTTTCACTGCCACAAGCTCATGGATCTCGATGTCGAGGTGCTGTATCGCGACACCTATCTCTCCAGCCTGGAGATGGCGCGCGAGGTCCTGTGCGGATTGGGTGTAGCGCGAGCGGAGGGGGAACGAACGGTGAGGATGTTCCGCGAGTACGACGAGGCCCTGCTGAGGCGGCAGCACGCGATCTACCATGATGAGACCGCCCTTATCCAGAGCGCGAAGCAAGCGGCGGACGAGCTGCGCAGCCTGTTCGAGTCCGATGCCGCCGAGCCCATCGAATAGGCTCGGGCCCGGATCCGGACTGCGTAAATATTGCAATCAGCTATGCAGTTCTTACCGCCTCAGGATCCCGCTTTTCGGCCCGGGCGGGCCTTCGGTTTCTGGGTCGGCTTAGCGTCTTTGTGCACCTGCGATGAGATGCCACACTCGAAGCGCCGTTTGTTTCTGTTTCAATATGTTCTTGGTCTCCGTTCCCTCCCATATTGCTGCTGCCACAGTGCCTGTGCCGGCCCCTCCTATCGTGGTACCTAGCCTGGTGCCTAGCCCTAGCTGATTTCAACCGCCTATCTTTGCATTCAGCGGACTGGATGCAGGTCCGGCTGGGTAAGAGCTTCCAGTCACGAGCCCGCGTTCGGGGAGATCACCTTTCCCCACAATGCGGCCCGATGGGGTAGGATCAGGCCGTGCGGCCGCCGGCAGGTAGGCAGGCGCCGAGCACACCATGCGCAAGACATCGATTTCCCGCTCCCGAGGGCGAAGCGGAATGTTTTGGAGGCTCCCATGCGGGTATTCGAAGAGGCTGAATCGACCGCGTTCGGAAACCAGCTAGAGCTCACTTTGACCGGGCTCACCGCGCTCAAGCGCGGGGATGTCTCGGTGCGCTTGCCCCGGGAGTGGCAGGGCCTGCCCGGCAAGGTGGCCAGGGCGTTCAACGATGTGGTGGCCGGCAACGCGCGCATGGCCGCGAGGCTCGAGCGCTCGGTGCCCTCGGCCGGCACCAGGAGCCAGCCGCGGACCCCGCCGCCCGGGGAGACCGGCTCACTCAACGGGGAGACCAAGGCCGTATTGGCGGCGCTAAGCTCCCTCAAGCGCGGCAACCCCTCGGTGCGCCGCCAAGTTCAGCCGCATGCTCCAGGGCCAGAAGGAAGCCAACATGCGGACCGAGGACCTGCTCAAGCAGTCGCAGTCCCTGGCGGAAGAGCGCAGGCGGTACGTAAGATCCACTCTTGCCGCGACCTACCGATCATCGCCGTGACGGCCAAGGCCATGAAGGGGGACCGAGAGAGATGCATCGAGGCGGGCGTCTGGGATTACCTCTCGACGCCCGTCGATTCCGGCCACATGCTGTCCGTGGTGCGCGCGTGGCTGCATCGCTAGCCACGGAAAAGGAATCGCCGCCGATGCGGTATCGATAGATTCTTACGTTCCAAATGTTGAACGCAACGGGACCGATCATAATCACAGTA
>JBOIDT010000158.1:0-5362 GCA_050740755.1 Gammaproteobacteria bacterium
AAGGATCTAATGGGTCACCGGTTTGGCCCCCGCCTCGGACTGCTGGCGCTCCTGGTCCCGTGCGTAGAGGGCGTCGAAGTTGACCGGGGCCAGCAACAACGGCGGAAAGCCCCCGCGCGTCACCAGGTCCGATACCACCTCGCGGGCGTAGGGGAACAGGATCGTCGGGCAGGCCGTCGCCAGCACCGGGCCGAGCTGATCGGCCGGGACCCCTTGAAGCGTGAACACGCCCGCCTGCTGCACCTCGACCAAATAGATCACGTTGTCTTCCGACTTGACGGTCACGGTCACCGCCAGGGCCACCTCGTGCACGTTCTCACCCAGCCGCGTGGTGCGACTGTCGAGGTGGACCTCGACCGACGGTTTGATCTCCTGCAAGAAGGCCTGCGGTGACTGGGGTGCCTCGAACGACACGTCCTTCACGTACAGCTTCTGGATCTGCAGCTCCGCAAAGCCCGCGTGCGATGGACCGGCCTGTTCGTTTTCAGTCATGATAAGACCCTGGGGAATTTATAAGGCCCTGGGGATCCGGCGGAATGAGAACCTGGGGACCTCGCTCAGTCCCTCGCCAGCGGCAGGTTGGCGTCGCGCCAGTCCATGATCCCGCCCTTCAATCGGTATACCTTGCCGAAGCCCGCCTTGGACAAAGTGGCTACGGCGCCCGCGGCGCTGGTACCGGCATCACAGCACACCACCACGGGCTGCTCGTGTTTCAGATCGAGCTTCCCGATGCGGTCGGCGAGCTCCGACAGCGGGACATTGTGTGAGCCGAGGATGTGGCCTTTGCCGAACGCCCCCTTGTCGCGGATGTCGATCACCTGAGCGTCGTCGTGGTTGATGAGGCGCGTGACCTCGAGGGGCGTCACCTGTGGCGCCTGCTGCATGGCACTGTGCACGAAGGTGTAGGCGAGGCCGACCAGGACCCCGCCGAGGATCGAAAACAACACCCAGTGGTTGACGACGAATTCACCGAGCCTCTCCATCCCATAGTACTCCGGCGTGGTTCGACCAGCGTGGTTCGATCGTTGAGGATCCAGTGCGCCGCGCGCGGCGCGGCGGCATTGTGCCAGGCGAGGCTCGGAAACGCCATGACTTGGCCCGTGCCCTATGCCATACTCGGAGATATCCTACGCCGGTGGGGGCGCTCAGAACACCCGGCGCCGTTCTCTGGTCGCGCCGTCTCAAGTCGGGTCCGAGGACGCCGGTGACCGCGAGCACCGCCCCCGTCGATTCGTGCTAGACTCGGAAAATGCCTCAGCGGCCCCGCCCTCCGGCCAATCCCCCGCTGGCCAATTCAACTCCCAAACGCCCGACCGTCCTCCCGCTCCCCATGTCGTTCGGTTGATGCCGCGAGAGCAGAGCGAGCGGTCCAGGGACGGGGTCGGGAAGCCGATCGCCCACCGGCCGCTCATCCTCATCGTGCTGGACGGCTGGGGGCACAGCGACGACGTCGAGTACAACGCGATCCACAGCGCTCATAAACCGGTCTGGGACGATCTCTGGTCGCTCTATCCCCACACCCTGATCAGCTGCTCGGGGACCGATGTCGGCCTGCCCGACAGACAGATGGGGAACTCCGAGGTCGGGCATATGCACATCGGTGCCGGACGGCTGGTGATGCAGGACTTCACCCGCATCACGCGCGCCGTCGAGGACGGTTCATTCTTCCACAACCGGATGCTCCTCGACGCGGCGGCGCGCGCCGCGCGTAGCGGGAAGGCGGTCCATATCCTGGGGCTGCTGTCGCCGGGCGGGGTCCACAGCCACGAGGAACATCTCCTCGCGATGATCGATCTCGCGGTGCGCGCGCGGCCGCGGGAGGTGTACCTGCACGCCTTCCTGGACGGCCGGGATCGACCCCCGAGGAGCGCCGCCGACTCCCTCCAGCGCGCCCAGGTCAAGTTTACTACCCTGGGCACTACCCTGGGCATGGGTCGGATCGGCACGCTGATCGGGCGTTACTACGCCATGGACCGCAACCAGTTTTGGCCGCGCACCGAGGCCGCGTACCGCTTGATCGCCCGCGGCGAGGCCGTCCATTGCTGCACCGATCCCTTCATCGCGCTCGATATGGCCTACGCGCGTGGCGAGACCGACGAGTTCGTGCAGGCGACGGCCATCGTGCCCCGCGGCGGTCAGCCGGTGCGGGTCGAAGAGGGTGATGTCGTGGTGTTCATGAACTACCGCGCCGACCGGGCGCGGCAGTTGACCCGCGCCTTCATCGAGCCCGATTTCGATCGATTCGAGCGCGGGCCGGGGGTCGATCTCGGGGCGTTCGTCACCCTGACCCGGTACCACGCGGATTTCGGGGTCCCCGTCGCCTACCCTCCGGAACGGCTGCGCAACGTCTTCGGGGACTACATCGCCTCGCGAGGCCTGTCGCAGCTCCGTATCGCCGAGACCGAGAAGTATGCCCACGTGACCTTCTTCTTCAACGGCGGGGAGGAGCGGGTGTTTCCCCGGGAAGACCGGGTCCTCGTCCCTTCGCCGCACGTCGCGACCTACGACGAGAAGCCGGAGATGAGCGCCTACGCGGTCACGGACCGCCTGGTCGAGGCCATCCATCGCGGCAGGCACGACGTGATCGTCTGCAACTATGCCAATGCCGACATGGTCGGCCACACCGGCGACTTCGAGGCGGCCGTGAAGGCCGTCGAGGTGGTGGATCGGTGCCTGGGGCGGGTGGTGGCGGCGGCGCAGTCCGTGGGCGGGGAGGTCCTCATCACCTCCGATCACGGCAACGCCGAGAAGATGCGCGAGGTCTCGACCAGGACCCACCGCGGTCAGCCCCATACCGCGCACACCAGCAACCGGGTGCCCTTCCTCTATGTGGGGCGGCCGGCCGAGATCGGCCGTTCCGGGACCCTCGCGGACGTGGCGCCCACGATGCTGTATCTGCTCGGACTGTCGCCGCCGCCCGAGATGACCGGCAGCCCGCTGGTGCGATTGGAGGCGCTGGACATGGCACGAGAACAGCGGCCGCGACAGCGCCTGGGACGGCTGTTGCGGTGAGTCGCTGGTGCCCGGCGGGACGGGTGCGCCCCTGGCCGTGCCGTGGCCCCGTGCGGGCAGCTTGTCATGCGCCTGTCTGCACTTGTATCCTGTCCTGTCGATCCGGCCCTGTTCCCGGATCGCACTGCAGGGCCGTGCGCTCACCTTCACCGTGGGGGTCATTCGCCCCTTCGCCCTGTCCTCGGCCACCCCGTTATCGCCTATGAACTGCCCATCGAGTGGGGTCTTTTATGAAACACGCTGCCGTCCATGCCGTCACCTTGGTCCTCGGTCTGGCCGTGGGCCTCCACCTGGCCCTCGGCCCCCATGAGCTCGCCCGCGCGGGTTCGGCCGAGTCCGCCGGGCTGCCGCTCGACGAGCTTCGCACCTTCACCGAGGTGTTCGCCAAGATCAAAAGCGACTATGTGGAGGAGGTCGCGGACAAGGTCCTGCTGGAAAACGCCATCCGCGGCATGCTGTCGGGCTTGGATCCCCATTCGTCGTACCTGGATGCCCAGGACTACGAAGGACTGCAAGAGGGCACCAGCGGCGAGTTCGGCGGGCTCGGTATCGAGGTGGGCTTGGAGGACGGCTTCGTCAAGGTCATCGCCCCGATCGACGACACCCCGGCGCAGAAGGCGGGGATCAAGGCCGGCGATGTGATCATTCGCCTGGATGACACGCCGGTCAAGGGCCTGAGCCTCAACGACGCGGTCAAGATCATGCGCGGCAAGCCCGGCAGCGACATCCGCCTCACCATCGTGCGCGAGGGGCAGGAAAGGCCCCTGACCGTGCAAGTCACCCGCGACGTCATCAAGGTACAGAGCGTCAAGAACCGCAGCCTCGAGCCGCGCCTGGGCTATGTGCGCATCTCGCATTTCCAGACCCGCACGGCAGAGGACGTGACGGACGCGCTCGCGGACCTCAAGCGCTCGAACGGCAATAAGCTGGCGGGGGTGGTGCTCGATCTGCGCAACAATCCGGGCGGGATCCTCGGCTCGGCGGTGGCGGTGGCGGACAACTTCCTCGACAAGGGGCTCATCGTGTACACCAAGGGCCGCGGTACGGAGTCGCAGATGAAGTTCAACGCCAAGCCCTCGGACCTCCTCAATGGCGCGCCCATCGTGGTGCTGGTCAACGGCGGCTCGGCGTCGGCTTCGGAGATCGTGGCCGGGGCCTTACAGGACAACCGCCGGGCCGTGATCATGGGCAGCAAGACCTTCGGCAAGGGCTCGGTGCAGACCATCCTGCCGATGGCCAACAACGCCGCATTGAAGCTGACCACGGCACGCTATTACACGCCTTCGGGGCGTTCGATCCAGGCCGAGGGGATCAGCCCGGATATCGCCATCGACAAGCTAGAGGTCACGATCGCCGACAAGACCACCGACGAGATCCGGGAGGCCGATCTCACGCGCCATCTCGAGAACGGCGACAAGGCCGCCAAGGCCCCGGCCCCGGCGCCGAAGGTCGATCCGAACGCCCCGGAAGAAAAGCTCGCCAAGAGCGATTACGAGCTCCACGAGGCCTTGAACCTGTTGAAGGGCCTGGCGTTGCAGCGGGGTCTCCTGTGACGGCATGAGCGGCGTCCCGGCTCTCTTACGATGGTATGGGGGCGGGCATGAAACCCGCCCCTACATTCGATAGTCCATGACCGCCGTCCTGGTGCCCTTGGCAGAGGGCTGTGAGGAGATCGAGGCGGTCACGGTCATCGATCTCCTGCGGCGTGCCGGCATCGAGGTGGTGATCGCGGGTCTCGAGGCCGGACCGGTGGTGGCGAGCCGCGGCGTCCGGCTGCTCCCCGATACTACCCTCGACGAGGCCTTGGAGCGCGACTACGACATGGTGGTGCTTCCCGGTGGGGCCAAAGGCGCCGGCCGGCTCGAGGCCGATGCGCGTGTGTCGGCGCTGCTCACGCGCATGGCCGAGGACGGCCGATACACCGCGGCCATCTGCGCCGCGCCCAGGGTCCTGGCCACGGCCGGTCTCCTCAAGGGCAAGCGGGCCACCGCCTATCCTGGGGTCCTGCAAGGGATGGCGCTCTGCGATGTCACGGTGCGCGACACCGGCCTCGAGCGAGACGGGAAGGTGATCACCTCCCGCGGCCCCGGCACGGCCATGGACTTCGCCCTGTGCCTCATCGGGTTGCTGGCAGGCCAGCAGAAGCGCGACGAGGTCGAGGCGCAACTGGCGCGCTGAGCCACCCCCCTCCGACCACGCTCTTGGAAGTGCCGGTAGCCCTCGCGAGGCGGGTGATAGGCGCTGCCGTCCGCGCAGATCCATCGCAGGCCCGGGCCTGCCTCGATGCGACCGATAGACCGAGCTTCCTCGGGGGTTGGAACATAACCTATTGGTAGAACGGGATAATTGT
>JBOIDT010000159.1:0-5280 GCA_050740755.1 Gammaproteobacteria bacterium
CTACATTTTTGGAGTCGACAATTTCAAATATCTTTGGCTAGATTTTTTCACATCCTCTCAGGCCGAGATCCCGCCGCCGAGCGGGCGCCGGTACGCGGCGCTGGCGTTGTCGTCCTCCCAGATCGTGACCTCGAGAGCGCTGACGTTGAGCGTCGTCACGAGCAGGAGGTCGCTCACGATCCGCGCGAAGTTCTCGACGCTCGGGTTCAGGCCCTCGAACTCGGGTAGCTCGTTGAGGGTGCGGTCCCGGTAGCGCTTCACCAGGCCGTCCAACTTGTCGTCGATGTCGTCGATGTCGAGGAGGAAGCCGTGCCGGTCCAGGCTCGTTCCTTCGTACCGGGCTTCGATCCGATAGCGGTGCGAGTTCACCTCGTTCTCCCGACCCCAGTCGCCGCCGACGAGAAAGTGTTGGGCGATGAACTCTCGCCTCACGGTGACGCTGTAAAGGGGAACGCTCATCGTCATGTCTTCTCCTGTGGAGACCGGTAACAGCACCTGTCTCTCATCAGTTCCCGCAACGGTCGCCAGCCGATGATCTCGATACCGCTCCGGCGCAAGTGAGACCGCAACTCGGCGTTGCGGAAGGTCTCGAAGTCGGCCACTCGCCGGCGCCAGTCGCCGGCGATGGCCCGCAGCTCCGGCGAGTCCGTGGCCGGGTGGGTGATCAAGTAGGTGAGGCCAGGGGGTAGCTCGTCGAAAAGCCTCTTCGTCAGGTCCAGCCATCGGGTCGCCGGCCATCGGGTCGTCGGCTCCTCCAAGGGCATCGCCCTGAGATGGTCGAAAACGGGTAGCCCCTGCTCCTCCCAGCCGGCGATGGCCGCTTCGGACAGCGTCGCGAGCCACTGCGGCTGGCGCGTCATCAAAACCGGTAGTCCGCGGGCGAAGCCTAGGCCCACGTAATGGCCAATCAACGACTCGGCCAGCATCGAGAACATGTGGCAGTCGACGTGGGTGAGATCCAAGCCCGCCGCCAGGGCACAATCGACCTGGGCCTCCATCTCGATGCGGGCCGCCCGGGCATCGAGACTTCGCCACAGGTCCTGGTTGCGATAGAAGTACCCCTCCTCGTCCAACAGGCCGGAGGCCGGATCCCGGGTCGAGATGGGTCCCCAGCGATAGCGGTCCCATTCGCTGGTCAAGGTCAGGTGCACGCCGACGTCGATGTCGGCGTTCCCTCGACAGCCGGCGGCCACCGCGGGGAACGAGGGGCACGGAACCATCACCGATCCGGAGGAGGTCACCCCGTACTCGGCGAGCTCGAAGAACGCATTCACCGTTGCGCTGCACATCCCGACATCGTCGGCATGGACGATCACGACGCGATCTGCCGCCGAGAACCCCAGCTTCCGCAATGCAGGATTGTGAATCACGAGGTGCCTCGGATCCGATACACGGTGCCCGTGACCTTCGTCACCGCGATCGGGAACCTTCCCGCCAGGGCCTCGAGATCCTCATAGCAGAGCTGCCATCGGGGATCGTCCTCTACCGTGAAGTCCATTCCCTGCTGATCGGTCAAGACACTACCGCCCGGCCGCAAACACCATAGATAATTATCCACCATACGATAGAAGTGATATTTGCAGCAAGCAAAGCTCGCCAGATTGTTGTCGATGATGAAGTCGTACCGGTTCTCGATCCTGGTGAGGAAATCCCGGCCGTACTTGTTGAGGAGGTACACCGTGTAATTGGCGATGTGCAGCGAGTCGGCGAGGGTCTTTTCACGTTGGCTCACGGTCAGGCCGTCGATGACGCGTACCCGGCCGGCAAAGCGCTGGGCGAACCGCGAGTTGCCGACGCCGACGTGGAGGATCCGCCGGCCCTCGAGGTCCATCCGCATGAGGGCGTCCTCGATTCTCTGCTGGTCGACCGTCGTGTCCTCCCGGGTGTGGTCCACCCAGATCGGCATGTCGAGCGCGAGCCCCGGATGCTCCAGTCGGCCGCACACCTCCGGGCAGGCATCGTAGCGACTCGTCTGTTTCGACATGCGGGCTAGGCCTTCCCGGTCCTCTGGGCGACGAACAGCCGGTAATGGACGTCGCCCGAAGCGTGCAAGCGCTCGAGCGCGATCCCGCCGAGAAAGGCGGAGACGACCGTGCGAACCGGCGACAGCGGGATGGCTCCATGGAGATTGGAATAGATACTCTCCCATCGGTCGAGGAGGTGCTCGTCCCGGACGACCATGAACGGACTGAGGTCCTCCTCGTGGATCAACGTCAGGCGGGCGCGGCAGAGGGCAGCCCGGTAGTCTTCCTGCGAAGGATAGCGGGAGCAACCCCAATGGGCGTGCAAGAGGGCCGCCTCGGCCGGCCGTACGCGCTCGAGGTCGCCTGTCGCCATGTCGTCCAGGATGAGCAGCACGCCGCCGGGACGGAGCGCGCTCGCCAGGTTCTGGACGGTCCGATCGAGATCCGCCGAATGGATCAGCGACTCGATGGCGACGACCGCGTCGAAGTCCCGCTCGAGTGCAGAGTCGTAGCTCTGCAGATGGAACCGGCAGGCATCCTCGATGCCCCGCCGTCGCGCCTCGCGCCGCGCGACCCCGAGCTGGACCCGGCTCAGGGTGAGGCCGTCATAGCGACCACCGATCCGGCGCTGCCAGTGGAAGACCGTGCCGCCGAAGCCGCAGCCGGCATCGAGCACCCGCGGCTCGGGAGGGAGGGCGGCCACTTCCAGCAGGCGATCGTTGACATACTCGAGGCCCGCCGTGCGGCCGCCGGCCTGCGTCGGAACGCGGAGCCTCTTGTGCATCGTGAACGCGGCGAAGCGATCGCGGTAGGAGAGCCAGTTGCTGAGCTGGACGTAGCGCGACAGCCAGTCGTAGAAGTCGGGGATCTGCTCGTGGGTGATCAAGGCGTCCTCTCCCGGGGTTTCGCCCGCTATGTTGATACCGCGGGCCGGTGGGTTTCGACCACGGAGCGCAGAAAGATACGAGCGCGCTCGAAAGACTGGTGCCAGGTCGAGTGACGTGCCGCCCTGCGTCGCGCCGCGAGCCCCATCCGCAGGAGCAGCTCAGCGATCGTAGAGATAACCGCCGATGAGGGTCTCGACGGTTTGATCCTCGCCATGAATGTTCGCTCTTTGGCGTGCAGGCTACAGGCTATACGGTTTCTATGGTGATTCCGGTAAAGCGATTGAGCCGATGATCGTTGGTCAGAAAAACGTCGCAGTTAGAGATGACAGCGGCAGCCAAATGAAGAGAATCGGGAGTCTTGAAGTTGTACTGCGCGCGGATCTCTGTCGCGCGATCAATCACGTCGCGTGTGAGCGAAGCCATCTCGACAATGGTATTGGCAAAGTAATCGTCAAAATCCTGCAACAACGCCAGATTCCCATCTTGCATCGGTCTCACGCGGCATTCCAGCCGCCCCAGTTCGCTGGTGATGGGCACGATCCCCAGTGCCGCCAGCTTGCTGCGAACAGCGGTGGCGAAAGGCTGGCGTTGTTCGACCAGATAGATGATGGGGGCTGCATCCAGGTAATAACGCATCGTCAGTCATCCCAGCTATCACGTTCGGCCTGTAGGTAGGCGTCGATCTCCTCGCGCGTACGTGGCTGATGCCCACGCGCATTTTGCCGCGCCCAAATTTCAGCAATGACTACATCGTGCGGACGTTTCGGCGCAGGCGCGAGCGGCTCAACCGCCAGTCGCACTTTCCCTTGCGCCAACGGCAGGGGTTCGTCCAGCTTCACGGTATGCTCATCGGTCAATGTGCCGGTTACGATGTAAGCAGTTTCCATTGGTTTCACCTCGGTTGCGATTATACGCGGAGCAAGCGGAATGCGGGGATCCACATCCGCAATCCTCAATCTGCGTTGAACTGCTGTTCGATCTCGGCCGCCTCCCCATCTCGCCGGTGGTATCCTACGATGTGATCCTGACCGATCTGCGCATGCCGGACCTCGAAGGCCAGGCCCTGTACCCCGAGATCGACGCGCACCGGCTTCACCGGCGATACCATCGCCCCGGCGCTCGGCGAGCCGGTCGAGAAGAACGGCCGCCCCGTGATCGAAAAGGTGTTCCTGCGGGCCGAGGTGCCGCGCGTGATCCAGAAGGTCGTAGCGAGCCGGAACACCACTCCGAGCGCGACAGCCAGTCGTAGAAGTCGGGGATCTGCTCGTGGGTGATCAAGGCGTCGTCTCCCGGGGTTTTCGCCCGCTATGTTGATACCGCGGGCCGGTGGGTTTCGACCACGGAGCGCAGAAAAATACGAGCGCGCTCGAAAGACTGGTCCCACGTCGGGTGACGTGCCGCCCGTCGCCGAGCCGCGAGCCCCATCCGCAGCAAGAGCTCACGGTCCGCGGACAGGAGCCGCAAGTGCCGGGTCAGGGCATCGGCGTCGCCCGGCGCCACCAGGAAGCCCTCGTGGCCGTGCCCGACGATCTCGTGCGCTCCCCCGGCCGTGGTGGCGATCACGGGCAACCCGAACCGCATCGCTTCGAGGTAGGCGATGCCGAAGGCCTCGTAGTACGAGGGTACGACCAGTAGGTGGCTTCGGATCAGGTACTCCGGGATCCGAGCGTTCGGCGCCGTGCCCACCAGGCACACGTGGGTAGCGAGACCGGCGCGAGCGATCAGGCCCCGCAGGCGATCGACGTAAGCCCGGTCCATGGTCAAGCTGCCGACGATCTGCAAACGCCAGCTCTCGGCGGGCAGGCGGCAGAGTGCGTCGACGAGGACAGAGAGGCCCTTGCCGGGGAGCACGTTGGCGATGCTGAGGACGCGCAGGGGCCCCGTCGCCCGTGCTTGTGCCGCGAGCTCGGTTTCCGAGCGTTCCGCGGCCAGATGGTCACCGCCCGGGTAGGCAATGACTCCGGGAAGGCCGCGCCCGAGGAGGGCTTCGACCGCCCTGCGGGTCGTCTCGGAGTTGAAGAGGGCCGCGTCGACTGTAGCCAGATACCGACGTTCGGCCGCCGAGCACCAGCCACGGAGCCGCGTCGCCTTCCGCTCGCTCGAGCGCAAGAGGTGAACGATCGTGACGATCGGGTAGCGAGCCCTGGCCTTGAGCCAGCCGTTGAGGAAGACCAGGGACGGATGGACCAGCTCATCCTGCAAGAGGACATCGAAGCGCGCCCGAGTGAGCCGGCGGACCAACGAAGGCGAGGCATTGTCGCAGAGGGCGCGGGTATAGTGGTTCCGGCGAGGGAGGGAGATCACCTCGGCCCGATCTCCGCGTGACACGAGGTGATCCAGCAACCTGCGGTCGTAGAGATAACCGCCGGTCTGGGTCTCGAGGCTGCCGTAGATCACGAGGCCGACTCGCATCACGCGCCGTACGTGAG
>JBOIDT010000160.1:0-5252 GCA_050740755.1 Gammaproteobacteria bacterium
CCTGGTACTCAAGCTCCGAGAGACTGATTTGTGTCCGAATCAAAATAACACAATAGACGATTGCGTTATCAAGTGCAAGCCTGTTGTCGACAACCTGGGAAGCTTCACCACTCATTCCTCGCCGGCATCGGAGGGCGCGCATATGAGCTTCGTTTCAGCATTCAAAGAATTTGTGATGAAGGGGAACGTAGTCGACATGGCGGTCGGAATCATCATCGGGGCGGCCTTTGGGAAGATCATCTCGGTCTTGGTCGACAAAGTGATCATGCCGCCCATAGGTCTGCTCATCGGAGGCATGAATTTCAGGGATCTTGCCTTCACCTTGAAAGCGGCGGAAGGGGAACAGCCCGCGGTGCTCGTGGGCTATGGTGAGTTCCTCCAGACGGTGTTTGATTTTACCATCATCGCACTAGCGATATTTATGATGATCAAGGCGTTGAACAAGCTCAGGAGGCAGGCGCCACCGCCCCCCGCCGCCGCGGCCGAGCCGACCAAAGAGGAGGCGCTCCTCACCGAAATCAGGGATATCCTCAAGGGCGCCGGCTGAGGCGGCGAGCACCGCTGCAACTCGAAACCGCGATCACGCTTTCACCTCTCCCTGGGCTGCCCGCTGATCGAGCGGTCCGCCGACTGTGAACAAGCCTGCCCCGCGGGGAGACCTCATAGATGGGACCGCACGGCCCTTCCCGGTCATCGGCGGGTGGGGTATCCTCTCCCCGAGAAACGGGGAGGACCATGGAACCATCGTATCGTCCACAGGACATCGAGCCCGCCGTCCAGCGCCGCTGGGAGGAGGCGGGGGTATTTCGCGCCATCGAGGATCCCGGGCGCGAGAAGTTCTACTGCCTTTCGATGTTCCCCTATCCGAGCGGGAAGCTCCACATGGGGCATGTCCGCAACTACACCATCGGGGATGTGATCGCGCGCTATCAGCGCATGCGGGGCCGAAACGTCTTGCAGCCCATGGGCTGGGACGCCTTCGGGCTGCCGGCCGAGAACGCCGCCATCGAGCGCCGCGTCGCGCCCGCCCTGTGGACCTACGCCAACATCGAGCACATGCGCGCCCAGCTCAAGCGCCTGGGCTTCGGCTATGACTGGGGCCGCGAGCTCGCGACCTGCCGGCCGGACTATTACCGGTGGGAGCAGTGGTTTTTTCTGGAGCTGCTCCGGAAGGGCCTCGTCTACAAGAAGACCGCGCTGGTCAACTGGGACCCGGTCGATCAGACCGTGCTCGCCAACGAGCAGGTCATCGACGGCAAGGGCTGGCGCTCGGGTGCTACGGTCGAGCGGCGCCTGATCCCACAGTGGTTCCTCCGGATCACCGATTACGCCGAGGAATTGCTCGCCGGGCTCGATGGGCTCGAGGGCTGGCCCGAGGCGGTCTGCACCATGCAGCGCCATTGGATCGGCCGCTCCCAGGGCGTCGAGGCACACTTCGAGATCCCCGAGCGCGCCACGACCTTGAGCGTCTTCACCACCCGCCCCGACACGCTCATGGGGGTGACCTACCTGGCCGTGGCCGCGGAGCACCCCCTGGCCGCCGAGGCGGCGGCCCGCGACCCCAAGCTCCAGGCGTTCCTCGACGAATGCCGCCGGAGCGCCACCAACGAAGCCGCGCTGGAGACCATGGAGAAGAAGGGCCTGCCGCTCGGCCTCGAGGCCCTGCACCCGGTCTCGGGCGAACGCCTGCCCATCTGGGTCGCGAACTTCGTGCTCATGGCCTACGGGACCGGCGCCATCATGGCCGTGCCGGCCCACGATCAACGCGACTTCGAGTTCGCCACGCGTTTCGGCCTGCCCATCCAGCCCGTGGTGTTCCCGTGCGCGGGCGGGGGAGTGGATTTCGGCCACGGCGCGTACACCGAGCCCGGGGTGCTCGGGCACTCCGGGGTCTTCGACGGCCTGAGCTCGCAGGCGGCCTTCGAGGCGATCGCCCTCGTCCTCGAACGCCAGGGAAAGGGCCGCCGCCAGGTCCACTACCGGCTCCGGGACTGGGGGATCTCCCGCCAGCGCTACTGGGGCTGTCCGATCCCGATCATCCACTGCCCCCGCTGCGGGCCGGTCCCGGTGCCGGCAGCCGATCTGCCGGTGGTCCTACCCGAGGACGTGGCCTTCGAAGGCGTGGCCTCGCCCTTAAAGCGCATGCCGGAGTTCTATCGGACGCGTTGCCCGTCCTGCGGCGGCGAGGCGGAGCGCGAGACCGACACCTTCGACACCTTTTTCGAGTCGTCCTGGTATTACGCCCGCTACTGCTCGTCCGACCAGTCCGGGCGCATGCTCGATGCGCGGGTCGATTACTGGCTCCCGGTCGACCAGTACATCGGCGGGGTCGAGCACGCCGTCCTGCACCTCCTCTATGCGCGCTTCTTCCATCGGCTCATGCGCGATGCCGGCCTCGTCGGGCACGACGAGCCCTTCACCCGGCTCCTGACCCAGGGCATGGTGCTCAAAGACGGGGCCAAGATGTCCAAGTCCAAGGGCAACACCGTCGATCCCGAGGCCCTGATCGAACAGTATGGCGCCGATACGGTACGGCTCTTCACCATGTTCGCCGCGCCCCCCGAGCACTCGCTCGAATGGTCGGACACGGCGGTCGAGGGCGCCTACCGGTTCTTGAAGCGATTGTGGCGCCTGGCAGAGACCCACCTCTCGGCCGGGCCGCTCGACGGGACCGACCCTTCGGGCATCGGGCCGGGAGAGCGCGAACTGCGCCGGCTCATCCACCGCACCATCGCCAAGGTCAACGACGACCTCGGGCGGCGCTATACCTTCAACACCGCCATCGCCGCGGTCATGGAGCTCTGCAACGCGCTCGCGAAGCATGAGCCGGCTGACGGACCGGGAAGGGCGGTGTGCCGCGAGGGGCTGGAGGCGGCGGTGTTGCTCATGGCACCCATCGTCCCGCACATCGCCGAGGCGCTGTGGGCGGCCCTCGGCCACGCGGGCCTGGTGGCCGACGCGCCCTGGCCTGTGGTCGATCCCGAGGCGCTTCTGCGCGAGGAGGTCACGCTCGTGGTGCAGGTCAATGGCAAGAAGCGCGGTACCGTGAGCATCTCCTCGGGGGCGAGCGAGATCGAGGTCCGGGAAGCCGCGCTCGCCGACGCCAATGTCCGGCGGTTTCTCGAAGGCAAGTCGGTGCGGCACCTGGTCGTGGTCCCGAACCGCCTGGTCAACATCGTCGCGGGTTGATCGGCCCGCCCGGTCGGTATGAGGATGACAAGATCGGCGCTGCTCTTCGCGCTCCTGTGCGTCTCCGCCTGCGGCTTTCATCTGCGCGGCACGGTGCCGGCCGATCTGCAGTTCTCGCGTGTGTATGTCAGGGAACACCGCGCGCGCCGCGTGGCCGCCGAGCTGGCGCGCCAGTTGAGTTACAACCGCGTGGTGGTGGCCCCGGACGCCACCTCGGCGGATGTGGTGGTCGAGCTTCGCAACGAGCGCTTCGACGAGCGCGTCCTGTCCGTGGACCCGAGGACCGGCAAGGCGCGCGAATACCAGATCGCTTTCCGCGTCGATCTGGCCGTGCGCCACGCCGATCGGCGACCGCTGATCAAGAATCAGGCGCTCGACCTCCTGCGTGATTTCACCTTCGATGAGACCGCCGCGCTCGGCAAGTTCGAGGAACAGCAGGTGCTGAGAGAGGAGATGATAGAGGACGCCGCCGAGACCGTGCTGCGACGCCTGGAGAGCGTCCGCGCGCGACCCGCCCAAGCGGCGCCGTCGCCGTGAGGCTCAAGGCCGACGAGGTAGAGGCGCATCTCAGGCGTCGTGGCCTGGCGGCGCTGTACTTCGTGAGCGGCGACGAGCCACTGCGCCGCACCGAGATCGTCGCGGCCATCCGGGACGCCGCGGTCGCGGCCGGGCATGCGGAACGGGTGGTGCTGTATGCCGATGCCGGCTTCGATTGGCAGGCGCTCCGCCACCACCTCGACAGTCCTTCGCTCTTCAGCGCCACGCGTCTCATCGAGCTCTGCCTCGGCGAGTCGGGACCGGGTATCCAGGGCTCGAAGGCGATCATCGCCTGTGCCCTGCGTCCGCCCACGGGAGACGTCGTGTTGATCACCGCCTCCGGGCTCGACGGCAAGGCCCGACAGTCGGCGTGGTACCGGGCGCTCGACCGGGCCGGTGTCGTCACCGAGACGAGGCCGGTGAGCCCGGCCATGCTGCCCCGCTGGATCATGGAGCGCGCACGGCGCCTCGGGCTGACGCTCGAGCACGCGGCCGCGGCCTTTCTCTCCGAACGGGTCGAAAACAACCCGCTCGCGGCCAACCAGGAGATCGAGAAGCTGGCCCTCTCGTACCCCGGCGGTCGGATCGGCCTTCCGGAGTTGCAGGGCGCGATCGCCGACAACAGCCGCTACGACGCCTTCGATCTGGTCGCGGCGGCCCTCGCCGGCCGACTCGATCAGGCCCTCAAGGTTCTCTGCGGTCTCCGGGCGGAAGCCGCGGAGCCCGTCATGATCCTCTGGGTCATCCTGCGCGAGCTGCGCCTCGCGTGCCGCTTGTCCTGGCGCTCGGGACGGGGCGAGGCCCTGGAGGCGCTGTTTGCGGACCATCACATCTGGCCGGCGCGGCAGGGACCCTTGCGCGAGACCTTGAAGCGCCATACGACCGCGGGGCTCTGGGCGCTCCTGCTCCTGGCAGGCCAGGCCGAGCGCGGCATCAAGGGCATGGGCGAGCGGCACGATCCGTGGCTCGCCCTCGACGAGATCTGCATGCGTCTCGCCGGGCGGGCCTGATCTCGCCCTGCCCGATCGGACCTTGCCCCAGCACAGACCCCGGTCGAACCTAGGCAGAGTATGGAGGCGTGTCTGTCACCTCGCCGTCACAGAGCAAAGCATGAGACGACTCGCCCCGCTTTACGAGTGACGCGATGAGCGGGCAGCTGATCTTCCCCTGTGTGGTTCGACATCGCTCTACCAGCGATACCAAAACGGCTTCGATCCGCTGTAGATCGGCAAGCTTGCCTCGCACACCCGCCAGCTTCTTTTCCCCTAGTTCCCTCGCCTCGTCACAGTGCGTCCCGTCATCGAGTAACAGCAGGCGTGAAATTTCATCCAAGCTGAAACCGAGCCGCTGCGCCGACTTCACGAACTGCACCCGTGCGACGTCCGAGGCTCCATACCGCCGGATGCTCCCGTAGCGCTTCTCAGGCTCCGGCAGCAGCCCCTTGCGCTGATAGAAGCGGATGGTCTCGACATTGACACCGGCCACCCGGGCGAAGGTGCCAATGGTGAGGCTCTGAGACTTCTCGG
>JBOIDT010000161.1:0-5159 GCA_050740755.1 Gammaproteobacteria bacterium
CGGAATCTTCTTCCGGGGCGCGATCCCGAGACGGTGGGCCCGAATCCTCCTCATCCGCCTGGAGGGGAGGAACGAGCCAGAACAGGCACGCAAGGCAAACCATCGAGCGATGAGTCATCATGGGTATGATCTCCAAATATCGCAACGCCCTGGGCGTACACAAAATTCCTGATCGATCCGGTATCAGCCTGCTGACTCCTCCGTTCCTTATGGCGATTTTGATGCTCCCGGTATTGACTATCTGGGAGGTATTGTTGTTGTTTCTGGTGTTACCGGTCGAGTGGGCGCCGTTGGCGGTAGCGGCATCAACGGCGACTTCAGGGGCTGGGGCGGTTGCATGGACGACTTGGCCTGTTCCTCCAACGCGGCCAGGGTCTCTTCGCGTATTCGTCGCAAGATTTCCTGGATGGCCGGCTCCTGGCGAACCACATAGGCTTCGTCTTCGGGCAATGGCCCCAGTCCTCGCCCTAGCGACGCCGTTCTGTAGAACTCCGCCAGGTTGAATTCCGCGACGGTTATACCGCCGTCGGCCAAGGTCCTGGCGTAATAGCCGGCGGGCACGTTGACGGACTGTTGTTTGCCTTTGAGGTGTTGTACCACGACGGGACTGTCGCCGCCCAATATACCGACCAGGGTCTCGGCTTCGCCGCTGGCTATGAACAATACCGTGCCCTTGGGAAGCACCAGGACATCGCGCCCGAGGATACGGGTACAGCCCCGTTCCGTGCCTCCGGAAGGGTGGGCATACAGAAATCCGCCCCGATCGACCCGGAAGTGGCAGGTTTCATGCCCTGGTACGAATTCCGAGCGGGAGCTTTCCTGTTGCCAAAACAGCACCTCCCGATAGCGATGCCCCTCGTATACCAAGGCCAGATCGGCCCGGCTCACCTTGCCCGTGAGCAACCAATCCGCTTCCTTGAGATAGTCACCCGCGCCTCTGATCGGACACCAGTCATCGGGGGCGCATTCGTTTTTTCTATAGTACCGGACATCTATCGTTTGCGCCGGAGTGCGCTCGATATTATAAATTTTGGCGATATCGGCCCGGGAAGGAGGGCCGGGATTGGCGGCATTTATCGGGAAAGCCCAAGACCAGAACACAAGGACAAGTAGCTTTTTTGATAGAGTATTCCGTTTCATAATCGTCACTCTTGGCCAGACTACACACATAACCTACATCTATGAAATAGGCTAGCCCCTATTGCGAGCCAGGCTGCTGCATCACTTAAGCGAAGCGATGAACATCCATGGCCTAGATGCGGTCGCTTGGTGCGGACCGCGGCGCAGAGCGCCGCTTCGATCTTGTCGGGGTCCCCCAGGACCTGCTCCATCTCCGCATCGCGTTCTATCATCGTTGCCCAGTACATCCACTCCCTCGACGAGCACCGGGTCGCAGAGCGACCCAGGGTATCGGCGCCCGTCCTCACCGGGACGTACTTGCGATCGCGGCAGCTACGGTCGCTTCCTGAGTATAACTTGCTCGAGAAAGGCTGGCGCGCATCCGGGAGGGCTACCGTGGGCAGCGCCCACCCCAATGCACTCACAACTGCGCACGAATGCGGGAGCAGCGTGTGCGCCGCGACCGGCTTTGATTCCGGCACCCGCCTGTCTATACTTCATGCACGGCCCCGCTCTGGTCGATCAGGCCTGGCGTACCGGCATAGCAGACGCCGAGTCGCGCGCGGGGCGCCGGGCATACCCGGACCGATGCCGGGGACGTTGGACGTCGTAGCTGGAGGGGCGTTCGCTCGGGCGCCGTGCCGGTGTCCCCCTCCCCAGAGCCGGAATAGCCGGTCCCAGACCATCCGGCAGCGGCGCCCGAAGCAGCAACGTGGAGGTTTCCTATGAGTGCGGCGGTGCTTTCCTATTCGTTGACCCAGCCGGTCAGCCGGTTTCTCGGCTCGCCCAAGGAGTTGCTCATCGACGGCGAGTGGGTGCCGGCGGCCTCCGGCAAGACCTTCCCCGTGTACGACCCGGCCAACGGGAGGGTCAGTGCAGAGGTCGCGGAGGGTGATCGGGAGGACATCGGCCGCGCCGTCAAGGCGGCGCGGCGGGCCTTCGAATCGGGGTCATGGCCGGCCCTGGGACCCGCCGAGCGGGGCAAGATCATCTGGCGGATAGGCGACGCCATCCTGGAACACCTGGACGAGCTGGCCGAGCTCGAATCGCTCGACAACGGCAAGCCGGTCAGCGTGGCCAAGGCCGCGGATGTGCCGCTCGCGGCCGACATGTTCCATTACATGGCGGGCTGGGCAACCAAGCGCCACGGGATCACGATCCCGCTGTCGGTCTTGTATACCCCGGGCGTCCGGTACCATGCCTACACCGTCCCCGAGCCCGTCGGTGTCGTCGGGCAGATCATCCCCTGGAACTTCCCGCTGCTCATGGCGGCCTGGAAGCTCGCCCCGGCCCTGGCGACGGGCTGCACCGTGGTGCTCAAGGTCGCCGAGGAGACCCCCTTGTCCGCGCTCCGGCTCGGCGAGCTCCTGATCGAGATCGGCTTGCCCAAGGGCGTGGTCAATATCGTCACGGGTTTCGGCGAGACGGCGGGCGCCGCACTCGCGGCCCATCCCGGTATCGACAAGGTCGCGTTCACGGGCTCGACCGAGGTCGGGAGGCTCATCGTCCGGGCGGCGGCCAACGACCTCAAGAAGGTCTCGTTGGAGCTGGGCGGCAAATCACCCAACATCATCCTCAAGGACGCGGATCTCGACGTCGCCATCCCCGGTGCGGCGAGCGCGATCTTCTTCAATCACGGTCAATGTTGCTGCGCCGGTTCGCGCCTGTATGTCGAAGGACCCGTCTTCGACCGGGTGGTCGAGGGCGTGGCCGAAGCCGCCAGGAAGATCAAGCTGGGACCGGGTCTCGACCCCAAGACCGAGATGGGACCCATGGTCTCCGAGATCCAACGCGACCGGGTGCGCGGGTATCTGGAGTCCGGTCTCGCCGAAGGGGCGCGCGCCGTCACCGGCGGTAGGGCCAGGGCGGGCGCCGGTTATTTCGTGGAACCCACCGTGCTCGTCGACACCCAGGCCGATATGAAGGTGGTCCAGGAGGAGATCTTCGGGCCGGTGGTCACGGCCATGCCGTTCGAGGCGCCGGACGATCGCCTCATCGAGCGCGCCAACGATACGATCTACGGCTTGGCCGCCGGGGTCTGGACCCGTGATCTGAGCAAGGCCCATACGCTGGCCGCCAGGCTCAAATCGGGCACCGTGTGGGTGAACTGCTATAACGTCTTCGATGCGGCCTTGCCCTTCGGCGGCTACAAGCAGTCGGGCTGGGGGCGCGAGATGGGCGAGGCCGTCCTCGAACACTACACCGAGACCAAGGCGGTCACGATCCGGCTGTAAAAACCGCTGTTGCGGTCACTGGCGCTCGGCTTCGCGAGCCGCATTCCACTCGACTGGCGGCGCGCGGCGGCGGCTTGGTCGTCCCCGTCACTGCGCGTCGTTTCCCTCGCGGGTTGCCGGCCGTGGGCCTCTGTCCGGCCGTACGGCGCTCCTCGCAGCCCTGCACAAGGGCCGTGCGACCCTGCCGTAACCGTCCCAACAGCTATAATCAAGACGCGAAATACCCGAAACGCCATGGCGATCCACCCCACCGAAGCGATCATCGAAGACATCCGCCAGGGCCGGATGGTGATCGTCATGGACGACGAAGACCGCGAGAACGAGGGCGATCTCATCATGGCGGCGAGCGTCGCACGTGCGGAGGACATCAACTTCATGGCCCGCTACGGCCGCGGCCTCATCTGCCTGACCCTGACCAAGGAACGCTGCGAACAACTGCAACTGCCGCTCATGGTACGCGACACCTACTACCGACAGACCACCAACTTCACGGTCTCGATCGAGGCGGCGCGCGGGGTCACGACCGGCATCTCGGCCGCGGATCGGGCGCTGACGATCCGCACCGCCGTGGCCCCGGAGGCCAAGCCCGGGGACCTGGTGCAGCCCGGCCACGTGTTCCCGCTGATGGCCCAGCCGGGCGGGGTGCTGACCCGCGCCGGACACACCGAGGCCGGCTGTGATCTGGCGCGGCTGGCGGGTCTCGATGCGGCCGCAGTCATCGTCGAGATCCTGCGCGACGACGGCGCCATGGCGCGCCGCCCGGATCTCGAGGGGCTGGCCGAGCGACATGGCCTCAAGATCGGCACCATATCCGACCTCATCCGCTTCCGCATGCAGAACGAGAAGACCATCGAGCGCGTCGCGGAGGCCCCCATCACCACCGAGATCGGGGACTTGCGCCTTTTGGCCTTCAAGGACGACCTCTCCCGAGACCTGCACCTCGCGCTCGTCAAGGGGATGGTCGACCCGGCCACGCCGACCTTGGTACGGGTGCATGTGTTCAATCCGGTGACGGATCTGACCGGCAGCGTGCGCGCGGATGGCGGATGGCGGCTTTGCGATGTCGTGAGGCGGGTCGCGGCGGAACCGAGCGCCGTCATCGTGATCCTGTGCCACCAGTTCGAGCCCGCCGACCTCATCCAGCAGATCCAGAACGCGGCCCTCCCGGCTGCGACGCCGCCGCGGCGGACGCGGCGCGAGACCGAGGACCTGCGGACGATCGGCCTCGGTTCCCAGATCCTCGCCGATCTGGGCGTCGGCAAGATGCGGGTCCTGAGCGCCCCGAAGCGCATCCATTCCCTCTCGGGATTCGGGCTCGAGGTCTTAGACTACGTCAGTTGATATACTGGAGACTGATATAACTGGCATAACTGGCCACGGCCATAAGTCGTCTCCCTAGATCCCCTCTCCCTCCGGGAGAGGGTTAGGGTGAGGGGATCAAAAAACGCGATTTGTGACCGTGCGTGGTATCAACAGCGGACAGAGCGGTGCAAGGCATTAAGACGATCCAGGGACTGGCGGTGCTGCCGGGGCGGGTGCGCTTCGGGGTGGTGGCCAGCCGCTTCAATGGGCCCATCGTCGAACACCTCTTGTCCGGCTGCCTCGAGACGCTGGAGCGCCATGGCGTCGGCGCCGAGGACATCACCCTGGTCAAGGTCCCGGGCGCACGCGAGATCCCCCTCGCCGGCCGGCGTATGGCGGCGAGCGGTCGATTCGACGCGATCATCGCCCTCGGGGTCGTCATCCGCGGTTCCACGCCGCACTTCGAGTATGTCGCGGGCCCGTGCTCCGACGGCCTCGCGGCGA
>JBOIDT010000162.1:0-5012 GCA_050740755.1 Gammaproteobacteria bacterium
GCCCATGGATCTCGCCCGGATTGTCGGTTACCATGCGATCCGTCTTAACCCTACTTTCGTTCGGCTGCGCTTTAAGAGGATCCTGTCCATGGGCTTGTTGGAATTATCAGCGTGGGGGTATATCGCGCTGACCTTGATACTGACGCATATCACCATCGTCTCGGTGACCGTATTTTTTCATCGGCATCAGGCGCATCGCGCGCTCGACCTGCACCCGGCCGTGTCTCATTTCTTCCGTTTCTGGCTGTGGTTGACCACCGGGATGGTCACCCGCCAATGGGTGGCCGTGCACCGCAAGCACCACGCCTGTGTGGAGACCCCCGACGATCCCCACAGCCCGAAGATCTACGGGATCCGCAAGGTCCTCTTGGAAGGCACCGAACTGTACCGAATCGGGACCGCCGACCAGGAAACCCTCGGCAAGTACGGTTTCGGGACGCCCGATGACTGGATCGAGCGCAACCTGTACACGGCGCACACCAAAAAGGGCATAACCAGCCTGTTGGTGGTGCTGCTGGTCCTGTTCGGTCCCATCGGCCTGTCCATCTGGGCGATCCAGATGCTGTGGATCCCGGTCTGGGCCGCGGGCGTGGTCAACGGTCTCGGCCACTATTGGGGGTATCGCAACTTCGAGTGCGGCGACGCCTCGACCAACATCTGCCCGTGGGGGATCCTGATAGGCGGTGAGGAACTGCACAACAACCATCACGCCTTTGCCAGCTCGGCCAGGTTGTCCAACAAGTGGTGGGAGCTCGACGTCGGCTGGATGTATATCCGCACTTTCGAGTTATTGGGGCTGGCGCGGGTCAAGAAGCTGGCACCGCGGCCGGCCTACGCGCCCGGCAAGGCCCTGGTCGACTGCGAGACGGTGAGCGCGATCGTCACCAGCCATCTGCACGTCATGGCGCGTTACGCACGCGAAGTGGTCCACCGCGTCCACAAGGAGGAGTTGCGCAAGGCCGAGGGCCCGGCGCGGCGCATGCTGAAACACACCCGACGCTTGATCACGCGTGAGGAGTCGCGTCTGGATGAGCATGCCAGGCACCGTTTGCAGGGGGCCTTGGAGCATAGCCAGGCGCTGCAGGTGGTCTATCGGTTCAAGCAGGAGCTGCAGCAGTTGTGGAAGGAACGCGCGGCGACCCAGGAAAGTCTGCTGCACGCGCTTCAGGAATGGTGTCGGCAGGCGGAGAGCACTGGGATCAAGGCCTTGGAGGACTTCGCCCTTTCGCTGCGGGGCTATGTCTTGCAGCCGGCCTAGGACCAGGCCGCCCCGCTGCCGCGAGGAAACCCGCTCAACGCGGGTTTCTTTTGGCCCGGAGGGCTGGCGCGAGCCTCGCTGCGGCCCGGCTGCGAGCCGAAGGGGGAGCGGCGCGGTACCGCCTTGAGATCCCGGCCGTTCTGGGCTACGGTTGACACAGATGGAATCGCTAGGTGGCAGAGGCGGCGCCGGGTAAGGCTTCAACACCAGGCGTGGTGGTCGGGGTCGGCACCGCGGATCGGCACAACACAGTGAAAGGGGGTGAGATGTTTGAATCCGATGAAGAAATCGTGCAAGAGCTCCTCTCCAGCGATGAGGAGTTCAAGCGTTTGTACCAGAAGCACCACGGTCTGAAAGACCAGGTCCATCAGGCCAACGAGGGGTCCCTCCCGCTCGATGACGTATCGCTGGAGAACCTGAAGAAGCAGAAGCTTTTGCTCAAGGACCGGATGGCGGCCATCATCGCGAGCCGACGCCGTTCGAGGGAAGCGGTGGGCCGCTAGCAGCCAGGGTTCCGCGCCAGGCCAACGCCGAACCGGCCGGTGTCGAATCGGCCGCTACGGCACATTGGCCTCGACCTTCCCGATTGGGCCGCAGCGGCGGGCCTCCCGGTCAAGACCTATATTCTGACGCGCCGATGTCCTGACATCGGTGTGGTCGGACCCTACGCTACAGCGCGAAGCGGATGCCGATGAACAGCAGCATGCTGGCGAGGATGGGGCGGACGATCTGGTCCGGGAGTCGGACCCCGAGGTGGCTGCCCAGGTAGATCCCCGGCAGCGATCCGAGCAAGAGGCTCCCGAGCAGGACGAAATCCACGGTACCGAGGTGTGCATGGCCGAGACCGGCCACTGCGGTCAAGGGCACGGCGTGGGCGAGGTCGCTGCCGACGATGGACACGGCCGGCAGCCGCGGATACAAGAAGAACAGCGCGGCCGCACCCAGTGCGCCGGCGCCCACCGAGGACAGGGTCACCAGGATCCCGATCACCAACCCCACCAGCACCGTTGCCGGTCCCTTGAGCTGACGATGCACGGCGCGCACGGCCTGGAAGGGCTCCCGGTAACTGAAGTCCAGGAGCTGGCGCTTGAAGAGCAGGACCAGCGAGGTGAGGATGAGCGCCACTCCCAAGGTCGAGGTGATCAAGGCCGTATAGTCGATGCCCTCTCGCTGGAAGTGCCTGAGCGCCAGCAAGGTGAGCGCGGCGCCCGGCAGGCTGCCGGCGCCCATGAGCCGGACGATGCCCCAATTGATGGTGCGCTGTTGGTGGTGCACGAGGATCCCGCCGCATTTCGTGATGGCCGCGTAGAGGAGATCGGTCCCCACCGCGATGGCCGGATTGACCCCGAATACGAGCACCAAGAGCGGGGTCATCAACGATCCGCCGCCAACCCCCGTCAGCCCGACGATGAAGCCGACGACAAACCCCGAGAGCGTGTAAGCGAAGTCCATGAGTGATCAGCGTCCTTGTGGTTGGTGGTGTGCCTGCCTCCACTCTAACGGCAAGCTCCAATATCAATAAAGAATACTTTGTTATACCCTTATAGCCCGAGTGAACTAGGGTCGGGCGATGAAACTCCAACAGCTGCGCTATCTCGTGGAGATCGCGCGCCACGACCTCAACCTCTCGGCCACGGCCGCGAGCCTCTACACCTCGCAACCGGGGATCAGCAAGCAGATCAAGCTGCTGGAAGAGGAGCTCGGGTTGCGGGTGTTCACCCGCAGCGGGAAACATCTGACCGAGGTCACCCCGGCGGGCCAGGCCGTCCTGGAAGTGGCGGACCGCATACTGGCCGACGTCGCGACCATCCGCCGCATCGCCGAGGACTTCAAGGATCACCGGCACGGGACCTTGAGCATCGCCACGACCCACACCCAGGCGCGCTATGCGCTGCCGCCCGTCATCAAGGCCTTCATCGCGAAGTACCCCGAGGTCGCTCTGCACATGCACCAGGGCACCCCGATGCAGATCTCGGACCTCGCCGCGACCCGCCAGGTCGATTTCGCGATCGCGACCGAGGCCCTGGAGCTATTCGACAACCTCGTGATGCTCCCCTGTTACCGGTGGAACCGTAGCATCCTCGTCCCACACGGGCATCCCCTCACCGAGGAGACGCCGCTCACGCTGGAAGCGGTGGCCCGTTACCCGGTCATCACCTATGTGTTCGGGTTCACCGGCCGCTCGCAGTTGGACCAGGCGTTCCAGAGGTGTGGCCTCGCGCCGCGCGTGGTCCTGACGGCGGTGGATGCCGACGTCATCAAGACCTATGTGAAGCTCGGTCTGGGTGTCGGGATCATCGCCGGCATGGCCTATGATCCCAGGACCGACCAGGACCTCAGGCCGCTCGATGCCGGACACCTGTTCGAACCCAGCGTGACCCGCATCGGGTTTCGAAAAGGGACCTTTCTGCGCGGCTATATGTACGATTTTATCGAGGGCTTCGCCCCCCACCTCACGCGCGCGGTGGTAGAGGCGGCCGCCACCGCCCGTTCCCGGGAAGAGGCCGAGGCATTGTTTACGGGGTTCGATCTGCCCACCCATTGATAACCCGTGGTGGGGGGACAAAGCCCCCCGTGTGTTCACGCCCCCCTCCGTGCCCGCAACGGACCATGGTCGGGCGGGAGGATCAGTCCTCGCGTTCGCGGCCGGTGATGAGGCGTGCCCCGCGATCGAAGGTGAGATAGGCCCACAGCCATTGCAGGGAGACGATCAAGCGGTTGCGCATACCGATGAGAAAATAGATGTGGGCGATGCCCCAGATCCACCAGGCGATCCCGCCCTTGATCCGGAGCCAGCCGAAATCGATGACCGCGGCACGCCGGCCGATGGTCGCGAGGTTGCCGAAGTCGCGATAGCGAAACGGCGGTGGGGCCGGCCTTCCCGACATGCGCGCCGCGACGACCCGTGCCACATACGCGCCGGCCTGCTTGGCGGCGGGTGCCACACCGGGCAGGGGCCGTCCCGTCGCGTCGGAAACCAACGCCACGTCGCCCGCCACGAACACCTCGGGGAGTCCCGGCACCGAGAGATCGGGCGCCACCGGGACCCGTCCCAGCCGATCGGCCTCGATGCCGAGCCAGCGCGCCACCGGCGAGGCGGCCACCCCTGCGGCCCACAACACCGTGGCCGCCTCCACTCTTTCGGTCCCGACCGTGACGCCCGAAGGACCACAGTCCGTCACCGGGCTTCTGAGCTTGACCTCGACGCCCAGGCGCGCGAGCGCCCGGCGGGCGTAGCGCGAGAGGGCCTCCGGAAATGTGGGCAGCACGCGCTCCCCGGCTTCGCACAGGAGGATGCGGGCGCTCTTCGGGTCGATGTGGCGGAAGTCGGCGGCAAGGGCCCGGCGCGCCAGCTCCGCGATAGCGCCGGCCAGCTCGACCCCCGTCGGCCCGCCCCCGACGATCACGAAGGTCAGGAGCCGCCGCTGCGCGCTCGGATCGGATCCGCACTCGGCCCGCTCGAAAGCCAGGAGGATGCGCCGGCGGATGCGGGTCGCGTCGTCCAGCTCTTTCAAACCCGGCGCCGACGCCTCCCAGTCATCGTGTCCGAAGTAGTCGTGGCGCACGCCGGTCGCGAGGATCAGGTGATCGTAGGGAATGGACTGCTCCCCGAGGGACACGGCGCGGCGCTCTACATCCACGCCCGTGACCTCGCCCAGGAGCACGCGGGTATTGCGCTGGCGGCGCAGCATGCGCCGGATCGGCCAGGCGATATCGCCCGGCGACAGCGCCGCGGTCGCGACCTGGTAGAGCA
>JBOIDT010000163.1:0-4998 GCA_050740755.1 Gammaproteobacteria bacterium
ACGATTCCGATGACAGCGATGGGGGAAGATCCGCCTGAACGCGCCTCTCCAAGCGCCCGCCGCCGCGGTAACAGAGACATCCTCCACCCCCTCACCACCGGCCGGCCCGTACCACGCAACAGTACCTGTTGCAAAGACCCCTTGAATTTTCTATCCTTTATCCTCACTGAGCACGCTCGTTAGGCGCCATCTGACGAACAAGGGTTCCGGGGAGTTTTGTGCTCCCAGAGGTCGGGGTGAAGCTCAAGCGCGCGCGGAGGCCTGCAACCAAGCCGCGCAAGGGGCTACCGGCGAGGAAGTGCTGTCAAGGCCAAGCCCGCCACCGTGAGGTAAGGGCCGTACCCTTAAGACGCTTAAAGAACTGGTGCAATCCAACTAACCCAGCTACCGCCTTCGAGGAACCCATGAAAAATGTTGAGATGCATGTCGAGGGGAATATTCTGACTATCCAGATCGATCTCTCCAAAGTATACGGTCCCTCTTCCTCAGGCAAGACCATCATCATCGCCTCTACGGAGGGGAACGTGCCTGTCCCTGAACGCGAGGAGAAGATTGGGTTAAACGTTTACCGCAAAAAGTAAGTTTCGGTCTACGGCCAAGGGCGGGCGAGAACCGAACGCTTCAAAGCCGCATGGCCTGGCCGAGAGCGGACCGATCAAAATGCCGGGTTTTTTCTTTACACAGGCGTGCAAAAACAGCCCTGCTGCTTCGCGTCGTGCGATCGGCCGAGCCAATAGCCGACGCCGGCCCAGACCGCTGCCAGGGCCGCGCCGAGAAGCGCGGCGAGCCAAGCGCCGAAGCCGAGTGCGTCGATTCCGGCTTTGACCCAGCCGCTGACCGCGTCGCCGCCGCGATAGACCGCCGTGTCGATGACGTTCTTCGCCTTGTATTTGGTTTCCGCATCGACGACGGTGAACAGCATTTCCCGGCCTGGCCTGACCAGCGCGTACTCTCCGACCCGGCGCAGCACCATCACCGCCGCGAGCACGCCGAACACCGGCATGAAGGCGAGGAACAAGAGCCCGCCGGTGATCACGACGGGCACCGACGTTAACAGTACCGTGACGCCACGACGCGCGGCCAGACGGCCAGTGAGGAAGATCTGCGTGAAAATGGTGAGCGCTTGGACCACCGCGTCCAGTGCGCTGAACACCTGGGTCTGGCGCACGCGATCCGGAAAGGTCTCCGCGACCAGACGCGCCTGTTCGAAATACAGGAAGGTGCTGGCGGTCGCGAGCAGCACGACGAAGGCGCTGATGCCCAGTAGGTACGGCGACCGCGCGATGCGCGACAAGCCGGCGAAGATACCCCCGCCAATCGGCCGCTCTGGGTCCTCGGTGCCCAATTCCATTCCGGCGCCGGCGCGTGCACGCCAGCGCAGCAGAACGCCGACACCGAGCAAGCAGAGGCCCAGAAGTCCGGCGGCGAGCAGGCCCAGCCCTGCATGACCGATGATCCCGACAAAGAGGCCCGCGAGCATCGGGCCGAGGAGTCCGCCGGCACTGGCGCCGGCCGCGATCAAGGCGAACAGGCGCCGAGCCTGCGCCGGCCGGAATACGTCCGCCATCAGGCTCCAGGCGATCGAGATGACAAACAGGTTGAATACCGACAGCCAGACGTAGAACACGCGCGCCAGCCAGACGCTTTCAGGATGGGCGCGGAAACCGGCGGTGAACGCCAGCAGGTTGGCGATGAAGAACGCGTAGACCCAGGGAACGAGCCGCGCACGCGGCACGGCCGCGGTGAGCGCGCCATACGCCGGCACCGCCAGCAGCATCGTCAGAAAGGTCGCGGTGAACAGCCATTGCAGATTCTGCACGCCGCCGGTGATGCCCATGGTTTCGCGCAGGGGCCGCAGCATGGAGTATCCGGCGAACAGGCAGAAGAACACGCCGAAGCCGGCAACGACGGCCGAGAGCTCGCCACGATCGGCTTTGAGCAGGCGATGCAGGAATTCCGTTGGCGGCGAATACCGGCGTCTCGGATCATCCGCATCCTGAGCCATCCTCAGGACACCAGTGCCGCGATCCGATCCTGATATTTGGCATGGGCGACCGTGCCCAAGCCGGCGCCGAGGTTGTCGAGCATGTGCCGGGCCTTGGAAGTCGCCGGGATGACCGCGGTCACCGCGGGATCCGCCAGCACGAACTTGAGGAACAGCTGAGCCCAGGATCGGCAATCGATCTCGGCGGCCCAGGCGGGTACTTCCCGCCCATGCACCGTATCGAACAGCCGGCCGTCGACGAAGGCACGGTTGACCAGCACGGCGACGCCGCGCTCCTTGCACAGCGGCAGTAGCCGCTTTTCGGCGGAGCGCGTTGCGGCGGAGTAATTCACCTGGACGAAATCGATGCGCTCGGCCTGGACGATCCGGGCGAGCTCGTCGTGGGCGTGATCCAGATAATGCGTGACGCCGACGTAGCGTACCTGCCCGGCCTCCTTCAGCTCGCGCAGGAATGCCAGGTTCTCGCGCCAGTCGACCAGGTTATGCACCTGGAGGAGATCGACCTTGTCGCTCTGCAGGTCTGCCAGCGAACCGTTCCACTGCGTGCGCGCGCCCGCGCCTGCACCCGCGGAAATCTTGGTGGCGAGGAAGGCGCGGTGGCGCCAATGGCCCTGCTCTAGCAGATCGCCGGTCACGGTCTCTGCGCGGCCGTAGCTGGGCGCGGTATCGATGAGGCGGCCGCCGCCGTCGAACAGCAGGCGCAGCACCTCGACCAGCGGCGCGCGCTCGGCCTCGGTGGCGCCGACGTCGAAGGTGCCCGACGTGCCCATGCCGATCACCGGCAGCTGTTCGCCGCTACTAGGGATCGCGCGCTTCTGCATCCCGGCCGGGGCGACCGACGGGCTCTCTGCCGCCCGGGTGTTCGCAACCGCCGCGAAGGCGGCCGCGCCGATCGCACCGATGAATTCACGCCGGTTCATCCGCAAGCTGCTCATACGTCCTCCTCCGCCGATCCGGAAGTTGCTTACTTCGATGCCGCTGGGCCC
This sequence comes from Gammaproteobacteria bacterium, assembly GCA_050740755.1. Classification (GTDB taxonomy): domain Bacteria; phylum Pseudomonadota; class Gammaproteobacteria; order JACCXJ01; family JACCXJ01; genus JACCXJ01. The sequence continues at coordinate 2,992 of JBOIDT010000163.1, forward strand.
CAGGGGTTCGCCAGGCTCTGCGGTAATATCCAATACGACGGGTCTATGAGGGCGAGCGCCTGCGGATTAGGGTAGGCCGCGCAACCGTCTATCTATTCAGATGGATCACATCAGACGGTGATCACGCGGATCAGATCGGTGCCGCCGGCCCGCTGGGCATGGCCCGAGGTCGCCACCACGATGTCCCCGGCCCGAACATAACCCGATGACGCGGCCTTCGCGATGGCGAATGCGATCTTCGCCTCGTCGGTATCTTCTCCTGCGCACAAGAGCGGCAAAACGCCCCAATTCATGGCGAGCTTCCTGGCGACGCGCGGTGAGGCGGTGATCGCTAGGATCGGGCAATCGGGGCGGTGCTTGGAGACGAGCCTCGAGGTGAAGCCCGTCTCGGTGAGGCTGAAAATGGCGGCCGCCGCCAACTGCCGTGCCATGGCGACCGACGCCTGGCTGACGGCCTCCGTCACCACATTGGAGGGGTGCGGCAGGATCTTCTGGAGATAACCGTACTCGCGCAGGTGGGCCTCGGCCCGGAGTGCCAGCTCGGCCATGGTGCGAACGGCCTCCACGGGGAACTTCCCCGCAGCGGTCTCCCCCGAGAGCATGATCGCCGAGGTGCCGTCGAGGATGGCATTGGCGACATCACTCGCCTCGGCGCGCGTAGGGCGGGGATGGATCTCCATGGACGCCAGCATCTGTGTCGCGGTAATGACCGGTTTGCCGTTCATGACCGTGGTGTGGATCATGTGCTTCTGCGTCGCCGGGACCTCGGCCAAGGGCAGCTCGACGCCGAGGTCCCCGCGCGCCACCATGATCCCGTCGGCGGCCTGCACGATGGCGTCGAGGTTGGCGAGCCCGGCCTGGTTCTCGATCTTGGCGATGATCGGGATGGCGCTGTCGTGCTCGCGGAGCACCTCCCGGATCTCCTCGACATCACCGGCGCTCTGTACGAAGGACGCGGCGATATAGTCCACGTCCGCCTCCCCTGCGAAGCGGATCTCGGCCGCCAGCAACTCGCGATCGTGTCCGTCCAAGACAGAGCGTGGGAGCGGGGTGGCCGGGAGGTTGACCCCTTTGTGGTCACGCAAGGTCGCCCCGGCGATGACTTTGCAGCACACGGCGCCGGCACCCGTCGATTCCACCTCCAACTCGATGGCGCCGTCGTCGAGCAGGATCGGCGTCCGGGAGGTGACCTCCTCGGGCAGCCTTCGGAAGGAAACGGACACACCCTCGATGTCTCCCACGCGACCGTCCGTGTAGAGCGTGAAGCGCGCGCCGGGGGTGAGCGTCACGGCGCCACCCGTCACCTTGCCGGTGCGGATCTCGATCCCGCGGGTGTCTGCCATCACGGCGATGTTCGCGCCTTTATGCTCTGCGGCCGCGCGGATGCGCGCGATGCGGTCCAGGTGATCGGCGAAGGTGCCGAAGGACAGGTTCAATCGGGCCACGTCCATGCCCGCCGCGATCATGGCCTCCAGGGTCTCGATGGCGTCGGAGGCGGGGCCGACGGTCGCGATGATCTTGGTCTTGCGGAGTCGAGGGGCTGTCATCGGTTTACGCTTGGTGAACACCACTTGGAGTATGACAGATCGTGACCACCCCAGAACGCCGAATCGTTCGAAGGTGCACAACTTTACCGATTCCAATGCGCTGAAGGCCTAGCCAAAGACATTTGAAATTCGTCGTCCCTTCCCCCTGGGAGGTGGAAGGATAGGATAGGGGTCGAGCGCGTCCGATCGGGCAATGACGCAGCCCGCAGCGCTCAACCCCCACCCTCGCCCTCCCCTGCCACCCCCCTGCCACCCCCTGCCAGGGGGAGGGAATAAGCTGGCGCTGGCAGCTTGTTGAATTTGCACATGAAATAGAATTTGTTTGAGTTGTTGTGTTGGGACTGGTCATTCTACTTTACACATCATGCCGACTGCCTGGCCTAGGGAAGGTTGGGTGGTGGCGAGGAAGGGCCAAGCGGGGCGCCGGGAGGTGGGCGATATGCGATGATATGGTTGACCG
>JBOIDT010000164.1:0-4720 GCA_050740755.1 Gammaproteobacteria bacterium
ACCCCGAGCAGAACCACACCTTCAACGATCATTATCTCGAGGTGGATTACGACCTCTCCGAGGTGATGTTCGTGACCACCGCCAACACCCTGAACATCTCCCCGCCGCTGCTCGACCGCATGGAGGTCATCCGGATCCCGGGCTACACCGAGGACGAGAAGGTCAATATCGCGCGGAATTATCTGATACCGAAGCAGATCACGAGCAACGGCCTCAAGGATGCCGAGATCCACATTGCGGAAGCGGCGATACGCGACATCATCCGCTATTACACCCGTGAGGCGGGCGTCCGCAACCTGGAGCGCGAGATCGCCAATATCTGCCGGAAGGTGGTCAAACAGGTGCTCCTCAAACCCGCGGAGCGGGCCGTGGCGATTACCCCGCGCGGTCTGGAAAAGCTTTTGGGCGTCAAGCGCTTCCGCTTCGGGCTCGCCGAGGAAGAAGACCGCGTGGGACAGGTGACGGGTCTGGCGTGGACCGAGGTCGGCGGGGATCTATTGACCATCGAGGCCGCGATCGTTCCCGGCAAGGGTCGCGAGACCTACACCGGGCAGCTCGGCGAGGTCATGCAGGAATCCATCAAGGCCGCGATGACCGTGGTACGGAGCCGCGCCAGGAGCCTCGGCATCGATCCGGCTTTCTACCGCAGGTATGACGTGCATTTCCATGTCCCCGAGGGGGCGACGCCCAAGGACGGCCCGAGTGCCGGGGTGGCGATGTGCACGGCGCTGGTATCGGCGCTGAGCGGGATCCGGGTGCGATCGAGCGTGGCGATGACGGGCGAGATCACCCTCAGGGGCGAGATCCTGCCCATCGGGGGGCTCAAGGAAAAACTCCTGGCCGCGCTGCGCGGGGGCATCAAAACCGTGTTGATCCCCGCGGAGAATGAGCGCGAGCTGGCCGAGATCCCCAAGAACATCCGGCAGCATCTCGATATTCGACCGGTCACCTGGATCGAGGAGGTATTGGCCTTGGCCTTACAGCGCGTGCCGGAGCCGGCGACCAAGCCGGCAGTAGAACCCCGCGACGCCCTGGTCCCCCCGGAGGCGCCACCGGCCGAGCCTGAAACCGACCAGATCCGGCGTCACTGACCGCGCCACTGGATCTTCTGGTTTATCATTGTCCGAAAGTGGCGACGCGTGGCGCATCGAGACCATCACCGGCACCGCTGGCCGACACGGCGGCATCCGCGGCTCTCCGCGGTTTGCTTGACGGGCGGTGGGCCTTTCGGTATAAAGGCTCGCCGCGCTGCTCGTCGTCCCGCAGGGATGCCTGCCTTGGGCCGCGCTATCTCTCCTTATGGGATGGGGTCTAAACATAAATCCGTCAGTTGACACTCTCGGGGAGCCAACACGATGAATAAAGCGGAGTTGATCGACGCCGTGGCCGGATCGGCAAATCTCACGAAGGTGGATGCCGGCAGGGCAGTCGACGCACTGGTGGATGTCATCGCCGGCGCGCTCAAGGGCGACGATGAGGTCATGCTCGCCGGGTTCGGCACCTTCACGGTGCGCAAACGGGCGGCGCGCTCGGGGCGTAACCCGAGGACCGGCGACATCATCTCGATCCCGGCCTCCAATCTCCCGGCCTTCAAACCTGGTAAGGCGTTGCGCAATGCCGTAAACTAGCCCGGGCTGCGGGTAGGCCTTGGGGTGCTTAGCTCAGTTGGGAGAGCGTCGCCCTTACAAGGCGAAGGTCGGGGGTTCGAACCCCTCAGCACCCACCATTGCCCCCTTGATGTAAACAGATGTAAACCGCTGATGTAAACGGCTTCGTGAACAGCGGAGTGGTAGTTCAGTTGGTTAGAATACCGGCCTGTCACGCCGGGGGTCGCGGGTTCGAGTCCCGTCCACTCCGCCATCCCCTCACCGCCGCCACGCGGTCCCGCGTCCAAGCCCTCATGGTCGACTGATCTCCCCTACCGCCGACCCGCCACACCCAATGCTACAGAGCCTCCGCGATCACGTCCATGGGCTTATGGCCGGGATCATCGTCATCCTCATCTGCATCCCGTTCGCGCTCGTGGGCGTCAACGAATACTTCAGCGCCGCATCCCGGGTGATCGTCGCGGAAGTGAACGGCGACGAACTGGAGCTCAAGGAGTTTCAGCAGGGCTACCAGCGTTATCGCCAGCAACTGCAGTCGCTATTCGGCGGGCAGATCCCCGCGGCCTTCAATGAAGATCGTCTGAAAGAGCAGTCGCTGAACCAGATGGTCGCGGCGCTCCTGGAACAGCAGACCGCCGCCCAGGTCGGGATGCGCGTCGGCGACCGGCAGGTCAGCAAGACGATCCAGTCCTTGCCCGCCTTTCAGCGCGACGGCAGGTTCGCCCGTGACCTCTACGAGCGTCAGATCGAGGTCAACGGCATGACCCCGGCGGTATTCGAAGAAAAAGTACGGCGCGATCTCTTGATCGAGCAGCTTCGACAGGCCGTGGCGGACACCGCGTTCGTGAGCAAGAAAGACGCGGATTGGATGGCTGCCGGCGAGGCAGAGAAACGCGCGATCGCCTATATCAACCTGTCGGCCGAGCCGGTAGAGGCGGCGCTCCAGATCAAGGATGAGGACGTTCTCGCCTATTATGAGAAACACCGGGATCGGTATATGAGCCCGGACTTGGTCAAGATCCTCTACCTCTCGCTGTCGCTCGCGGACATGGCCAAGGAAGTCGCGGTCAACGAGGACGCCGTCAAGGCCTATTACGATGCTCATGCGGCGAATTTCACCGTCCCCGAACAGCGCAGGGCCCGGCATATCTTGATTCAGCTCGCCAAAGGCGCGTCGGCGAGCGACGAGGCGGCGGCGCGCACGCGGGTAATGGAGATCCTGGGCCAGGCCAAGAGCGGCCAATCCTTCGAGACGCTCGCGAGGGAGCGTTCGGAAGACCTCGGGTCTAAGGCCCAGGGTGGCGATCTCGGGTTCTTCGGCCAGGGGGTCATGGACCCGGCCTTCGACAAGACCGTATTCGAGATGACGCCGGGTGAGCTTTCCGAACCGGTGCGCAGTCGCTTCGGCTATCACATCATCCGCCTGGAGGAGATCAACGCCGGCAGCACCAAGGGTTTCGACGAGGCCCGCGCCGACGTAGAAAAGGCCTATCGGCGCGAGCAGGCGGAGCGCCAGTTCTTCGATCAGGCCGAACAGCTCGCGACGCTCACCTTCGAAAACCCGGATACCCTGGAGGTCGCCGCCAAACAGCTCGGGTTGTCTGTACAAGAGAGCGATTTCTTTCCGCGCACCGGGGGCGCGGGGATCGCCGGGCAGGAAAAGGTGGTAGACGCGGCCTTCAGTCCGGATCTCCTGGAGGAACACGGCAACAGTGAGGTATTGGAGCTTGGGGATGACCGCGCCGTCGTATTGCGCGTCAAGGAGCACCGGCCGACCGAGAGGCGGAAGCTCGACGAGGTGCGCTCGGAGATCGTCTCCACCATCCAGTCCGAGAAGGCCAAGGCCATGACGGAGGAACGCGGTAAGGCCCTGCTCAAGCGGCTCCAGGACGGCGAAGACCGCGCCAAGCTGGCGGCCGCCGAGAAGCTCGAATGGAAAGACGTGCCCGATCTCGGTCGCCGAACGGATCAGGTGGATCCCACGGTCGTGCACAGCGCCTTTCGCCTGCCGCGCCCGGCGGGGACCGGCCCGAGCTACGGTGGCGTGGCGTTGGGTGGCGGAGACTATGCTCTAATCGCCGTGCTCGGCGTGACGGATGGGGATCCGGGTAAGCTGACCGACAAGGAGCGGCAGGACACGCGGGAGCGCCTGCAGCGCGCCGCGAGCGACGCCGACTGGCAGGATTTCATGGCCGGCCTGCGCGCGAACGCCGACATCGCGATCTTCAAGGACAAACTTTCATGATTCGATTGACGCAGCGCCCCTGATTATGAAATAATTCAAAAATCGTGGCTTTGGCTGCGAGGGTTTTTGTCGTCTGGGATCTGTGTTATTTCACGCTACAAACTTTGAGGCATGTCATCGGCCACCCATCGACCGAGATCGATATCAATAACGAGCGGGATATTCCGGGCCCCGACTCATGACGTGTTGCGCAACTCCGGGTGTGCGAGGCAAGGGAAGAAGAGCGCCGGTGAGTCGATTCAGATTGCCGCTAATGTGTGCTATCTTACACGCCGCGAGACAGTTAACCAGTTCAGCACAGGAGGAATAATGAGGATCTACATTCGGTGGGCGTTTGTGGGCGGCGTGGCCCTGGGCTTGGCGGCCTGTGGCGAAGGTGGCGGTACGAGTGCGTCGGGCGCCGACGCCTTTAAGGTCAATGGCGTGTGGGAAGCCGAATTTCCCGACAAGACCGAGGGCGCGGGCACATTGAAAATAAAGGGCAAGGTGACTTTCTCGGACAATGACTATACCTATGCATGGTACAAGAAGCTCGTAGGATCGGACAACGCCACCGTCTACGATTGGACCGAGACCGCGCGGGAGACCGGCAGTGCCTCCTTCGCGCCGGACTATATGGAGTGGACCGCCGATTCCTTCGGCGAGGCCGAGTACAACGACGGCACCAAAACCTGGGGCAGTATCGGGATGAAGTCGACGAAGAACGAGTATGCGATCCAGTACACGGTGGTTGGCGACAAGTTGACCCTCAAGGAAGACATCAACCTGGATGGCGACTTCGACGACGTCTTCGAGTCCCCCGAGACCCTGACCTACACCAAGATCAACTGACGGGCAAGATCAACTGACGGGCAAGGTCCACTGACGG
>JBOIDT010000165.1:0-4709 GCA_050740755.1 Gammaproteobacteria bacterium
ACTGACGGGCCCGACGCATAATTCCTCCTTTCTTGAAGGCCCCCTTGTGAAAAACCTGTAATGTCTGCGTAGGTGCGACCCCCGTGGTCGCCCTTTGGGGGCATGCTGCCCCTACATCATCTGGGGCAGGCACAAGGCCTGCCCCTGCATCATCGTCCCCCGGCGCAGTGACAGAAGGGCGCGTTCAGGCCGCGGCGAGCACGGGTGTCTCCGTCGCCGCATCCATCGGTTCCTCGCTCCAGGTCAGGGTATGGAGCAGGCACAGCGTCTCCGGGTCGGAGATGAGCCAGCGTTTCTCATCGGGCGTGAGGCTCTCGGGACCGTCTTCCAAGAGCTGGTAGATCAGCATGCGCAGGTGATAGCGCTGGCGCTTGCCGAGCCGCCGCTCGGGGAGCAGCGCCATGTGCAAGGCATTGACCGCGGGCTCGATGAGCACGCGTTTGGTGCCCGGGCGACCCGCCCCGGCGGGGGCCAGGGCGCCGATGTGTCGGAGTACACGCGCCGATACCGCCGGCGGGTGGCTCTCGACCGGCGTCAGGAACAACCCACGCTCCAAGGCCCAGCGGCCCACCGCCACGCGGCTCGAATACATCGACAAGGGTATCGAGAGCCAGAGACCCGCCAGGACCGGGGTCAACCACCAGAAGAACTCCGGGATCCACAGGTAACTCACGACACCCGCCACGATCCCAAGGCACGTCTGGCCGCCATGGGCGCGGGCCGCATCCCGAAGGCCCAGCGCGCGGTCCCCGCGTTGCTGGGCCGGCCAGCCGATGCTGCGTCTCAGCAGGATCGCGAGCACGAACTTGCTCTGATAGAGCATGAGGATGGGGGCGGTCAGGGACGAGAACAGCGTTTCCAGCAGCACCCCGATGCCGAGCCTGGTGTAGCCCCCATACGCGCGCGTCAGCGCCGGGCGCCCCCACGCGAGCAAGAGCCCGAACAGCTTGGGGAGAAACAGCATCGCCAGGGTGACGGCCATGACCGTGGTCATCTCGACGGCATAGGACTCCGGCCACACCGGGGACAGGTTGTCGGCGAAGAAATAGACCGGCTCGGTCTGCGCCTGCACATAGGCCTCGACCCCGGTGATCAAGAGGAACAGGCACCAGAGTGGCGAGGACAGGTAGGACATCAATCCCATCCCGAGGTGCAAGCGGCTCATGGCCTTGAAGCCGCGCGCGAACACGAGCCGCAGGTGCTGGAGGTTGCCCTGGCACCAGCGCCGATCGCGCTTGGCGTAGTCGATGAGGGTCGGAGGCAGTTCCTCGAAGCTACCAGAGAGATCCGGTGCGAGCCACAGCTCGTAGCCGGCGCGACGGAGGAGCGCGGCCTCGATGAAGTCGTGACTCAGGACCTCGCCGCCGAACGGCTCGCGCCCCGGCAGGCGCGGCAGACCGCAATGCCGGGCGAAGGCCAAAACGCGGATGATGGCGTTGTGGCCCCAGGAGTTACCGTCGGCCATCTGCCAAAAGGCCAGGCCGTGGCTGAACATCGGGCCGTAAAGGCTGGCCGCGAACTGGAGGATGCGGGCGAACAGCGATTCGCGGTGGATGGGGAGCGGCGGCGACTGTACCAGGGCCACGCGCTCGTTGGCCTCCATGAGACCCACCATCCTGATCACGGTCTCTGCGTCCATCAGGCTGTCGGCGTCCAGGACCACCATATAGCGATAACGCCCGCCCCAACGGCGGACGAATTCCGCGATATTGCCGGCCTTCTTGGCGGTGTTGTCCTCGCGATTGCGGTAGAAGACCCGCCCGTGGGCATTCAGATCGCGGGTCGTCTGGTACCACAGGACCTCCTCTTCGACCCAGGTATCGGGGTCGCGCGTGTCGCTCAACACGAAGAACTCGAAGTATTGCAAGAGCCCGGTCTCGCGCAAGGCTTCGTACATGGCCCGGATCCCGGCAAAGACGCGCATCGGGTCCTCGTTGTAGGCGGGCATGACGAGCGCCGTTCGCAGCCCCGGGTCCCACTCGGAGGGCGGCCTGGCCGTTCGCCTGGCCGAATCGATGGACTTGGGGTCGCCCCCACGAAGCAACACGGCGAGGCCGATGCCGGCGGTCCAGAACGCGGCGCTGACCCACACGATCAATAGCGTGTAGAGGACCAGCAAGAGCAGCTCGAGCGGCGTGATCCCATCCTTCTGAAACACGCTCGTGAGCAGGCCCACCGCCATCAGGGTGGTCATCCCCACCAGCATGAAATACAGCGCCCGCCGCAGCACCGGCCGGGTAGCACCGACGGCGCCGGGACCCATCGACGCACCGCCCCCGCTTGCCGGCCCCGACCCGATACCGAGGTCCTGCTCCGGCACCTCCATGGGCGCCTCCTGCGGCGTCGCCTGCGCGAAGGATCGCTCGCGGGCGCTCCACAGGGCCTCGCTCGCGCCCGTCGGACCGCGCCCTTCGCCGGCCTCGGCCAGAACTACCGCACGCGCCCGGCCGAGTTGCTGGGGGCTCGGGTTTTTCGGCAACCCGAACACGCGCGTGAGCCAGGCGTCGTGGCGCCGGCGCGCCTCCTCGATGGCACGGCGCCCGAGCTCATCGGCCTGGCGCGCCCGCAGGCGCGCGCGCTCCACGCTCTCTGCGGCGAGCGCCTCACGCTCCGCGGCGTCTCCGTGAGCGAGCTGTCGAAGATAGGCCACGACGCGCCTGTGCGCGTCTGCCGCAGGATCGGGGAGAGTATGGGGGCGCGCCGCCGGCTCCCCGGTCTCCCTGACGTCCAGGGCCATCGGATCGCTCATCACGGTGTGGGCAACTGATAGGTCCAGGTCTCGGTCAAGACCTCGGCCCCGAGCCTCAAGAATGCTCGCAGGTTCACCGGATCGGGGGCGGCTGCCGGCGCATAGTCGAAGACCACCCGCCAGTCCGCGGTCACGGGGTTCTTCTGCACTGTGACGCGTCCGGGCTCCCCGGCGGAGGCGGTGACCAGCGCTTCCACCGGCGCCTCCGAACCGATCGCGGACAGGGCGTCGCTCGCGAAATCCACCACGAACCTTCGTTGCGCGCTCGCCTTCGCATCGGGGCCGCCGGCCCCGACACGGGTCGCCACCGTGCTTCCCGATTGGCCTTGGCCGGGGTCGTCGAGCGTGAAATGCAGCCGGTACTCGAACGTCCAGTCCTGGCCCGCGGCGGTGGCGCGCTCCGGGACCCAGAAGGCCACGATGTTGTCATACTTGTCTGCATCGCTCGGGATCTCGATGAGATACACCGATCCCGGACCCCAGGTACCGGTGGGTTCGACCCAGGCACTGGGACGCAGGTGGTAGGCGGCCTCGAGGTCCTGGTAGTGATCGTATTCCCGGTCGCGCTGCATGAGGCCGTAGCCGCGGATGTCCCGGCCCTCGAAGACGCTCACGGCCAGTCGCAACGGGTTCTGCAGGGGCCGCCACACCCGCTCCCCGTGGCCGGTCGAGAGCAACAGGCCATCGGAATCATGGACCTCGGGGCGGTAGTCATCGACGAAGCGATCGGTGTTCTCGCCGTGGAAGAACATGCTGGTGAGGGGAGCGACACCCAGGCGCTCGACGGCCTGACGCAGGTACAGGTGGCACTTGACCTCGACCACCAGGTGGCGCCCAGGGTGCAGAACGAAGCGATAGGCACCCGCGACGCTCGGGCTGTCCATGAGCCCGTAGACCGTCAAGGCCGTAGCGCCGGCCACCGGTTTCTCGATCCAGAACGCCTTGAATAGGGGAAACTCCTCGGCCTTCGGCAAGCCGGTATCGATGGCCAGTCCACGGGCCGAGAGTCCGTAGCTCTGCCCCGTCCCGATGCCGCGGAAGTAACTGGCCCCGTGGAACGAGGCGATCTCGTCGTAATGCCCGTCCCGGTGCAGGGGATAAAAGACCCGTATGCCGGCGAATCCCAGATCGGCCGGCCGGTCGGGGAAGACCATGCCGCCGTAGTCGAAGTGCTTGGCCGAGAACGGGACAGTCTGCACCTTTCCCGCATCGACGATGTGGACCTGCACGCGGTCCCTGTATAAAAATCCGCGATGGAAGAACTGCAGGCGGAACGGGAGCCCCTCGACGCCCCACAGGCCGTGCTCGGGCCGGTAACGGATGTCACGGTACTGTTCATAGCCGAGCCCCGCGAGGTCCTCCGGCAGTCCACCCTGGTCCGGGGCGTGGGGCTGTGAGGCAAGCCCTTGCGCGATGCGCTCGATCACGGCGAAATCGAACGCGCCCGTCGGCGCTTCCTGACCGAAGGCCGCGGCCCAGACGAGGCCCACGGCCAGGGAGCCCAGATAGCGCAAGGAGGCTCGTGGAATCAATGTCAAGTTCGGGGTCTTTGGTGGCGAGGATGGCCCTGGAAGGATATACGAAACGCGCATTGCAACAAATATGCGCGCTTTCCCGACGGCGAGGGGCAGAATTCACAGCCGTTCTGTGAATTCCTTCACAGTCGCGCCGGCCGTGGGTCTCTAGGCTATCCACCAAGCGCCGGACCTCCGGCTCACAGCGAGTGCGGGCGGCGATGGAGGAACGATGGACAACCTTGTGAGAGACATCCTGAGCGTCAACGAAGAGATCGCCGGCCGTCATGCCACCGTGGTCGGCGGGGCCGACTGCGCCCCCGAGATCATCTGGGGCAGCCCCGAGATGGGTGCCGTCCTGGATCTGGTCCGAAAAGTCGCGTGCCGCCCGGCCACCGTACTCCTCATGGGCGAGACCGGGACCGGCAAGTCGATGCTGGCGCACG
>JBOIDT010000166.1:0-4506 GCA_050740755.1 Gammaproteobacteria bacterium
CTACTAGGTGCCGGGCGTTGCCTGCGAGTTTGTGAAATAATCGGCGCGAGCGATCTCCACCTTCCATCCCGCGATGCGCGTCTCTCTACCCGCGTTCAGGTGGCTCGTGAGGTAATAGAGCCGCCGGATCTGGTCCTGTGCGGCCGGCCCGACGGAGGCGTCCGCGAAACGCTGCTGCAAATAATAGGGCGGGATGCTCTGGCTGTACAGCCGGGCCTGGATGCGCGCGATGCGCCCGGCCTCCCCGGGCGCGAGGGTGAAGGCGTAGGTGATCTCGTCCGACCCGGTCAATTTGGGATCATAATAGTGCGAATCGCTCCTCTCGGCACCATCGATCTCCCCGAGGATCTGGATGAAGGGCGAGGGATCGCGCAGAAACACCTGGGGGTCGAAGCCCTTGGGCCGTAGCCGATTGTCCTTGACGGGCTTGACACGCCGCATGAAGGCCGTGGTGAGCCGGCCCCCCGAGTCCCTGATCAGCTCCTGGTAGATCTGCACCTGGTCGCCGCGCGTGATGCGCTGGTAGTGGGGCTGAAAACCCGTCTGTCCGGTACCGTATTCGGTCGCGAGCGGGCGATCCGTGATACCTTTGAGGATCACGCCGAGGGCGTTGCTGCGGCCGGAGGCCCACAGGAGCCCGCCGTCCCGGTCGGTCACGGTGAGCTCGATGAAAAGCCGCCGGAAGCCGACCCCGGAGGGCAGGTAGTGCCCCGTCTTGTTGGTGATCTCGACGCGCGCCTCCACCCGAGCGCTCCGCGGCTCTATCTCGACATCACGGATCGCGATCGCCGCGGTCTCCTCTTTTGCCATCCGCTCCATCGATTCGGCGGCGGTGATGAGCGCGGGTTGGGTCGTGGTGGCGCCCATGTAATCGATCTGGCGGATCCCGAGCAAGAGGGGAAACTGCTGGAACATCTCGTTGACGAACAGATTGAGCCCGTGCAGGGCGTGCCGTGCGTAGTGCTCGCGTGGGGTCAATTCGATGTCCATATCGGGCAGCCGGCCGGTGGCCGGTGCGAAGGCGCTGGACTCGATATTGGCGATCTTGGTGCCGGCGAGGTCACCCGGTTTTTTATAGTGCGTCGGCATGTGGCAGTCCTGGCAGGACTGGAAGGTCGCGCCGCGCGCGAAGTCACTGTTGCGCCATTCCAGGTGCGTGGTCTGCTCGTAGGTGCTCGTGACCCGCTGCCCGTTCGGGGCCGTGAGGGTGTGGCGCGTTCCATCGTTGTTGAAGACCGGCAGGAGGATGTTGTGGCAGGTGCCGCATAGATCGGAGTCCTGGACCTGCTCGCCGAGCTTCGGCGTCAACCCGAGCGCATGCCCCATGGGTTTGTCGATGACCTTCTCGTAGGGGCCGTAGATCTCATCGGCGGGTCCCGCGACCCAATTGCCGGTGAAGCTCGCCTCGCTACCGAGGGCGGTCTTGTCCACGTGGTGGCAGACGGTGCAGGAGATCCCATCGCGGCCCAGATTGCCGTACTTCGCCTGCGGGCCCTGGTATCGGGTGAGCGCGGACAGGCGCATCGGGTCGCCGAAGGGGACCTCGGACGGCGGCGCGATCGCGAACAGGTCCTTGCAGGCGGGATCGGGCGTCACGGTGTCGATCGCGAGCTGGCGCTCGCCCATCACCCCGTGGCAATGCAGGCAGGTGTTTTCGATGCACTCGGCATGCATGGGGAGGTGATTGGTCTCACTCTCGAGTTGCGAGTAGAAGATCGGGTCGCGGCCGGCGAGACCCATGGGCGATGCGCGCCATTCGGCGTAGGGCGAGACATTGATCGCGTTTCCCGATTCCGGGTCCTTGATCAACATGTTCGGTGTCGAGTCGTTGGAGACCGTGGCGTCGTGGCAGCCGATGCATTGATCCGACGTCAGGAACGGCCCCGCGCCCCGCGGCGCAGAGACCTGGTGGTCGAAGGTCTCGGCCGGGAGACGGTAGGCGAAGGCATCTCCGAATCGCGTCGGCCCCAAGCTGCCGTAAAACTCCGCGAAACCGGGGGCGGGGGACGCGAGCGCCGGGGTAAAGGCCCACGCCGCTCGTTGTGCATCGGCGAGCGCCGCGCGCTCGACCTCATCGTTGTCGCCCTGCCCGTGCTCGGCGCCGGAAAAATCATCGAAGGGGGCTTTGGGCGCCGCGGGCGCGGCGAAGTGGCGGTACAACATGCCCGCCGTCAGTACGTTGTCGAGCGAGGCGAAGGTGTGCATGCGCTCGGCCGAGGCGTGGCAGTTGAGGCAATAGGCGCCGAACTCGCTATAGGGCGTGACGATATCGGCGAGCTTCGAGCCGGGGGTCTTGGGGTCCTGGAACAGGTCCCCGGTCGGATACCAGCGCGGGTTGTTCTTCGGATGCTCTGGGTCCGGGCCGAAGAAGCCGGGATCGGTGACGGCACTCTCGGTGAGGATGGGCGGGTTGCCGTGGCCCTCGCCCGTCGGGTTGGCCCAGTACCAACCGTCGTGGCTGACGGCAGGGGCGCGTACCATGACCGTCCAAGAGCTCGGCTCGATGGTATCGGGGGTCTCTTCGATGACCATACAGGATGCGGTCTGGTCGATCCTGAGCACGTTCGGATCGATGGGGGCCATCTCCTTGATGATCATCGCCCCGTCCGGCAAATGGCCCTCCGGGCGGCGTCCGGCGCACAACCAGTCGGCGATCTCCGGCGAATACCACACACGCACGGCCGGGTGGACGCCATAGCTCATCCCGTCCCCGAAAGGACCGACGTAGGGGCCGGTCAAGCGCCACGACCGATCCGAGATCCAGCCGAGCTTGCGATAAGCCCGGTCGCGCAGGAAGCCCCGCAGGGCATTGTCGTAGCGGTTCTTGGCGCGGAGATCCGAGACCGTCGCGGGTGCCATGCCGAGCCGGGCCGGCCGACCACGGTCGGGATGAGCCGCGCACCAAGCACGGATCGCCTCCGCGGTCGCGGGCGGTGGTGATGTCTTGCACACCCACGCCTTCGGGTCGTCGGCCGGAAACGGCAGTAAGGGGACCGCACGCTTCTCAGACGTTTGGGCCCACAGGCAGGAGGACGCGAGGAGCGCGGCCATGAGTAAGGCAGGTGCCAACAGCAAACCCGAGCGTGATCCGGCCATCCCTCCCTCCGAATGTCGAGTGATCGTATTTCAAGCATAGGAGGCACCGATGCGCCCGTCCACATCCTCGCCGCTACGGCGCCGGCTTTCTCAGCGGTCTCGGTCTCCCTACGGCGTACCCCTGCACGTAGTTCACGCCGATTGCCTTGAGCCGCGCCAAGATCCGTTCGTCCTCGACGGACTCTGCGATGGTTTCAAGACCCATCACATGACCGATTCTATGGATCGCTTCGACCATGGCATGATCGATGGGGTCCCTCACCATGTCTTTCACGAAACCGCCGTCGATCTTCAAGAAGTCTACCGGAAGCGTCTTCAGATGTCTTCAGATAGGCGAACGAAGACAGGCCGCTGCCAAAATCGTCGAGGGCGAAACGGCACCCGCGCGGCTTGAGGGCCGAGAAAAAGCGCTTGGCCAAGCTGAGATTGCTGATCGCGGCCGTCTCGGTGATCTCGAAGCAGATCCGTTCCAGAACGACCGCACAGGCCTCTATCTGCTGCTCGACGAACTCCAGGAACTGCCGGTCGCTCAGGGACTGGCCAGACAGGTTGATGGCGACAGAGCCCGATGGCATGACGGTATCCGGGTCACGCAATGCCGCGAAAACGCTGCGGATGACCCAACGGTCGATGGCCTGCATCTGGTTGTAACGTTCCGCGGCCGGGATAAACGCGGAGGGGGGACGAGATCGCCGTCATGGTTCAGAAGACGCAGCAGCACCTCGCCGTGCGCTCGGCCAGTCTCTCCGAGCGGGATGATCGGCTGGTAGAACAGCGTGAATCGGCTCTCGGCCAATGCCTCTTGGATGCGCGGCACCCATTGCATCTCCCCGTGACGCTGAGCCAGTTCGTGGTCATCGGGCTCGTATAGGTGCACGCGGTTGCGGCCTTGCTCTTTGGCGGCATAGCACGCATTATCCGCCGCCCTGAAGCCAGTCGCCACGGTACGGGACGGTCGCAATGCCCTCGAACGCCTGCTGCCGGTCCCCCTCGCAGATAGACCCTCCAGTTGCATAAATATCCACGCGGATCGCCAGGAAAGGGCGCCTTTTTCAGTGACGAGACGCCATGGGTCTTGCAGTGGACTTCGGCTTTGCTATACTTCATGGGAAGCGGTCTCCTTCGGGATGCGTTTGTTTTCGGAAACACATTATACCGCGAAGTGCAGACCGCTTCCTAGCGTTTCTGATCATGAAACCAGGTATTTTTCTTAAAGGCTGGATACCACCGGTGGTGATGTCCAGCGCAGGGCCATCAACTCACTAAAACCCTGTCTTCTACGCCGGACGTGGAGTATACGGTGAGCGTTCCCTTCGAGCGCTTTACCGATCTCAAAGCGCGCATCGAGGCACGGCGCCTCTGGTGGCCGGGCACAGCACAGTGGGACTACTTCGAGGCCAAGTGGAAACC
>JBOIDT010000167.1:0-4506 GCA_050740755.1 Gammaproteobacteria bacterium
GGCGTCGGCATGCTGATGCCGGCGGCCACCGAGCGCGAGCAGGACTTGATGGTGGCCTCGATCGGGCCGTTCTGGGACGCCAATGAAACCTGGCTCGCGCTCGGCGTCGGGTTGCTGCTGGTCGGCTTTCCGCAGGCACATGGCATGATCCTGGGCGCGCTCTACCTCCCGGTGGTGGCGATGCTGATCGGCTTGCTGTTGCGCGGTGCGGCGTACGAGTTCCGTATCAAGGCCGAGGGCTGGCACCGGGAGCTGTGGAACTGGTTGTTCTGGTTCGGCTCATTCCTCGCCTCCCTTGCCCAAGGGCTGATGCTGGGACGTTACATCACGGGCTTCGAATCGGGCTTCGGCTACCTGCTGTTCTCGCTGCTCGTCGCGGGCGGGCTGTGCGGCGGCTATGTGCTGCTTGGCGCGACCTGGCTTTTGATGAAAACCGAAGGCGAGTTGCAGAGCAAGGCGATCGGCTGGGCCCGCTGGGGCCTCTTGTGGGTGGCGCTCGGGGTCGCGCTCGTCAGCCTCGCCACGCCCGCGGTGAGCGAGACGGTGCGTGACAAATGGTTCGACTTCCCGCGCACACTCCCGCTGATGCTGCTGCCCGCGGCGAGCCTCGTGGCTGGGATCGGGGTATGGCGCGCCAGCGGGCGGCTCAAGCGCGGCGAACACGCGCCGCAATGGACGCCCTTCGCCGGCGCCGTCGCGATCTACGTGCTCGCCTTTCTTGGGCTGACCTACAGCTTGTTTCCCTACGTGGTGATGGACACGCTCACGATCTGGGAAGCGGCTGCCCACCCCTCGTCGCTCAAGGCCGTGCTCGCGGTAGCGCTGGTCGTGCTGCCCTTCATCGTCGCCTACACCGCATTCTCCTACCGCGTGTTCTGGGGCAAGGTCGGGCCCGGCACCGGCGAGTAACTTTGACTATTCGGACGATCGTCCCCAGGCACCAGGAATCTAAGGCACCTCCGGCACTGTCGGCGTGGGAATCGCGCCTTTGGCTTTCTCGATCGCCGTATCGGTGGCTTGGCCCTTCAATCGCTCCATGGCCGCATCGGGATCCGCTGCGGTCTCCTGGGCCCCCTCGACCGCTTCCCTGGTGTCTTTGGCTTTATCCAATGCATCGTCGGGCAGGCCCGTGGTCCCCGTCGCTTTCTCGATCACCGCATCCTTCGCGGCACCCTCCAATGCCCCCGCGGGGTCCACGACCTCCTGGGGATCGACCGCCCCCGCGACGCCGGTGGCGCACAACAGCCCGGCCACGATTGCCGTCTTGATTTTCATGGGTCTGTCCTCGCTGTCAGTTACCAATACCCCCGCTCAAACGCAGCGGCATGATGACGCCGATCCGGTCGACTTGCAACCTGCGGAGTGATGCATAGCCGGGGGCTAGGACCGATCGTCGATGATGACGCCCCATGGCGCCTCTCCGACCTTGATGGTGGCCAGCACCTGGTTGTTCGCGGTGTCGATGACGGAGACGGTGTTGCTGGCCCCATCCGTGGTGTAGATGCGAGACCCGTCGTGGGACATCGCCAGGCCCCAGACGCGCTGGCCCACGGGGATGCGGGCCTTGGTGCCGAGGGTCTTCTCGTCCAGCACCATCACCTGGTTGGCGCGGCCGCCCGCGACATACAGGGTCGTCCCATCCCGGCTCACCAGAATGTCCTTGGGCTTGATGTTGTCATCGCCCAGCGGCACCTTGTTCAGGACCCGGTGTTTCACCATGTCCACGCGCTTGACCTCGCCGCTGATCTCCGATGTCGCATAGGCGATGGTGCCGTCCTGATTGAAGACCGCGGCGCGCGGTCTGGCACCGACCAGGATGTTGGCTACGACCCGATGTTCGGGTACGGCGATGACGTGCAGCATGTTGGTGGACTCGCTGGTCACGATCACCTGCTTGCCATCGGGTGAAACGGCGACGCCTTCGGGCTCCAGGCCGACCGGGATCTCCGCGATGACCTTGCCGCTTTTCGGGTCCAACACCGTGGCCTTGGCGGCATCCTCGTTGGAAACATAGATATGGCCGTTCGGGTGCACGGCGAAGGCCTCCGGATCATCACCCGAGGGGATCTTGCGCAGGACCTTCAGGGTCTTGGGATCGAGCACGGCGATCGCGTTTTCCTTCCCGAGGGCGACGTAGATCTCCGTGCCGTCGGGGGCAAGACCGATCCCGCGCGGACGTTTGCCGACCGGAACGGTGGCCTCGACCTCGAGGGTACGGCTGTCGATCACGGTGATCGAATCGCCGCGCTCGTTGGTGACGAACACCCGGTGGGTCGGCTCGGCCCACGCCGGACCGGCTGCCAAGGCTGCGATCAGCAGGAACTCATTTCTCATGCCCGTTATCCCCCCAGATATCCCCTCGGAGTTTGCGAAAGAACTTAGCCGGCCCGGTGCCGAACTCCGCCGACAGCGGCAGAGGAAGCGGTTCCGCCGGTGCGCTTGCGGGGAGCGGAGCCGGGCCGAAGAAATCCGAGGCGATCTCCTCTCCCAGCCTTTGCAGCGCCGTGTGGCGAGCCTCGCGGAAGGCCTCGGCGCCGTCTCGCGCCCACTCGACGAAGGTGTACCGAGTCGCCCCCGGGTATCGATAGGGGCGGCTGAAGAGCACGGCGTCGTCGGCCACGCGGACGAGGCGCGCCTGCGCCTCCACGATGAGGTTGAGGGAGGGATTGAACACCTCCCTCCAGGACGGAGCCGGGCCGTAACTCCATGACGGCCCCCCCTGGCTCACGCGCGCGAGCTCGAGACCAACCACGCCGACCTCGAGGACGGTGTCGAGGCCCGTGGCCGCGAGCGGACGATAGCTCGAGGGCGCCTTCACCCCGCGTGGGCCGCCCTCGAGCAGCGAGACCACCGGGCGGGCGGTTTGCCGCTCGCCCGCGGCCACGATGACGGTATCGCGGAGCGTCTCCTGCGCTTCCCGCGCGGCGGCGGCGCGGCTCAAGGCCCGCGAGCTCTCGATCCACTCGGCGATCGTGATTCCCTTGTCCGCGCCCTCAACCACGCACGCCCCCATCATAAAAGGCGTCCAGAGCGCGATCCAACAAGACGGACCAAACGGAGGAGTAAGAGGAATAAAACGACCACACAAAGGGCGGCCGTCGCTCCCCAGCGGCGCGAACCCGCAAGCAGATTCGAAGGGACACAAGGCGGCGTTCCGCAGCCCCTCCCCGAACCCGGCTGTCATGCCGACCACGGCGGCCAGCGGCTTGCCCGGTACGGGGCGCGAGTAGTCCGTCTCGGGCGCGAACTCGACGGCAACCACACCCGCCGCGCCCACTTGCGCCAGCACCGCATCGGAGGGACGCGGCGGCGGGGCGCCCGCGCAACCCCACTGGTCAACTAGCAGCGCAGCGATCGCCACGAACGACAGCCTTTGCGTGGTCACGGCTCTATCCCATGTCTCGGCTCACTCGATACGGGCAAGAGCGGTACTAGAGACGGAAGCCGATGAATAGGGCGGTTTTTTCACGAGCCCTCACTCGATGCCGCACAATCGACGGGCCCCAGGCTGTCCAGGTCGGTCGGGTCCACGACCCCCTTGACCGGGGCCTCGCCCACGATGCGCCGATCCTCCACGAGCAAGAGCATCTGGCGCAACTGCCCGTTTCTCCGGAAGCTCATGGTAACGCCTTTCTGGCCATCGAAGGCGAGGGCCGTCTTGAGATAGTCGAGCAGCGGCGCTGCCTCGGCCGTACCCAGGCGCGCCACGGAGTCGGCGACCATCTTGACCGCGGCCCAGCCGGCCCAGGCCCGGTCGTCCATGTCTCTTCCCTGTGCCTTGCGGTAGCGCCGATTCAATTGCTCGGCGGCATATTTGGTAAATTCCGGGTGCCAGGCCTGCACTTGGGCTCGGGACTCGGGGTGCAGGCGCCGCCATTGGGCGAGCGCATCGGCTTTCATCCGGGTGCTGGGAAGGATATGCAGGAGGTTCGGCAGACACCTGGCCCGGAGCGCGTCAGATCCCGAGCCGAGGTCAAAGACCGCGCGCCCCGGCGCCCGCTCGCCGAGCGCGACCAGATCGCTGTCCTCGAGCGCCGCCAAGAGCACGGCGGCCTGGCTCGACGGGGCTCGATTGAGCTCTCCGGGCGCGAAGCTCGTCAGGCGATAGCGCTGGCCGAGGAACTGGCCCTGGAGGTTCGCCTCCTCGAGACCCTGGGACACCCCCGAGTAGACCGCGTCGGCGGGATCGCCGATGTAGGCCAGCTCCACCTCGAGGGCGGGCGCGGCGTTGGCGCCGAGCGCGAGCCAAAAGAACCAGGATATCGCACGCAGACGCATGTCCCTTTCCCTTCGATCGCCGGCCGTGATGGTAGCGTCTCGGGCGGTTCGTGTCACCGGGGTGGGGTGGTTGCCCTCGAGCGTGACGGTGGCCATGGCTGGTCCTCGCCGCCCACTGCAGCGCAAGTCGGCCGTGGGCTACCATGCTGCCATGCGCTGGATCCTCCCCGTCCTGCTCGCGGCATGCGCTGTAGCCTCCGCGCTCCCGACCGCGGACCCACCGGCCAC
>JBOIDT010000168.1:0-4434 GCA_050740755.1 Gammaproteobacteria bacterium
ATTTCTTGATGAGGATAGCGCCGACCAGCGCCATCTCGAAGAGCGTCGGGACGATGCTGAAGATGGCAAAGCGCAGCAGGCTCTCGATGCCGCGCGTCCCGCGTTCGACGTCGCGGGATACGCCGCCGGCCTGCCGCTCCAGGTGGAACCGCAAGCTCAGGGAGTGCAAGTGGCGGAAGGCCTTGAGGGCGACATTGCGGATCGACCGCTGCGCCACCTTGGCGAAGACGATGTCGCGCAGCTCGGCGAACAGGGTGCTGGAGAGGGGCCGTAGCCGATGAGCAGAATGATCGGCAACGTCAGCGGTGCCTTGGTCTGGTCCAGCGAGTCGACGATTTCCTTCAGGACCAGCGGCACGCCGACATTGGCGAGCTTGGCGATGAAAAGGCAGCCGAGCGCCAGCGCGACCCGGCCGCGGAAGTCCCAGAGATAGGGCAGCGGGCTCCTGATGGTGCTCCAGTCACCGCGCGCCGCAGGCATGGGTCCGGCGTGGCGGGAGGGGCTGTCCGGATGACGGCGCATGGCGCATTCTAGCGGGGTTACCGGTTGCAGTGGAAGCTGGGTGATCAAGGCTTTTTTTTTGGGCTGGTACTTTCAAACGATCTGATCGGGTTCAACCCGTTACGGTGCTTTTGTCCCCACCCCACTTAACCTAATCGTTCGGCGGTGCATGCATCATTGCCAATCAAAGGAAATGCTGCCGTGCTTCATCCCGCATGCATCGCTACACCCATGACTCGCCTTTACGTCCCCACGATCCTCGGCTACAATTCGCGGAACGTGCAGAAGACAAACAATGACGACAAAAACGATTGATGTCCACGAAGCCCAGCAGCGCTTGGTGGAGTTACTCGCGCAGGTGGCTGCCGGTACCGAGGTGATCCTTATGGATGGACCGACGCCGCGGGCGCGGTTGGTTCCCGTTGCGCCAGTTACCACGCGCCGTGTGCCCGGCTTACACACCGGCAGCATCACGATCAGCGCCGATTTTAATACCCCATTAAGCGACGACTTCTGGACCGGCACGAGGTGAAAATATTACTTGACACGCATACGTTCATTTGGTGGGATAGCGATCCGACCAAATTATCGCCCACGGCGCTGGCGCTCCTTACCGACCCCACGACTGAGGTGATCCTCAGTGTGACCAGCTTATGGGAAATGCAGATCAAGCGTCAGCTTGGGAAGCTGAGCTTGCGACTCTCGCTCGCCGAGATTGTCGCGCATCAGCAGACCACCAATGGCGTGATCGTGCTGCCGATTACCCAAGCGCATGTCCTGGCGCTTGATGGCCTCCCGACGCCCCATAAAGACCCATTTGACCGGCTGCTCGTGGCACAAGCCAACAGTGAGGGAGCCGCGCTCGTGAGCACCGATCCTATCTGTTCCGCTTACCCGGTGCATGTGGTATGGTAAGGTGGAACAAGCTGGACAGCGCCCACGAGGCCGTCGCGGCACGCCGTGCCATTTACACGATGTGGCGCAGCCGGGCGGCCGACGCACCCGCACGATGCGCACTCTCGCCTGCCGGGACACGCGGGTGATCCCCTTTGCGTGGGCCCGATGAGGGACGGCTTGGTCCTGGACTCGACGTTGCGGCGTGCCGTGGACGCGCTCCTCCGGCGGCAGTCCGCGAGCGGAGAATGGGAGGGGGAGGTGGTGTGGGGCCCGATGCTCGCGGCCCAGTACGTCCTCATGTGCCGGATCACCGGCAGCGCCATGCCCGCGGCGCGAAAAGACCTGCTGCTCGTCCAGTTCCGGCGCACGCGACTCGGGTCCGGCCTCTGGGGCCTCCACGCCCATTCACCGCCCTATCTCTTCGTCACGACGCTCGTATACGTCGCGGCGCGCCTCTTGGGGCTTTCCAGGGACGATCCCCTCTTGGTCCCCGCCGCGCGCTTCATCGTGGCGGAAGGCGGGGTCCTATGGATCCCGAGCTGGGGTAAGTTCTGGCTCGCGATGCTGAACCTTTATGAATGGGAGGGCCTTCACCCACTCCTGCCGGAACTCTGGGCCTTGCCGCGCCGGCTGCCGATCCATCCGGGAAGGTTCTATTGTCACACCCGGCTCATCTACCTGGCGATGACCGTAATCTATGCCTCGCGCCATCAGGTCCCACGTGCACCGGTGATCGAGGCGTTGCGCGCCGAG
The DNA here is from genome assembly GCA_050740755.1 of Gammaproteobacteria bacterium. Lineage (GTDB taxonomy): Bacteria > Pseudomonadota > Gammaproteobacteria > JACCXJ01 > JACCXJ01 > JACCXJ01. The sequence goes on from JBOIDT010000168.1 coordinate 2,152, forward strand.
CTCTATCCCGCCGGTTACGGCGGTTTCCGCGAGCACCGCGGGGCGCTGCGGGCCGGGGATCTATACGTGCGGCCCGGCCGCGCGTTGCGTTGCCTCTACGCGTTTTTTCTACTCGTGGAACAAAGGCACAGCGCCGCGGCGCGGCGGAAGATCGTAGCGCGGCTCTGCGAGCACATCCGCTTTGAGCTCCGCACTACCGATCACACCGCCCTCTCGCCGGTCAGCGGGCTATTGAGCCTCATCGCGCTGTGGATATATCACCCCGACGACCCTGATTTACGCCAGGCTCTGGTGCGTTTCGAGGGTTGGATCTGGGAGGACGGGCGGGACGGCACGCGGATCGCCGGGGCCCGCAGCGCCTCGTGGGACACGGCCTTCGCACTCCAGGCACTGGCCGCGGTAGAGTCCCATGCGAGCACCGGAGACTCCATCGCGCGGGGCGTGTCGTTCCTCACGACCCAACAGATCCGCCGGACGTTTCCAGGCGTCGAAGAAAACTTCCGCATCGATCCGCGGGGCGGGTGGTGTTTCGCGGGCGTATGGCACGGCTGGCCCGTGAGCGACTGTACGGCCGAGGCCCTCCTGGCATTGCTCGCCGCGCCGGGCGTAGAACGGGACAGCGAAGCGCTCCGGGAGGGCGTCGAGTTCATCCTGCGTTGCCAGAACGCCGATGGGGGCTTCGGCAGCTATGAGCAGAGCGGCACCCGCTGGACCCTCGAATGGCTGAACCCCGCGGAGATGTTCGCCGACTCGATGACCGACCGCTCCTGGGTGGAGTGCACCTCGTCCTCTATCAGCGCCCTGGCCGCCTTCCGGCAACGTTGCCCGGGGATCCTGGACGGCCGCATCACGCGCGCCCTCGAGCGCGCCGCACGCTGGTTGGCCGCTCGCCAGCGACCCGACGGCGCCTGGCCCGGCGCCTGGGGGGTGTATCTCATTTACGGCACGATGTTCGGCGTGCGGGGACTCCTGGCCGCCGGAACGCCGGTGTTCCATCCCGCCATCCGCAAGGCCTGCCGGTGGCTCCTCTGCCGCCAACGGCCGGACGGCGGCTGGGGCGAGCACCACAGCGGCTGCCTCACCGGCGTATATGTCGAGCACAGCGAAAGCCAGGTGATCCAGACCGCCTGGGCCCTGTCGACGCTGCTCGAGGCCCACGAGCCCGATTGGTCCGCCCTCGAGCGAGGCGTGGATCACCTCGTCTGCACGCAAGACTCGAACGGAGAATGGCCGGCCCAGGACTGGACCGGCGTCTTCTTCCGCACTGCGCTCCTCGACTACACGCTGTACCGCCGGTATTTTCCCCTGTGGGCCTTGGCGTTATACAAGCACCGGTGTAAAGAGCGATTACATCGCGACCCCTGCGGCCTGGACCGGCATGGTGCCGCCGGGTAGCGCGCCTGGGCTATGAGATACCTGCTGCTGCAGCCCGTGGCTGAGCGCGCGAATCATGCGCTCCCGGTACTCCGCGTTCGATCCCCAGAAGCGCGGCGGGCGGATCCTCTCGCCGTCGAAATCCGTCAGGATCTCGATTCCCTGAGCCAGATCGTTCTCCCTGAGGTAGTCGACCCGTGCCCGGTCGACTCGCACCTGGAGTTCGGGGTTGACGACGAAGGCGGTTCCGTCGAAAAGTTCGTGATGGTTGGGACAGAGCGCAATCCCATTCCAGACTTTGTCGGAGCTACCCTCCTCTCTCACCGGGATGATGTGCGCGCCCTCTGTAATCTCGAGCTGCAAGGTGCAAACAGCACAGGCGTAGTCGTACTCTTTCCTCACGAGAGCGCTGAATTTCCCATCCCGCACGAGACGCGTGGCCGCCACCCGTTCACGTTGTTTCTCGACGTACTCCTCCAGATCCTTGGCTCTTGCGGGAAGCGGCGCCTTCGCGTTCGGGGTCTGCGCCAGGAAGTGCGCCTCACGCCACTGACCCTTAGGACCCCGCTCGTCGACAGCACGGCTCGTCCGAAGGAAGTGTGGAAGGTTCCCCGCACTGAACGCTACTCGGACCTCTTCCGCGCGGCGAGGAGGCGCGACGGCCCATCCCGTGCCCCTCGCTTCGCGGAGGAGTTCTTCACGGCACTGGACATTGGGGCTATAGGCAAACTGCTGGTAGAGCGGCGCCTCCCACGCGACGAAGACCCCGAACTCAGCCGAGTATCCGAGCAGCACCGTGTAGGCGCCCTGCGTTTCAAGAGACGCTTTCGTGCCCTTTTTCTGGCCTGGAAGAATCAGTTGGATCTTGTGCTCGCCTGCCGGCCGAGCACCTTTGGCCGACCGGTCAGG
>JBOIDT010000169.1:0-4415 GCA_050740755.1 Gammaproteobacteria bacterium
ATACGCATATACATGACTACACCTATCGCCCTATGTTATAACTTCTCCTTAGCTTCCAGTGGCTTACTGAATATTCGCCAAAGGAAGATCCGTCGGAGCAAGGCTATTGGACTGGATGCCCGCGAAAGTACTCTCGCGGATCGTGTTTCCAATGACGATGGCGCGGCCGAAGGTTTCGATCGCGGCAACGCCGCTCGCGGCGATGGTGTTCCCCTGGACCCGCCCCTCACCGATTAGGATAGCCTGGTCGGTATCGAAGATGTTGAGGCGCTCGACCACCGCTTTGTCCGCGAGCCGGACTCCGATAGCGAAGCCGGCGATCGCCCCGTTCCGCACGGTGATCCCCTCCCCCGCTGTTCGGACTGTTACGGCGCCTCCTCCCTGCTCGGTACCGAGGCCCTGTATGCGGTGCCCGGCGAGGTCCAGGGTGACGTGGGAGGCCCCGATCACGATACAGTCGCCGGTGATGGTCGCCACCAAGTTCCTGGTGAGCCGGTAGGAGCCGGGCTGGGTGATGTCGCGGCAGATGTCGATGCTGGTCACGGCGAAGGCCGGTTCGGCGAGGGCGCCGAGGGCGAGCACGAGGGCCGCGGTGTTCTTGATGGAGTGTTGCTGTTTCATGGGATGTCTCCTGTAGGATTACGATTATGGTTTATAAAACTCACGAAGACGGCAGGTTGCCGCTCTTGATGCAGCCACTTCCGAATGTGACGAGATCGGCCGTGAGGTTTTCTTGCACGGCATTTCCGATCACGAGTGCGGGACAGGCCACGGATATCCCCGTACCTTGATGGTCCGCCGCCACGTTGCCACGCACGATGGCGTTGCCCGTGGAAACGGTGCCGGGGCGTTGCCCCTGGCGGCGATCCCGTTGCCGTTGCCGGCCACCAGGTTGTCCGTGAGGATGCTGCCCGGGCCTCCCGAGATCCCGTTGCCCTGGTTGTCCAGGACCAGGTTGTTCTTGGCGGTGATGCCCTCGAACCCCTCGATCCCTTTACCGGCGTTGTCATGGACGGTGTTGGCCTCGGCCCGGCCCGTGAGCAGGAAGATGCCCCCGGCGTTGCGGCCCACCTCCAGCCCCTCCACCACCGCGTTCTGGGTGGAGCCGAGTCCGACGCCGAAGTTAAACCCGATGATGGCGCCGTTCCGCACCGTGATCTCGGTTTGGTCCCCGATTTGACCGCTGGCGTCGATCACGCCAACGCCCTTGCCGTTGCCCGAGAGGGTGTAGCCGTTGAGGTCGAGGGTGACCTGGCTGGCCTTGATCGAGAGGCACGTCCCGGGTGCCGTCAGGTTTTTGGTGAGCTTGTAGCTCCCCGGCTTGGTAATGGTCTGGCACTGGGTGATGTTCGTCACGGCCCAGGCCGGCTCGGCGAGGGCGCCGAGGGCGAGCGTGAGGGCCGCGGTCTTCTTTACGAAGTGTTGCTGTTTCATGGGATGTCTCCTTCAGTTCAAAAATGTGTTCATCAGGTTTCGGTGTACGCTACCCGTTACGGGGCATCGTACCTGGGGTAGTGCGGCGCGCGTGCCAGGTCCGGTGCGGGACCAGGCGGCTGTGCACAACTGCTTGTATTTAGGAGTTTTTACGTGCGATGCTTAGATCGATATCGATCCAGCACCAGGATCTCAGCAGCGGATTCCACTACCGATATTTCGGTAGCCTACCGAAATATCGGTAGGGTTCAGTTGCGGGTGATGCCCAGCTTCTGCATGCGGGACTGGAGGGTGGTATACTTGAGGCCGAGGAGCTCGGCCGCGCCGTCCTTGCCGCTCGAGCGCCAATCCGCGGCCTCGAGCGCCTTGACGATGTGGGCGCGTTCGACCTCTTCCAGCGTGCCTAGCGGGGACGCGGGTACATCGGGGCGCGCCTCCTCGAACCAGCTACCGAGCGCGAGACAGCTACCGTGGGTGAGGATGACGGCGCGCTCCAGGACATGCTGCAACTCGCGCACATTGCCTGGCCAGGCATAGCTCTGGAGAGCCGTGAGCTGCGGCTCCGGCACCGATTCGATGGTCTTGCCGTATTTCGCGGCGTACTTGTGCACGAAGTGCGTGACCAAGGGCGCGATGTCGTCCTTGCGTTCGCGCAGCGGGGGCAGCGTAATGGGAAAGACATTCAGGCGATAGTAGAGATCGGGTCGGAACTGACCCTTCCGGGCGCAACGGCCCAGATCACGGTGGGTCGCCGCGATGATGCGCACATCCACCTTCAAGGTCTGGGTACCGCCCAGGTGCTCGAATTCCCCTTCTTGCAGGACCCGCAAGAGCTTGGCCTGGAGATCCAGGGGCAGCTCGCCGATCTCGTCGAGGAACAGCGTCCCCCCATCGGCCAGCTCGAAGCGGCCGGGCTTGCGCGCGAGGGCTCCGGTAAAAGCCCCCTTCTCGTGCCCGAAGAGCTCGCTCTCGATCAGGTTCTCCGGAAGCGCGGCGCAGTTGAGCTTGACCAGGGGCTTGCCCTTGCGCGAGCTTAGCCGGTGGATCGCCTGGGAGATAGGCTCTTTGCCGGGGCCGGTCTCGCCGATGACGAGGACCGTGGCGGTCGGTGCCGGCGACCTGCCGCACCTGGCTCATGACCTCGGACAGCCCCCCGGTCGTCCCGATGATCGCCTCGCCCTCCTGGGCGGCCCGCAGCTCTTCCTCCAGATACTGCGTCAAGCCGCGCAGTTTCCCCATCTCGGCCTCGGCCTTCCTGCGCTCCTCGATGTCACGCAGGACCAGCGTGTAGATCGCCTGGCCGCCCGCGTCCGCCTGGGACAGGCTGGCCTCGATGGGAAAGACCTCGCCGTCGGCGCGCACGGCCTGGTGACCCTGGGGCACCCAGATCGGCGCTTGCGGCGGCCGTCCCGCTGCGTCCCCGCTCACGTACTCGGTCAGCACCTGGCACAAGCGCTCCGAAAGGAATCGTTTGCAGGGCTGGCCGATGGCCGTGCCGGCCGCATATCGAAACACCCGCTCGGCGGCGCGGTTGAACAGGGTGACGCAACCGTCCTCGTTGACCGCGATGATCGCGTCCATCGCCGATTCAAGGATGTTAGCCAACCGTTCCTGGTCTTCTTTGTGTTGCTGCTTGAGTTGTTGCAGTGTAAGGTGGGTGGTGACGCGCGCGAGCACCTCTTCGTGCTGGAAGGGTTTGGTGATGTAATCGACGGCGCCGAGCGCAAAGCCCTTGACCTTATCGGTCGTGGCGGTCAGCGCGGTCATGAAGATAATGGGAATATCTCGGGTGGCGATACGCTCTTTGAGCAAGCGGCAGGTGGTAAACCCATCCATCTCCGGCATCATCACGTCGAGCAGGATAAGATCGGGTCGGACATCCTCGGCCTGCTCGAGCGCGCGCTCACGATCCTCGGCAATAGAGACCTCGAGGTCTTGGCGAGTGAGGAGCTCGACCAACACCGCGAGGTTGGCCGGGTTGTCGTCCACGATGAGGACTAAGGGTTTCCTGCTCAAGGTCGGACTCACGGTGTGCCGTCCAGGCTCGTCAGCCAGTGGCGAATCTTTTTGATCTCATACGCCTCGGCCAGGTCGCGGAGCCGACCCGCGAAGGGCTTATAGGCTTCGCCCAGGCCCTCCAGATCGTTGGCCTGCCGCAACAGGCTTTGGATGTCGCCGCGCCGGGCCAGATCCAAAAGGACACGCAATTGTTCGGCAGGCGGCAGCGTGAGATCGGACGGCGGTTGGCTCAACGGGCTCGGGCTCTGCTCGTTCTCGCCCAGATAACGCAGCGTGAGCCCCAGATGCTGGCTCAAGAGCTCCAGCAACCTCCCTTGGCGGAACGGTTTGGGCAGGAAATCGTCGGCCCCCGCTTCGAGGCAGCGCGCGCGGTTCTGCTCGAAGGCGCTGGCCGAGACGGCGATGATCACGGTGTCCTGCGCGCCGGCGCGGATGTGGCGGGTCGCCGTCAGCCCGTCGAGCCCAGGCATACGGATGTCCATGAGGATGGCATCGGGTCTCAAGCCTGCCGCCGCCTGCACGGCCTCGTGTCCGTCTCGGGCCTCGTGGACCTCGAAGCCGAGTGGGGCGAGCAGATCGCGCAAGAGGTTCCGGCCGTTCTCTTCATCGTCCACGACCAACACCCGGCGCCGGTCTCCTTCTAGGCCGATCACCACCCGTTCCGCGGACACCGAAGTCGGCACCGGCACCGAAGCGGGCGGCAGATCCAGGTCGAACCAGAAGCGGCTGCCCTCCCCCGGGGAGCTGGCGACCCGGAGCTCGCCGCCCATGAGCTCGACGAGCCGCCGGCTGATGGCGAGCCCGAGTCCCGTGCCTTCCACCACCGCCCTCGGGTCGCGCACCTGGTGGAAGACCGCGAAGATCTCGGTGCGGTGCTCGGGCCTGATGCCGATGCCCGTGTCTTCCACGAGGAAACGTACGCGGTCCTCCTCTAGGCCGACCTTCAGCGCGACCCCGCCTTC
>JBOIDT010000170.1:0-4365 GCA_050740755.1 Gammaproteobacteria bacterium
CTAACAAAAAAGGCCCGTAGGCCTTTCTTGCGTCGGTGGCGAGTTACTGTTATTCGCCTGCCCTGCCGCGGCGCCGGTGCGCCTGAGCTGGGCCCGATTGCTCAAGCGGGGTGTTCGATATCGACATCGGGCAGGTGTCCGCAGTGCGGCGGCCCCTTGACGATCCTGGCCGCCATCGAAGACCTCACCGTTATCGCCAAGATCCTCAGCCACTTAGGCGTGTCCGCCCGGGCACCGCCGCGATCGCCCGCGCGCTCATTCGACCGACTCCAAATGGCCTGATCCCGGCCGCGACCCCCTCCCATCCGGTTCAACTCCGCTGAGCCGACACCCCCTTTGGTCTGCATTCGCGCGAGAGGCCAAAACGCCCCGGATCCGGGCTCCTCGGACCGATGAATCACCCGAAAAATCCGCGATCCTGGACCGATGCCTCGCGTACTTGACAACCCACAGGTCCATCCGTACTCTTCCCCATTGTCGAAAAAGGGCGTTTGAAATTCCTATGCCCACACTGCAGTCGTGCTCGCAGCGTCTACGGATCGTCTCGCCGCGAGCGGCTCATCGCCAAGGAGTGTCTATGACTGTCTCGCGCTTTCTCCGTACGCCGCTCTTCGGTCTTGCGCTGGCCGCTGCGTGCGTCACTCCCGCATTCGCGAATCTGTGCGATGTGGGTTCCATCGATCAGGTGCATCGCACCGAGGCCGTCGAGCTGGAGCGCGAGGGGTACAGCGACGGCAACTGGTGCGCACCGCCGTCGTCGAGTTGCTTCATCGGCAAGCGCGATTACAACGAGCGGGTGATCGCGTGCAATCGCAAACGCGATGCCGATCGCACGCCCGCGCCGGGTCACGTCCCCATCGGCCGCATCCTGGATTCTCGGGCCAGTCGCGACCGTCAGTTCGCGAACAATCTGCCGCCACGCTTCGTCAACGGCATCTACGCCTTCTTCGGTCTCGCGCCCAAGTGGTACGGCTACATGCTCGAGCGCGACGACGGCAAGTGGATCGCCACGACCGTGCTCGACTTCAAGTTTCCCAGCACCGAGAAAGACAAACTGCACATCCCGATGTATCTGGCGCAGCGGCTGTCGACGCAGGCGTCCGGCACGCCATTGACCAGCACGCTCTGCGCGGGCGTGAGTCGCGACAAGAACACCAACGGCCGTGTCCGCGTGCGCGATTCGAGCGGCGCGCTGTTCGACCGTTCGTGTCGCATCAATCGCGAGCAGAAACTGTTCCTCGCTGTCCCCGACACGTTCCTGCCCGAGAGCCTGGGAGAAACCGAGAGCAAGCCAGCGACGGAATGGCTCATGCACTACTGGCGCAACGTCGTCAGCAAGACCTGGAGCCGGCCTGACGGCAGCTTTCAGATGAAGGTGATCGTCGCGAATTTCGTCGGGCGCGCCGGCGAGGTCGACGAGGACGATCTCGAGCTGCTGCGCCAGAACGATGTGGTGTTCGAGGTCGAGCTCCATCACAACGAAGATCGCACCAACAACATGTACCGGCCGATCGAGGTGGCGGGCATCAAGATCTACAAGGCGATCTACACCGGCATTCCTCCCGACACCGTCGCGCACGAGTTCGGGCATTCGCTCGGGCTCGACGACGACTATCCGCAGGATCGCAACTATCCGCCCGAGCAGGATTGCGAGAAGTTGAGCGGCTTCACGGGCATCGGCAGCGCCAACAACAATCATCTGTCGTACGTGATGTGCAGCGACCACGAGGGCGACGAGCCGCAGGACGTGAAGTCCGTCTACCTGTGGCTCGTCACGCAGCGCTACTCGGTCGGCAAGACGCTCGAGCACTGCAAGCAGGACTCGCAGTGCGACTCGAATCAGTATTGCAAGCGGCCGGTGCTGGGCCTGAACCGCTGCGTTGCGCTGAAAGCCATCGGCGACAGCTGCACCGCGGATCGTCAGTGTCGCGGCGAGGCCGCCGTGTGCATGCCCAAGCCGTTCGGTCGCTGCATCGTCGAAGGATCCAAGGCGATGGGCCAGGCCTGCATCAACAACCCCGAATGCGCCAGCGGCATGTGCGACAAAGGCGTCTGCGTGTGCGCGCAGGACGGACAGTGCTCGAACAATCAATACTGCGATACGGGTACGGCGACCGTGGGCGCCAATCGCTGTGCGCCCAAGCGCGCCAACGATGTTCCCTGCACGCGCGCCGGACAGTGTCTGTCGGACCGCTGCTATCTGGGCGCATGCAAGCCGCAGGACGAATGCAACGACGACGACGATTGCTCGGGCAACGAATACTGCGATGCCGGCACGGTCACCATCGGTGTCAATCAATGCGTGGCCCGGCGGCCCAACGACACGCCGTGCACGCGCGCCGGCCAATGTCAGTCGAACCGCTGTCACGTGGGATCTTGCAAGCCGCAGGACGCGTGCGACGAGGACGGCGACTGCGCCGCCAGTCAGTTCTGCGACAAAGGCACTGCGGGTGTGGGCGTCAATCGCTGCGTCGCCGAGCGTCCGCTCGGTGAGGCTTGTTCGCGCGGCGGCCAGTGCGCTTCCAACTGCTGCAAGTTGTACGAGTTCAAGGTGCAGTGCCGGCCGACCGACAAGTGCAACTGATCCACGTCGAGGCTGTTGCTGAAGGTCGCGTCCTCCCTGGCCCCTCCCTTCCCCCGCTCGCGGGGAGGGGACCCAGGGCCGAACGTTGCCGAGCAGCTAGCCAGTAGCCAGAAGGAAAGAGTCCTTTTCTCTCCCCGGTCGCCGGCAAAGGGGGGCGAAGTCGGTGGGTGTCCAATGGCAGTGGGGTGCCCGGTCAGGGGGCGAAATTCGGTGGGTGTCCAATGCCCTTGCTGAGCCGCTAGCTGCTCGTTTTCGTGAGCCAGTCGCCGGGCTCGCTCCTCTTGGGGAAAAGGGGAGTTATTCATGAGCACCGCCAGACCGGTCCGTCCCGATTCAGCTGGCCGAGTTCACCGGCCCACCGGCGCGAAGCGTCGGACCGGGCGCGGCAGACACGCGATCGCGCGCCATGTTGCGCACGGCGGAACGCGTGTCGCCGGGGTTGGCGGCGCTGCTCCTGTTTCAGCTCGCGCGGCGTCCGCCGCGACGGCGCTTCGATGCCGCCGCATCCGCAACGCTGGCTGCGGCGACGCGATCGACCGTTCGTCTGCACGACCGCGACGTGCAGGTCTATGCCTGGGGCGAGGGGCCGATCGCGCTCTGTGTCCACAGATGGGGTGGACTGGCAGCACAGATGACGCCGTTCGTCGAGCCGTTGGTCGGCGCCGGCTTTCGCGTGGTCGCATTCGATGCGCCCGTGCATGGCGCCTCCGGTGGCAAGGTGAGCGATCCCATCGCGTTCGCACAGGCGATTGGCGCAGTCGTGGGTGCAGTCGGTCCAGTGAGCGCTGTCATCGGCCATTCGCTGGGTGCTGCTGCTGCGCTCCTTGCCGCTCGCGACGGCGTACTGCGACCCGAACGCCTGGTGTTGCTGGGCGGTTACGCCCACTTCGATCTGGTGATGCACAAGATGAAGGCGCTGTTCGCAGTGAGCAGGCCGGTGCTCGAGCGCGCCTTCCAGCGACTGTTCGGCGAATACAGTCATCGCGTCGATCGCGACCGTTTCTCGCCCGTCGCAGCGCTGCGCCTGCTCGAGTGCCCGACCTTCGTCCTGCACGACCACGACGACGAAGTCGTGCCGGTGTCCCACGCAGAACAACTCTTCGCGGCCGCGAAGTCCGGCGCGCTCGTGCGCACGCGCGGCCTCGGCCACCACTCCATCCTGAACGGGGAAGTCGCGCGCTGGTGCGTCGAGTTCCTGAGCAAGCCCCGCATTGCGCGCGCCGCCTGAGATCGACAAGAAACAGACCGGAGACGTCATGAACGCTGGCCATGTCGAAAACTTCCTGACGGCAGTGGTGCGCTGGCGCCATGCCGTGATCGCGCTCGGTGCGCTCCTCATCGTCGCTTGCCTGTTCGCAGCCATGCAGCTGCGTAAGGACACCTCGGCAGATGCCTTCCTCGATCCGGACAATCCGGCGCTGCGATATCGCAAGCAGGTGGCCGACGTCTTCGGGCTCAAGGACCCGGTCGTGATCGCGGTACGGCGCGCAGATGGCATTTTCAATCCGTCGACGTTGAGGGATAAAGGGGATAAAGGGGATAAAGGGGTCAGAGCCCTCTATTACTCCTCCCAGCACCGACCAGCCGACAGCGTATCAGTAAAGGGCTCTGACCCCTTTATGGCGGTCTTATAACGGACGGGACGATGCCCTTCCCGTCCCACCAGTGGACATTCTTGGCCAGCCGGTCCACTTCGTCGAGCCCGAGGCCGAGGGCCTTGCCCACGTCGCGGATCGCGCTCTTCGGGCGGTAGGTGATCACGGTGGCGGTGAGGGCGGCGC
>JBOIDT010000171.1:0-4044 GCA_050740755.1 Gammaproteobacteria bacterium
CGACCTGATCGAGGCGGGACTCGACGACCTGCGGCAGCATCGACAGAGCGTCGCAGCACTGCTCGTCTCGATCGGCGCGCCACGGCTCCGGCAGCTTGGCCTGCGCGTTCCGCGAACGGAAGCGGATCCGGAGCGCTGCCTCTACGAGCTGATCGCCCGCTCCGATCCCGACTCGGCGCACGGGCGCTACAACGCGCTGGTACGACGCCTCGTGAGCTTCGAGCGGGCGGCCGCGTGCGTGAGTTAGCCGATGCGTCACGGATCCGCCGGCTCATGGAGGCCTTCGGGCGCGCGGCGGGTGGGGACGTACGCATCTATCTGGTGGGCGGCACCACCGCGGTGCTGATGGGGTGGCGCGCCTCCACGATCGACGTGGACTTCGTCATGCGGCCGGAGGACGATGCGCTGCTACGCGCCATCCCTTCCCTGAAAGAGCGCTTGCGGATCAACGTGGAGATGGCGTGTCCCGCGGACTTCATCCCCGTCCCGCCCGGGTGGGAGGACCGCGGTATCTTCATCGCGCAGGTGGGGCGAGTCGCCTTCTATCACTTCGACGTGTACGCGCAGGCGCTCGCGAAGCTCGAGCGCGCTCACCGCCAGGACCTCGCCGACGTGCGCGAGATGCTCGACCGCAACCTTGTCGATCGACGGCGCCTGGCGGAGTACTTCGCGCGGATCGAGCCGGATCTCTACCGGTTCCCGGCCATCGACCCGCCGAGCTTCAGGCGCGCGGTCGAAGAGGCCATCGCACTATGACTCGTCAGCCATTCTCCATCGCGACCGCGCTCATGCGCCTCGGCGCGCTCGCGGCATTTGGGCAGGACGGCCAGCCGCTCTACCAGACGATGTACGGCGAGCAGTTCGCGCCGACGTAAGGGTCGTGGCGGCCCGTCCTGCGCGAGGCGACCGAGCGGGCACCCTCAACCACGGGTTCGCAGGCCATGGTGCCGATGACCCGGCCGCGGTAGGCGGGAAGTAACGACACAAGGTTTCGACGCCCCGCATCGGAAGGCGCAGGGCCAAGGATGGCCCTGTTTGGCGCGGCGAGGACGCAACGGCGGTTGCGTGATCGTGCCCTCCCCCATGGTTGCCAGCGACGGTCACGGGGCGCAGCCCGGAAAGCGCCTCGTGTAGAACCTCGTGTGTATTCGCTCCCAAGACCCGGTCCTGATGGGCAGACCGCGCTCTATCTCACCCCGCTCGGGTGACTGGATAGAGACACTCGACCGGCACCGGTGGGCTCGCGTCCGGACATCCGGCCCTCGCCTGTCTTCACGCCGAAGCCCGGACAGCCACCCAGGGCTCGGCCGCGATCGGCCCAAACGGCTCTCAAGCTCTTGACATTGTCCTCCCGCTTGTGCGAGGATACCATCCATGCAGATGGTATAGAGATGGCGAGGCTTTATGAGCGTGCATGCCTTACGGCCGAAGGCCGGCGAAACCAAGATCACGATCAATCTGGGCGTGGTCGATCTGGGACAGATCGACTTGCTGGTGCAGGAGGGTTTTTATACCAACCGCACCGACTTCATCCGCACGTCGATCCGCAATCAACTTGCGCCCCATGCCGAAGTGGTCAAGCAGGCAATGGCTCGTAAAACAATGGCGCTTGGGCTGCAACGCTACTCTCGAAAAGACCTTGAGGAAGTGCGCGCGGCCGGACAAAAACTTCAGATCCACGTGCTCGGACTGGCAAGCATCGCCGATGATGTGCCCGTCGAACTTGCGCGCGCCACCATCGACTCGATTTTCGTCCTCGGGGTGCTGCAAGCGAGTCCGGCCATAAAAGCCGCCTTGGCCAGTCGGATCCATTGATTTTCAGAGAGGAGATTTCAAGAACATGAACGACAAGCTAATCGCCGGAATGCCCGAAGTGTTGCGGCTTACGCAAGCGGGTCGACTCCAGGAAGCAACCTCCGCCATCCAACGTATGCTTGCTGGCCAGCGCTTGGCGCCGGTCGCAACCGAACCCGCTACCTCGACCGGGAGAGATCCGATCGAGGGCGTCTTCCGCGTCATGAACGAAGAACCGTTGCACGCGGCGCGTCCTGCCGAAGCGCCTCAGCCGCAAATCATTCCCGGCCGGATGCCGGACGGCATTCCTCGAGGGCAATTCATCACGGGGTCGTATACCAACCAGGCAGGAAGCCGTCCTTACAAGTTGTACATTCCCGGCGGCTATCGCGGACAAGCGCTGCCGTTGGTCGTGATGCTGCATGGCTGCACGCAAAATCCCGACGATTTCGCCGCGGGCACGCGTATGAATCAGGTTGCCGAAGAACAGCAGTGCTTCGTGCTTTACCCCGCGCAGGTGCAGAGCGCCAATCCTTCAAAATGCTGGAATTGGTTCAAGCAAAGTGATCAGCAGCGCGATCGGGGAGAACCTTCCATCATTGCCGGCATGACGCGGCAGATCATGAGCTCGCATTCTGTCGATCCGCGGCGGGTCTACGTGGCCGGGCTGTCGGCCGGCGGGGCGATGGCAGTGACCCTGGGGATGACCTACCCCGAGGTCTATGCGGCGATTGGAGTACATTCGGGACTGGCCTACGCGGCGGCACGCGACGTGCCCTCCGCGTTTGCCGCGATGCGGCAAAGCAGTGCAGCGAATGGCCGAATGGGGACAGGCGCCGCGGGCGAATCGACCATGTACGATGTGCCGACCATCGTGTTTCACGGCGATCGCGATACCACCGTGCACCCTTGCAACGGCGACCAGGTGATCGCTCAATCGCGCGGCGTCGGCGCAAATACCAACTCGGATACTTCAGCCGGAGTGAGCGATCGAGCCACCGTGCAGCGCGGCCAAGTCGCCCAAGGCCATGCTTATACGCGCACCGTTTATCACGACGCAGGGGGACAAGCCATCGTTGAGCATTGGCTGGTGCACGGCGCCGGCCATACCTGGTCAGGAGGGAGCGTAAACGGCTCGTTCACCGATCCAAAAGGCCCCGACGCGACGCAGGAAATGATTCGTTTCTTCCGGGAGCATCCTCAGCTCACCCGCCACTAAGGCGGACGAGTCTAGTAGCCAGTCATGTCAAATCGAAGTGATTCGTCACCCCGGCAGAGCCTGCCCCGTACTTGATACGGGGGATTGCCGGGGTCCAGGCTGCAGGACTACGTCCGTGTGCTCTGGATTCCGGCAATCCATGCCGGAGTGACGTGCCTGTTTGAATCATCTTGACGGACTGCTAGTTCGCTCCCCTTCCTTTTCATCGATGTGCTGGACGTGCCGGGAATCAGGGTTGCCAGCGAAACCGTTTGAAATTTAAACGACCGTGCTCGTCAAAGCAAATTCCTTCTTGCTCCAGAAGTTGGCGCTGCAGCAGGTGAGCTTCCGACCGCTTCCGTCGGCTGACCTCCGCCTTCGCGTTGATGACTCGCTGCCAGGGCACCTCCGATCCCACGGGTAACGCATGCAACGCACGGCCGACCTTTCGCGCCCCCCGAGGGATACCGGCGAGCGCCGCGATCTGAGCGTAGGTCGCAACTTTGCCGCGGGGAATCTTTGCGACGATGGAATAGATGCGGGCGTACGCCGTCATCGTTTCACCTTTCCGCCATCGTTCCTGTTCATCCTCTGCGGCGCGCCACCGGTCGAGGCAACCCATGGCGACCTCAATTAACCGCGCTCGGCGGCATCACCGCCGCGGGGCCGTAGAGGTCGTCTCAACCTGGCGGTCTTCTTCGCCTGGAATGTGCTGCGGCCTGCCCGCACCGATGCCGCACCCTTCGCGGACCACCCAGAACTCGGCCGGGATCGGCCCAAACGGGCTCTTCCCGCCTCCGCGCAGGCCCGCGGATCACCGGCTGGCCTTTCGATGTTACAGTAGCTGTTGCGAATCAGCGTTGAACTTCCTATCCTTAGGACTTCTTAGGACCCGGATGCAACTCCCCGTGCCTGTTGATGAAAAAGGGCGTTTATTTTGCCTATGCCCCAGATGTACGAATGCCATTCGACCGGCACTGGCTTCGGGT
This sequence comes from Gammaproteobacteria bacterium, assembly GCA_050740755.1. Classification (GTDB taxonomy): domain Bacteria; phylum Pseudomonadota; class Gammaproteobacteria; order JACCXJ01; family JACCXJ01; genus JACCXJ01. The sequence goes on from JBOIDT010000171.1 coordinate 3,982, forward strand.
GGAAGCTCACGGGTCCGGAAGCAGGATCCCCAGCCGCCGCACTGCTGTGCGGGACACTCGGAC
>JBOIDT010000172.1:0-3981 GCA_050740755.1 Gammaproteobacteria bacterium
CGGCCGCCGCGAACTCGGGGACGATCCGATCGACCGGCTTGACCATCAGATGGACATCGATGGGGGCATCGATCCCGTAGCGCCGCAGCGCCCGGCACACGGCGGGACCGAAGGTGAGGTTCGGGACATAGTGGTTGTCCATGACATCGAAGTGTACCCAGTCGGCGCCCGCGCGCAGCACCTCCGCCACCTCCTCGCCGAGGCGGGCCAGATCGGCCGCGAGGACGGAGGCGGCGATGGTATAGCGGCGAGACATGGGTCGCGGGGACCGTCTTGGCACGAGCCGGCACTTTACCGGATCCGCAGAGGCTTTGCAGCCGCCGGGACATCCCGCCTGCGGGGTGGGTCGTGGGGGACGGGCAGTGCCCTTCGGCCAGAGGTAGGGCAAAAAAAGGGGAGGCTCGATGCCTCCCCGCGGAAGTTCAGGCTAAAACAATAGGCGTATTAGACAGGGACGGGCCTTTCCGTAGCATGAACGGGACATTACGATTTGTTAATCCTCGTCCTTCATGCGTATCCTCCTGATCGAAGACGATAAACAGGCCGCGGCCTACCTGGTCAAGGGGCTCGATGAGGCGGGCTTCAATGTCGAGCACGCGTCCGACGGCCGGGACGGACTCTATCTCGCCACCAGCGAGCCATTCGATCTCGTCATCGTCGACCGCATGCTGCCCGGACTCGACGGTCTGGCAATCATCCAGGTGTTGCGCGCCCAGGGCCACAAGACGCCCATCCTCATCCTGAGCGCGCTCGCCCAGGTCGATGACCGGGTACGCGGGCTGCGCGCGGGGGGCGACGATTACCTCACCAAGCCCTACTCGTTCGCGGAGCTCATGGCCCGCATCGAGGCCCTGTTACGGCGCGGTCAGGCCCAGGCCGCCGTCACGACCTTGGAGGTGGCGGGGCTCCACATGGACCTCGTGGGCCGCACGGTGGCGCGAGATGGCCGGCGTATAGAATTACAGCCGCGCGAGTTCCGGCTCCTCGAGCACCTCATGCGTCACGCGGGTCAGGTGGTGACGCGCACGATGCTGCTCGAGGCCGTCTGGGACTATCACTTCGATCCCCAGACCAACGTCATCGACGTACACATGAGCCGCCTGCGGCAGAAGGTCGACAAGGGATCCGACCGGCCCCTCCTGCACACCGTGCGCGGCGCGGGCTACACCCTGCGTGAGAATCCCTAGGTTACTGCACAGCTCCGCCTTCCGGCTCTCGGCCCTGTACATCGCTTTGTTCTCGGCCTCGATGGCCATCTTGCTGGGCTTCATCCGGTACTCGACCGTGGGCATGATGGAGCGGGGCACCCGGGAGCGTATCGACCTCGACTATCGGGTCCTGAGCCAGGTGTACCGGGACGCCGGCATCCACGGCCTCCGCGCCGCCATCGGCGAACGCTCAGGCGATAAGGCCTTACCGGGCGTGATCTATCTCCTGGTCGATGCCTATAAACGGCCGCTCGCCGGCAATCTGGCCTTCTGGCCGGACGACAGCGGCATCGAAGAGGGTTGGATCCGGCTCGCGATCCAGATGCCCGGGGCCTCGGGGTACATCCACCACCAGGCCACGGCCCGCATCGCCCGACTCCCCAACCAATATCGCCTCCTGGTCGGAAGGGATATCCAGGATTGGCTAGTTTTCCAGCAGCAGATTACGAAGAGCCTGGTCTTGTCCGTCGCGATGGTCGGGATCCTGAGCCTGATCGGAGGGGTCATCCTCAGCCAAAGGATGTTGCGAAGGGTCGATGGCCTGGCGCGCACCGCCCAGACCATCATCCAAGGCGACCTCGGCACGCGCCTGCCGGTCCAGGGGATCGGCGATGAGTTCGACCGCGTCGCCCAGAACGTCAACCGTATGCTGGATCAGATCGAGCGCCTGACCTCGGGCATGCGCACCGTGATCGACAGCGTGGCGCACGATCTGCGGGGTCCCCTGACCCGCATCCGCGGCCACATCGAGCTGGCGCTCGCGGGCCCCGCCGACGCCGGGGCCTACCGCCAGGCACTCGACACGGCGCTCGCCGAGAGCGAGCGACTGCAGCGCACGGTCGATGCCCTGCTGCAGATCGCCCAGGCCGAATCCGGGACCCTCGGGATGGAGATGGAGCCGATCGATCTCGCCGCCGTCGCCCGTGATGTGCTGGACCTCTACCAGCCGTTCGCCGAGGACAAGGCGCTCCGGATCGAAGACGACATCGCCCAGATATCCAAGAGAGGCAGCCACTGGATCCGGGGCCATCGCCAGTTGCTCGCCCAGGGGCTCGCGAACCTCGTCGACAACGCCATCAAGTACACCCCGGAAGGCGGGCGGATCGGCCTTCGCGTGTCTTCCTCCGGCGGGGAGACGCGCCTGGAAGTCCGGGACAGCGGACCCGGTATCCCCGAGGGGGATCGGGCCCGGGTGCTAGAGCGCTTCGTACGCCTGGATTCCAGCCGCACCACGCCCGGCAGCGGCCTCGGCCTGAGCCTGGTCGCGGCGGTGGCCAAGCTCCACGGCGCCAGCCTCACCCTCGGCGACAACGCCCCGGGCCTCTCTGTCGTCCTGGCCTTCGAGCAGGCGGTGGGCGCCGAGGGATGACGCGCTCAGCCCGGAGCCCTCGCCTGTCCGTCGCCCTAAAGCCCAGACCCACCTAGAACTCGGCCGGGACCGGCCCAAACGGGCTCTCACCGCACCCACGCGCCGCCGGATCACCGGCCGGCCCCTCCGACCCAACACTACCTCTTGCAAAACAGCGTTGAACTTCCTATCCTTTTTTCTAGATATTCGCATCAGGATGGACCCGGGTGCTGTGGAACCTATGCGAGAACGCCCTGCGCTATAGTAAGGCATGCCCTTGTTAGAACTTCGCTGCGGCTCGAAACCGATCAGCGAGGCGCCGTATCTGGACCTGCGCGACCATGGTCCGAGGATCCCGCCGGAGCTCGCCGACCGCGAGTTCGACCCCTTTGTATCGAAGCACTAGAGCGGCACGGGCCTAGGGCTATACATCGCGAGCGAGTTGTGCGAAGCCAACCAGTCCAGTCTGAGTCTGCATAGCAATACTGATGCAGGCTCCTGTTTTCGCGTGAGCTTCGCCGATCCGGGGCGTCAGCAGTGGCTGAGCTAGCGTAACGATGTTGATGCATCTCGTGCAATTCGGTACCGACAAGCGTTTTTATACGTCGAGCAGGAGTATCCCAGCTCATTAAAGTTGGGACGCCGCGCCAGGGAAAGGTGGCGAGTAACGCTAAGGTAACAGACGCCCCTTCAATAGTCTTTGAAAAGTCGAGGCGCGAAGGGCATTGGACCGTTCATACACCGTGGAAGACGTCAATAGGTATGCCCGTTCCTTTTTCTTGTTCTTTTCCTTGCGGTCGGGTGCTAAATGGTGGACACTTCCAGTGGCACATCGCAAAAGACGCCTCCATGGGTAAACCCTACAGCGCCGAGTTATCTGAATTGCCGCGGACCTTTGCTTGGGCGATGGCGAGCGACATTACGGCGCTCCGTCAAGCGGTGAGAACCTCGGGTTTATATCCTCTTCTCGCCATTGGATCAGGCGGCTCGCTTACCGCCGCTCATGCGCTCGCGGCCCTGCATCGAAAGCGAACAAGTCGGCTGGCGGCTGTCGCGACTCCGCTCGAGGCTGTTGCCGAGCCACTTGAGGAGGGCGTCGCAACATGGCTCATAAGCGCCGGCGGGCGCAACGCGGACATCCTGGCGGCCTTCCGTGCGCTGGTGGCCCGTGAAGCCCGTCAGCTTTGCGTCCTTTGTGGCCGCGAAGGAAGTAGCTTGATGGAGCTCGCCGGTGGACATGCGCATGTTGACGCAATCGTGTTTGAGCCGCCCTCAGGCAAGGACGCGCGCACGCGGCACGCGGGGTCAGGTCTTGCCTTTTGCCTTCTCTCGTTGTACCTTGCCCGCATGGCACGTCCTCTTCGTATCGAGTTCCCCGGCGCGGTGTATCACGTCACCTCGCGCGGCAATCGGCGCGAGCCGATC
>JBOIDT010000173.1:0-3971 GCA_050740755.1 Gammaproteobacteria bacterium
TTAGTTAGCACGCGGAGGATGTCTTGCATGTCACACCACCCAGACGTATGCTTTTCCTTTATGGACAACCTCTATGACACCGACTTCTATACGTGGACATTGGAGCAAGCCCGGCTACTGCGGGAAGGTCGGCTTTCAGTTCTCGACATCGAGCACCTGGCCGAGGAAATCGAAGACATGGGCAAGAACTGGGAGCGGGCGCTAGACAGCCAACTGGAGAGACTGCTTGCGCATCTCCTTAAGTGGCGGTATCAGCCCGAGGAACGCGCCAAGCGAGAGCATAGCTGGAAGGCAAGTATTGAGGATGCACGGGAGAGGATCGAGGACCTTTTGGTCAAGAACCCTGGATTACAACCCCACCTGGCCGAAATCTTCCCCAAAGCCTACCTGCGCGGCTGCCGCTGGGCTGTGAGTGAGACGAACCTGCCCAACTCCACCTTCCCCCAGGAGTGCCCCTGGACCCTGGAGCAGGTCCTAGCTCCAGACTTCCGGCCGGATTAGGGGTAGGGGGGCTGTGCCGACTTGCCACGCGCCTGCTGGCTGACAATCGAATCATCGGATCGCCGCATGCGTATAGCATACGCAGAAATCGTGGTCTAGGTGTCCCCTAAATTCGCCAAGCTCTCGACCCGCGTCCCTCGCAAACAGGGTCATCACGGAGCACAAATAGAATCGCTCGGGTGCCCGACCAGAGGGCGTCCCGAGCAGGCGTCGTAGCGTCACGGGCTCGCCGCCGATGTCGGGCAGCAGGACGCCCAGGATGCCGTCCGCGACGCTCACCAGCGCCACGGACACGACCCGCGTCGGTGGCCGGGCTTTGGGTGTGCGAGCCCTTCGCCGCTCGGCCCGGGCAGCAGGGCTGGGTGCTGCGGTGGGAGCTGGGGTCGGTTCATCTCGGGGTACGCTGACTGGAGGTCCGCAGCGAGTCGGTCAGTCACGCCACTTCCCCACTGCTCGGCCTGGTGACGCTCCACGATGGAGCGTCCGACGTCGAATTACAGCGTAACGAGCTCGCGGTTGGCAGTGGCTACCACGAGCAACCGGCCGCCCGCTGATTACCGAGAGTCCCTTGAAGACGACGCATCGATCCGGACGCGCCGAAACGTTATTGAAATCCTTCGCTCCCGACGAAGGCCGCCCGGCTCAGCGTTCCTAGCCGGGATCTCGTGACTCCACTCATACCTCGATTTCCCCGTCATGACGGCTAGACTCCTTCGCTCTAGCAGCACGGCGACTTTCCGATTCCCATTGCGCGGCCGGAATACCATCTCCCAGGACTCTAGCAGACTGATCATTGCGACGCCGTCCTCAAAGCAAGCCGGGCAATCCACGTGTCGGCTGATGCCCTGATTGGCCATGTACTCGTTCACGATAACCTGATCGGGTCGCAAAGAAACAAACCCTTGGGAAAAGAGGCGCTCGGCAATCTCATCGGCCCACCGCGGGAGCGGTCCAAGTCGCATATCCGCCGTGACCTTTCGATCCTTGTAGCCGTAGCGCCAGCCGTAATGTTGCACACGTCGCTTGAGATCGGTGAGCCACGGTGAGCGGTCAATCTCGGCGACGAGGCTGATCTCCTCGCCTTCAGTCACGATGTCCCTCACGCAGAACAGTCCGGGCACGTCTGGGTGCGGAACCGGCGGTTCACGCGGTGGCAAGGAAGCTGGCGGGGGAGGGATGTGAACGCCGCCCGCAGTCACTATGCAGTGCCGGAACGCGGACACGTCCAGCGTCTCGCGGATCGTGGCATTCGACGGAAACTGAAGACGCACTTCGCCCAAAACCTGAAGGGCCGCGCTCTTCCCACGCTTCGTGGAAACCCTGCCTGCTCCCGCAACGTCAATCCGGCAGTCGGCGAGGACGATCTCTTGGCGGAAGCAAGGCCAAGCATCCCTCCGCGCTAGATCCTCGGCGGCAGCGGTGACGATATCACTCGCGAAATCGGCGTGAAACCACCGTCCACGGTTGTGCTCGGGGCGTCGCAGAACCTCAGCGCCACCCCAGTTGCACACAATGGCACCGTCCCGACGCTGCCAGCGCGGTGGGATCGCTTCTCCCCCCCGGACCGCTGGGCAACCAAGGGCGTGCATCGCGAGAAGGCGGCGTAATTCCGCGTCTCCCCGGAAAGTAGTGCCGAGGCGACGATAGCCGCACAAGAGACCGCACAACGCCGCGGCCGACCACCATACGGAGGGCGGGATTGTCGGAAGCTCGTCGAACCACCGCCTGAAGTTGTCGGGCTCCGGTCGAGTGAGCGCCAGTTGCACGGCGCTGCCCACCGGATCGTGCTGCCACGTATCCGGCGAAATCGGTGAATCCGCACGGACCACCCGCCGCGTGTCCTCCTCCCACCGCTCCAGCCGGCGAATCTCTTCCTTTGACCGATCGCGGCTCGCCTCTGCCAGGATCGCAGCCGCGAGGTCGCTGGCACCTCGCGACGGACCTGAGATCGAAGCCCGAATCACCCGTAGCGCCGCCTGCCAGAGATTCTCCGAGTAGGAAGCACCCGGCTGTACGGGCAGATCCAGGCTCCACGGTGCTCCGGTCCACCATGTGGCATCGACGGCCTCGGCGCGGCTCCGCAGCAACGCCTCGTCGGTGCCGAAGGAGGCGCATAACAAATCGAGCCATGGGTCGACGCGAGGGACGCCCCACCAAGCCATGGCAGCCGCGCCGCGCGTTTGGTCGTAATCCGCCGGAAGGCAAACGGCGTGCTCCTCCCCGCGCCACTCGGGGACGGCGACGGCGGGGGCGGCGGCGTCGGGCTCGACGGTCGCACGGACGACAACCGGCGGAAGCGGCACGTTGGATACCTGGCGCGCGAGTCCGACGAGGCGCGCCCGTTCCTCCTCGCTGGCGACCTCGGCGTTCACCACCGCGAACAAGGGCAGCGCCCCTGGCCAAGCGATCAGGTCATGTTGACTGCCGACCTGCGCCGTTGGGATCTCCTCCCACGCCTCACCGCGCCGTGCTAGTACGTGGACGTGCGGCATGAGGCGCGGATCGAGCCGCAGATGGACCGGAATAAGGTTGCGGTCCGTGACGATCGGGTCCATCGGCGGGAACAAGGACACGCCCAGAAGCCTGGTGGGCTGACCGTCACGATTGGGAAGCCACTCGCTTTGCAGCCCGGCGAAAAGCTCCCGGTGGTCGAGGGTCGTGCCGAACCACGGGTTCTCGCGCTCGGCAGCGGTCGAGAATGCGAGTGGAAGCTGCGAGGTTGCCGTAGGCATCATCATCCTCGCTCTAACAGAAGTTCGCACGGAAGCGCACCCGTCGCGGACGCCGACAGGGGCCGCCCATGCACCAGAACGAGCGTGTCCCGAGCGCGGGAGCACAGCATGTACATCGCACGCCGCATGGCCTCGGTCCTACAGGGCACGAGTTCCTCGACCTCAAGGAGGAACACGGTATCGAACTCTTGACCCTTGACTGACTCCTTGTTGAGCACGGTGATGCCCGGCTTGAGCAGTGCGATTGAGTTCTCGTTCTTGCGCGCGGCGGTATAGTGGCTGACGCGACCATCGGGAAGGATGTCTCGCAGACCCTTGAAAACCGCTAAGCCCGTCGAGTTCGACCTCACCACGACGCCGACCGTCCCACCGCGATTACGGAACGCAGTGGCTACCCGCTCACAGGTCTCCTGCGGGTTCGGCGAGTATACGAGCCGTGGCCGCTGCGCCGTCACAGGCCTACGCACCGTCGCGGCCGGTAGGCGCCCCGCGTGGAAGTGTTCCGCAACCGCAGCGATCTCGGGACTGTTCCTGTGGTTGTCCCTCAGGATGCGGGGGTCAGGTAGCCGGGCCGCGTCCTTGATCTGTTCGAGCGACGTGCGCAGATCAGTAAGCGCCTGGTCATCGTCCGCGAATACGGTCAGCGCGATTGCGGCGTGCCGTCGCGCGTACCGGAAGAAGCCCTCGGGCAGGTCCTGGCCTTCGTCCACTACGATGTGATCCAGACTGTGAGCGCCG
>JBOIDT010000174.1:0-3813 GCA_050740755.1 Gammaproteobacteria bacterium
AAAAGGAAAATCCAGCGCCCGGAGTGCGCCGATCGCCGTATCCGCGTCGCTCCAGAGGTTATTGGCGTCGGCGCGCACCGCTCGCGCCGCCACCCCCGAGGCGGTGAGCGCGCGGACCTTCGCGAGGTCGCGCGCCCCATCGCCCGAGAGCTTGATCTTGAAGTCGTGAAAGCCCGCTTTCAGGTAATGGGAGAGCTGCGCCTCGAATCGGCGCGGCGCGGCGTCGCCGAGCACCGCGGTGTAACGGAAGCGCCCGGCGATCCGCGGCAGGCCAAGCAGCGATTCCACGGAATTCTTTTCCGCTTTGCCGATGAGATCGAGCAGCGCGAGCTCGACCGCCGTCCAGGCCGCCGGATCCGCGTCGATGCTGCCGCGATGGAGCCCCGCCCAGTCGGCCAGCGTGCCGACGTCGCGAACCGATCCCAGCCAGTCGTGCCGATGCTCGGAGACGAACGCCCTTGCGCTTTGCAGGCTCTCGGCGGTCACGTACTCACGGGGGCATCCCTCACCGAAACCGGCCGCGCCGTTCCGCGCCCGGGCTTCGACCCAGAGAGCCTGCGTGCTCGCGCGCGCGGCCGAGGCGTGCTTGAAGGCGACGTTGAACGGGATCGCGAGCGCCGAGGCCTCGATCGACTCGAGGATCATCGGTTTCCCTCCGCGAAAGCCTCCAGGTCGAATCCGAATCCCTTGCGGTATGCGAGTGCCACCGTCTTGAATTGACCTTCGCGCTGCCCCTGCTTCACGCAGAATTGCTTGTAGGCTTCGCCCGTCTCGGCGGCGAGCCACGCGGCGCTCGGCGGACCGAGCCGCTCGCTTTCACGCTTGGCCCTATATTCGACGTTAAGCTCCCTGAGCTTCGCGTCCACTGCCGCGCAGAACCTTGCCGCCTCCGGCTTGGGCCCCGGCTCGGCCTCGACGTAAAGCCGGTAGCGGCGCTCTTCTTCGTCGGCGAGCATCATCACGAAGCGCGTGGCGCGCCCGATATCCGCCATCGCCGCACTCACCGCGGCGAGCACCTGCGCCTCGTACAGCTTCTCTCCCGTGATGTTGGTGACACCTCTGCCTTTTTGCAGGAATTGGAGCAGTGGCGTCTTGTGCAGGAAACCTTGGACCCTGACGAGGTCGTTGATGAAGTAACGGTACAGGCCGGAGGGAGTGGTGACAATCAGGTAGTAGTCGACGCCCTTGCGGATGCGGTCGAGGGTCAGGAGCTCAGGCTCACCCCGGTCCCATCTATCGCGCTCGACGAACTCGAAAAAATGGGCGTCGAGCGTAGGCAGGCCGCTTCCCGCGCGCTTGCCGAGGGTGATGGTTCCGTGGAACTCGCTCGAAAGGTAGCCGAGCTCGAGAATGCGCGTGCGCGGCGGAAGCTCCCGGCGCAGCGAAGCCACGGCGATTCCGGCGCCGGCACAGGTCCACGTCACGACGAGACGCAGCCCGGGCCACAGATCGGCGATGCGAGGAACGGCGCCCCCTGGCAGCCGGGCCAGGCTTGCTGCCCGTTCAGGACACGGGTACAAGCGCGTGCCGATCGCCGAGCGCACGTCCTGCGGAACCTCGTCGGCAAGGAAGAAGGTTCCGCGCCGCAGGTCTTCGATCAGCGCGGACTGGTGCTCGCGGTACAGCTTGATCAGCGCAAGCAGCGTCGTCGGGTTTGCGGCTCCCAGATAAGTGACGTCGGATCGCGCGAGAGCAAGCCGGAGGATGAGCAGGTACTTCACGCGGCTGTCCGGCACCGTGAGCACCGGCGCAGGAATGACGAACTTCTCCAGGACCGATGCCGGGGTATTGCTTGCGACGATGCCCGAGGCCGAGCCGAAGGGCTTGCCGTTTGCCAGCACGCCTTCGAACGCCGGGCTCACGATCGCCATGAGCCCTCCCGAGAACCCGTCGGGGCAGGCGCGATGTTGGAAGGCGACCGAGGTTTGGTGGATGCGGCGCAGCGCCTGCAGATGCGAGCGCGTGAGCGGGATATCCTTCGGCTTTCCGGTCGTGCCGCTGGTGCGCACGTACCACTCGGGAGGCTCCGCGGTCAGGGCCTTTTCGCCGCTCTCGATCTCGGCTTCGACCAAGGGACGCAGCGCCTCATAGTCGCCGACCGGCACGCGCCGCGCGAATTCCTCGTAGCTCCGGATCCCGCCGAAGCCGTGCTGGCGGCCGAACGTGGTGTCTCTGTTCTCGCCGAGGATCCGGGCGAGCAAGGCGCGCTGGAGGCGCATTGGATCTTTGACGGCAGCCGTGATCCGGCGTCCCTGAATCAGCCGCGTCGACCAGAGCCTCAACGTCACCAGCGCATCGGCAAGCCAGGCGTGCGGCGTTCGCCACGGCGCGCCGTCCCGGCGACGGAAAGGCGTCAGCATTTGCGCCCAGAAACCTTTCGGGTAGCCCCTGTCCATGATTCCGATTTCATCGACGGGCCCGTCCTTGGGCAGGTACCAGGTGCCGAACAACAGGTCCCAGATGATGGTCGTGTTGCCGAAATTGCAGGACGCCGTCTTCGGATCCCTCGCGTGATGCCAGCGGTGCGTCTCGGCGCTGCCCACGATGTAGTTGAGCCAGCCGTAACGAAGACGCACGTTGCTGTGCTGGAAGAAGCCGTTGACGGAATAAAGCAGGAAGTAGCCCGCGATCGCTTCGGGCGAGACTCCGATCAGGATAAACGGCACGGTATCGAGACAGAAATGCAGCGACTTCTCGAACGGGTGGAATCGTCCTACGTTGAGCGTATACAGGATGTCGGGCGAATGGTGAACCTCGTGCAGCCTCCACAGAGGGACAACGTAGTGACAGGCGCGATGCAGCCAGTAACGCATGAAGTCCACCGCGAGCACCATCGCGATAACCTGGGCGGCAAGCGGCCAGTGGTGGGGCCACCAACGGCTCGGGGCGTTCTCGTACACCCAGCCGGAAATCTCCACGACCCCAAGGGCCACGAGACCGCGCGGCAGCGCAACTTGGACGATGCCCATGAACGCGGTGTCGGCTTTGACGTCGGACCAACCGGGGCGCCATCCCCGGCGCTCGGGAAACCACTGCTCGAGCGCGACGATCACGAACGCCACGGCAATGATCGGGGCGTAGGCCGCCCAGGCGGGCGAGAGATCCACGGCGAGCATGGCGGCGAAGGCGGCGATCGCGCCGCTCAGGAACAACGGGTACCACAGATACGGCAGAAGTCGAGCCGTCATTTTCGAGCCTCCTCGTGTACGCCCCGGAACCTATGTCGATGATACACCGCGAGCGTTAGCACGAACCCGGCCAGCACCACATGTAATAGCGCGGGAATCCAGGTCCTGAACCATTCGGGAGCAGCCGGTGCGGCGAGCCCGACCACGATTCTGGCCAGCGCGCCGGCCACGTAGGACGCGCCCAGCCACGCAAGCACTGCTCGCCAAGATCCAACCGTCTGACATTTATCAAAAGGCGGCATACGCTCCACTCAATACGTGACGATACTTATGAACTGGAGTACTAAACTAACTTTCATGATTCGATTGACGCAGCGCCCCTGATTATGAAATAATTCAAAAATCGTGGCTTTGGCTGCGAGGGTTTTTGTCGTCTCGGGTCTGTATTATTTCACGCTAAGTAAGCTTAGACGGGCCACGCGATCTGTCGTCGAATCCGAAATACCTCGACGGCCTCGGGCGGTGAGGCGGCAGGCCATCCTGGATACGGGGCCGATCGCCCCGGCGGCCACCCAAAGTCCCCCACTTGTGGCCACCCCGAAATCCCCCACCCTGAGCTGACATAGAGGCCGCTGATCGGCGGTGCGTAGCGGCGGGACGTTACGGTACTCCCTCACCAACGTGA
>JBOIDT010000175.1:0-3793 GCA_050740755.1 Gammaproteobacteria bacterium
AGGAGCCGGTGGTCTTCCGCTGGACCTATAAACTCGACGAGCTGCCGGTCGCTTGATCTATTGCTATGTTATCATGGAATCGATCTACTAGACCTCGACCCCCTCACGCCGGAACCGATCGGCGCCGACGCGCGTGCTCATCTCTTGACGGGAGGAAATCCCCAGCGCATAGTTGTTGAAATGTTCAACAACCGGACACCGCCATGGCAACCATGAACTTCAGCGTTCCCGATGACGTCAAGGAACGCTTCAATCGCACCTTCGCCGGCGCCAACAAGAGCGCTATCGTGACCGCGCTGTTGCAGGAAGCCGTCGAACGCGCCGAGCGCAAGGCTAAATCCGATGGGGCCATCGGGCGCATCCTCTCCCGGATGGACGAGCGCCCCATCATCAGCCAGGCCGAGATCGACGACGCTCGTGAAGAGGGACGGGCCTGAGTGCGTGTCACGCTGGATGCCAGTGTCACGCTCAAATGGTTTCTCCGAACCCCGGCGGAAGCCGACTTGCCCCAGGCCACCGCATTGTTGCGCGCGATCGAAGCCGATGAGATCAGACTGGTCCAACCGCCACACGCACTGGCGGAAGTCGCTGCCGTCTTGGTCCGCGAAAGACCGGCAACCGTCCTCGACGATCTCGCCGATGTCGCGCGCATCTTCGACGGCGGCACCTGTGCCGGATCTCTCGGGGTCTATCGCCGGGCGATGCAGTTATCGCGGCAGCTTGGCCAACACCTGTTCGATACCCTCTACCATACCGTCGCTTTCGAAGAAGACGCCACGCTGATCACCGCCGACGCGCGCTATTACAACAAGGCCTCGGTGCTCGGGAACATCATGCTGCTGGGTGATTTTTCGCGGGAATAGCACCGGGGTGCGGCACGCGCGTCGTTGGTATTCGAGGGCCGGAACTTATTGAAACGGGGACTGAAAGCCCGCAAGGGGGCTTCCGACCTGAACGGGCTTCGACACGGTGCAGCGTACGCCCGCCTGGGCCGCTCGCGTCCGGCAGCTGTCGAGACTTGAACCGCGCAGCCAAAAAGCCTAGGATCTGACTGAATTCGGACTTCATTCGATAGTTATGGGCGAATCCATCATCAGTCTCAGCGACTTCAAGAACGAGGCCAGCCAACTGCTGGCCCGAATCAGGAAAAGCGGCGAGGCCATCGTCTTGACCCAGAACGGCACCGCCACGGCGGTCGTCCACGACATAGCGTCCTTCCGCAAGCTCGAGCAGGGATTGCTCATGCTCAAGCTCCTGGTCCAAGGCGAGGCCGATATTCGCCGCAATCGAGTGGTCGGGCAACGTGACGTCTTCAATAGCCTGAGGAAAGAGCTTGAGCGCGGCAAAGCCTCGCTATGAGGTTCTGTGGACGGAAAACGGCACGCACAGACGTTGAAGAGATCGCTCGTTTCATTGCCCATGACAGCGTCGAAAACGCGCTCGCCGTCCTCGACCGGCTTGAACATTCCGCGGAAAATCTCGCGTTATTGCCGGAACGCGGGCGCCTTGTTCCAGAGTTGAAGCACCTCGGCGTGCTCGCGTACCGAGAGATCATCGTCCGGCCTTGGCGCATCATCTACCGGTTTGACGTCGATCGTGTTTATGTCCTCGGTGTACTGGACGGCAGGCGCGATCTCGCCTCATTGCTGCTTGAGCGCTTGATCCGGTGACACGTTAGCCGGATGCCGCGTGTCGCGGGCACCGCCGCGAGCGTGTGCCTTAGGCACGTATTCGGCGAGACGCCCGCGAGCGGCTTACGCCTTCACGGGCGATTACCCCCTGCGTGTGGCCGTTTCGAGGAGGCCGGAGTGAGGCTATGATGAGCCCCGGGTGAGAACGGTCACCGACGCCGATCGCCATCAAGACTCATGGTCTCTTACCGCATATTCATTTCCGCCGTCAGCAACGACCTGGAACCTTACCGCCGTGAAGTCGCCCGCGTGCTTCGGCGCAAAGGGCTCGAAGTGCGCGACCAGGAGCATTTCAGCCAGGGGCCGGCGACGCTCATTGAGCGGCTGTCGGATTACATTCAGGAGTGTGAAGCGGTGGTGCTGTTGGTCGGTGAACGCTGTGGGGCCTTTCCCAACGATGCGCACGCCGCGGCCTTGGGCAATATTCCGATCTTCGACCAATACCGTGGGGCGACGGGCCAATCACGCGCCTCCTACACCCAATGGGAATTCATGTTAGCCAAACATTATGGGAGGAAGACGTACGTCTTTTTGACCGACACGGGTTTCACGCCGGATAGGCCCGACGCCGAAGCCGCCGATCTGCATGCGTGCCAGCAGGCGTATCGCACGTGGATAAAGGACGTCGGCGAACACCGTGACGCGCTCACCACCACGGCGAAGCTCATCGAAGACGTGCTGGTCTTGCCCTTCCCCGATCTCGGCCGGCCCAAACCTATCGCGCTGCCCTATCCTAGCCTGCGGGACTTATTCAAGGGCCGGGAGGGCTTTCTCGCCGAGCTACGCGCGAGCGTCAGGCACACGGTGGACGGCCATGCCACGGCCATCGTCGGGAAGGCCCTGCACGGCCTCGGGGGGGTGGGCAAGACCCGGCTCGCGGTCGAGTACGCCTGGCGGCACGAAGCGGATTACAGCGCCCTGCTCTTCGTAGTGGCCGACAGCCCCGAGAACCTGCGCCGCAACCTCGCCGCCCTGGTGGGCCCGCTGCTGCTCGATCTGCCCGAGCAGGTGGCCACCGAAGAGGAAGTGCGCGTGGCCGCTGCCCTGCGTTGGCTGCACCAGCACCCCGGCTGGTTCCTGATCCTGGACAACATCGATACACCGGAGGCCGCCTCGGCCGCCGAGGACCTGCTCGCGCGATTGCGCGGCGGCTCGGTGCTCATCACCAGCCGCCTCGCGCAGTGGAGCGCCAGTGTCGAGCCCTTGGAGCTCGATGTGCTCGCGCCCGAGGACGCGGCGCAGTTCCTCTTGGAGCGCAACGCGGCGACGCGCCGCAAGCGCGCGAGCGATGCGCAGGACGCCGCCGCACTGCCCGGGAGCTCGACGGCCTGGCTCTGGCCCTGGAGCAGGCCGGGGCCTATATCGCCAACGAACGCACGAGCCTCGCCGACTACCTGGCGCAATGGCGCGCCCACGTCCCGGCCGTACAGGAATGGTACGACCCGCGCCTGATGCAGTATTCCAGGAGCCTCGCTGTCACCTGGCAGACCACCCTCGATCGGCTCGGCGCCGGGGAGATCGCCCTCCTGCGCCTCCTCGCCTGGTTGGCCCCGGACCCGGTGCCGATGTTCGTGCTGGAGGGCGAGGCGCGGGAGGGCATATGGCGCGAGGCCATCGTTCTGTTCCGGCAAGAATCCACGGAGGGCCGAGCGGCCGCCGATGAGCTGCGCGCGGAACTCGTCACGCTGGCCAACTACAGCCTGCTGCGCTGGGATACCGAGGCGCAGACCGTCGCCGTCCATCGCGTGGTCCAGGAGATCCTGCGCACCCGCCTAACCGAGCAGAAGCGGCGGGAGTGGCTGATCCTCAGCCTGCGCCTCGTTGACGCCGCCGCGCCTTCAGACCCCGACGAGGTCCGTACTTGGCGGCGCTGGAATCCCCTACGCCCGCATGTGGCCTACATCGTCGCAGAGGCAGATGCGGGAGGCATCGTCGACCCCACGACGCGGCTCATGAGCAACCTAGTAGTTCGATTATAACATTGCAATGCAGACCTGGCGGGCGTACCGTTCTTCTGGATCCCTACACGGGGAACTGGGAGGACGCCGATGCCGTTCGAAAGCCGGAGGTCGCCTCTCGTGATCTCGCCGGATGCACGAGAA
>JBOIDT010000176.1:0-3518 GCA_050740755.1 Gammaproteobacteria bacterium
CGCACCTCGCCGTCGCATTCTGCCGGTGCATGAATATCCCCGCACGCTATTGTACCGGCTACCTGGGCGACATGGGCGTACCGCCACCACATGGCCCGATGGATTTCGCCGCCTGGTTCGAGGCATATCTTGACGGTCATTGGTACACCTTTGACGCTCGGAACAACACGCCGCGCATCGGCCGGGTGCTGATCGCGCGCGGTCGCGACGCGGCTGACGTCCCGATCAGCAACGCCTTCGGCCCCAACACGTTAAAGAGCTTTAGGGTGTGGACAGTCGAATTGAGCGAAGGATGAATCCGCCTGCTTGACCGACACGAGCATCGAGCTCGAAAGCGGCTGCCGTGGCACCAATACGATAAGGTAGCTGTTTATTGTCAGCTCAACTTGCCGACCTAGTCCGCTGCCTGGCTGAGGGACGCCGATTCCGTGGCCTCGATTGATTGGGTTATTGTCACCTGCGAGCACGCGAGCCGCCGCGTGCCGTCTCGCTACCGTGCGTTATTTCGTGGACAGGAAGCAGTGCTGAAAACTCATCGCGGATCCGATCTCGGCGCGCTATGGCTCGCGCGCGAGCTTGCGACGGCGTTGGAAGCACCGCTCTTCGCCGGGAGCGTAAGTAGGCTGTTAATCGATCTGAATCGCTCCTTACATCACGTGAATTTGTACTCCGCGATCACGCGGACTTGTCCCGAATACGACCGGCGGAGGCTGGCCGCGAATTATTACCTGCCGTACCGGAACGCGGTGGAAAATTGGATCGCGCGCCGCGCCCGCCGAGGCCGCTCCGTTTTGCACCTTTCCGTCCATAGCTTCACGCCGGTTTTGGACGGCCAGGTACGGCATGCAGATATCGGGCTTCTTTACGATCCCCGACGGGCGTTGGAACGAACGCTCTGCGGCGCATGGCGCCGGGCCCTTTGCAGCGCGGCGCCTGAGCTTACGCTACGGCTAAATTACCCTTATCGCGGTACGGCGGACGGCTTTACGGGATATCTCCGCCATCGGTTCCCTTCCGCCGCTTATCTCGGGATCGAGATAGAAGTCAACCAAACGCATGTCGGTAGCGGCTGGAAGCGGCTACGGCAGTTGCTTCTCACGACACTAAAGGAAACTCTCTGTGGCAGGCTTTCATCGCCTGCGTAGTCGCTGTTTAGTAGCAATCCTTGTGGCGGCCTCCCGGGATCCCCGGCGCGCCAACCACGGTCTGTCCCTGGCCTCGGTTTGCTATCATGCCGGCATCGGGTACCCGGACCGGCGTCACGAACATGGCAGCGCTTTGGATACTGGTTTCCAGCCTCGTCCCCTTCCCGAGCTTCTATGGCGCCATCGCCTACGATCGCCAGAGCGGGACCTACGGTTTCGCCTACGATCAGCCCTCCCCGGTCGCCGCGGGCCGGCGTGCGCTCGACAAGTGCGGGAGCCCGGGTTGTGCGCTGGTGCTCGAGTTCGCGGACGGCTGCGGGGCCTACGCTACCGGCCCGAACGCCGCGGCCGGCGCCGGCAGCGACTACACCCGGACCATGGCCGAGCACCGGGCGCTCGCCCAATGCCGTAGCGCCGGCGGCAACTGCCGAATCAAGGTGTGGACGTGTAATTCGACACCCGGCACTGAGCCGCCCGTCGCGCCCCTGGAGCCGCCTAACGACGGTCTCTACTTCGGGCCGGCGCCGAGATAGTCCGGGCGGGTCGGGGCGGCACCCCACCGTCCGTCAGCCCCGCCTTTGCAATCTCTGCCGCTTGTGATTCAATGCCTGTCGTTCAGCGGTAGTGCCGTGCCGCAGGCGTGGCATCCGGGATCCATCGGATCACAATCGCTTATGCCACCCACGCGCCCGAGACTATCCCCCCTCGCTATTCTTTGCGCCCTCACGCTCCTCTGCGCGTGCAGCGAGCCGGTGCAGATGGGTTCGGCCGTCTATCGGCACGACGCTACGACGCCCCGTTGTGAGCCGGGCTCACGCCCGGGGGCGGCGGGGATCACGAACCGCGAGTCGACCTCGAAAGAGGTGCCGTTCAATGTTCGCACGCCGGTGAACTATGACCCGACCATCGCCCATCCGCTCCTGGTCGTCTACGCCGCGGCCGGAAACAACCGCTACGAGACCGAGGGGATCACCGGCCTCACCACCGAGGCCACGGCGCGCGGCTTCATCGTGGCCTACCCCGACCACCTGCGCCTGTCCCTCCCGGTCCTGGAGGAACTGGCGACGATCCCCACGCTCGTCGCCGGGAAATGGTGCATTGATGAAGCGCGCATCTATCTCACCGGTCAGTCCGACGGCGGCATGGCCGCCGACGCCATCGCCTTTCTCTCCAAGACGCGTGGCACCGCCGATGCCATCGCCCCCAGCGCCGCGGGCGTGAACGGCAAGGACCTGGCCGAATACCGTTGTCCCGAGCCATTGCCGGTCATGGTGATGCATAGCAAGAACGACACGGTCTTTCCGGGCTACGGGGCCGAGGCCGCAAGCTGGTGGGCGGCGTGCAACCGCTGCGATCCCACCCCGGGGTCCCAAGCCACCAACGGCTGCGTGGCCTATGCGAACTGTGCCAACGGCGTCCGCACCCTCTACTGCGAGGGCAGCGGTGCGCACGAAGACTGGCCACCAATGAACTCCGCGGTCCTGGATTTCTTCGAGGCACACGGCGCGATGCATCGATAGCGGCGGTTTTCGGATCGTCGGCGCATTCCATCGTAGAATGGCGTACCTATCCCAGATGGCCACGCCCCCCGAGATCGAACTATTGATCTGCTGCGCCAGGACCCATATCGACGCCGGTACGCGAGAGAAAATACGGACCTTGGTCGCGAAAGACCTGGACTGGGCGTATCTGATCCGTAAGGCGTGGCGGCAGGGGATCACGCCACTCCTGTACCTGGGCCTCGGCGCGACCCTCCCGCGGAGCGTTCCCACACGAGTCCTCGAGACGCTGCGATCTTCGTTTCACGCCAACGCCGCGCGCAACCTGTTCCTGGGCGGAGAGCTGATCAAGCTCATGGATCTCTTTCGCAGCCATGCGATCCCGGCGATCCCTTATAAGGGTCCGGCCCTGGCCGTTTCCGTCTATCAAAATCTCGCGTTGCGGCAGTTCAGCGACCTCGACCTACTGGTGCACACGTGGGATTTCCATTTTCGTGCGCAGGACCTTCTCATCGCCCACGGCTGGCGGCGTACATCCGATTACGGCTGGGAGTGCGGCTTCGTGGATAGCAGTGGTCGCGTTGCCCTGGACTTACACCAGGGAATAACGGATAGCGGTATGCCTTTCAGGCTCGGCTTCGAGCGCTTGTGGAGACGCCGTGCATCCTGCTCCCTTGCCGGCGCGGTCATTCCTACTCTCGCCCCATCGGATGGGTTGATCGTCCTGTGCGCACAGCTCGCTAAGGATGTGGGGACGAATCGCGTTCAACTGGCCAAGCTCTGCGACATCGCGGAGCTGGTGCGGATCTGTGTGAGCCTGGACTGGGACCGGACCATCGATGAAGCGAGAAGGCTCGGGTGTTTTTATATTCTC
>JBOIDT010000177.1:0-3513 GCA_050740755.1 Gammaproteobacteria bacterium
GCGATTCCGGTTCGAGCATTTCCGCACGATGGTTACGTTTCATGATGCAAGTACTCGAGGGATCGGTAAGTTTTACCTATGCAGCAGCCCACTCGGGTCCGTTCGCACCCCAGTGATCGCACTATCGCATTGATAATCGATGACAATCGCGCCCGGCGCCGATGCTGGCACCGTTGTTAAGAGTATCCAGTTTGTCCGGGCCAGGCTCGGTCTGATAGTAACCTATACCAATGTCCAAACGGAGAACATCATGAACTGGGACCAAGTTCAAGGTAGCTGGAACCAAGTCAAAGGCAAGGCCAAACAGATGTGGGGTGATTTAACGGACGGTGAGCTCGATACGATCGCCGGGAAGCGGGATGAATTGGTCGGGCGGCTGCATCAAGCATGGCATCAGCAAGGAGAAACCGGGAGCGCGGCAAGGCCCTCGGCGGACCGCCCGATCACCGGCCCATTCGTCCTGCGACGGGCCGTCGCAACCGCATCTCCTCTGGGCCCCGGCGTGGTCTTCCATCCCTTCGGAGGGCGCCTGTGCCTACCCCTGCCATTGACCCCTTCCCGCCTAGCGACCATACTTCATTGCTTCCCGGTCCTTGGGACCGAGTCGGGAGGTCAGGCTATGACCGACGCGCCGAGCCGCGCATCACCTCGATATCGGCGGTTCAGGGCAACCCAGGGTGCGTTCCACAAGCCCATAACTGAATAACTTCGATTTCCTGGTGCGCGCGGCACACCCTACATTGAACTACCGTTCTATAACCGACGTAAATGAGGTGCGACGATGGCACAGATCGATGATTATCTGAACAACAACCGGCAGTACGCCAACAAGCAGGGCGTGCATAGCGCGATCTACCCGGGACCGAAGCCGATCCGGCCGGCCAAGCGGCTCGCGGTGGTGGCCTGTATGGATGCAAGGTTGGACGTGGAAGACCTGTTGGGCCTGGAGACCGGGGATGCGCATATCATCCGAAACGCAGGTGGTGTCGTGTCCGACGACGTGATCCGCTGCTTGATCATTTCACATCACCTCTTGGACACCAATCAGATCATGCTCATTCACCACACGCGTTGTGGCATGTTGGCGTTCACCGATGAGCTCTTGAAGAGCGGCTTGGAGGGTGACGCAAAGGCGGGGCAGATCCTGAGCTCGGCGACGGGAAGGACGTTCGTCAGCCCCCAGATGTCCGCGGCCACACCCGCGGCGTTTCACGCCTTCCGCGGCCCTATCGAGCCCGTCGATGCGCCACGGGACCAGACGAACACCGAACGACTGGCCTGGGATGTACGACGGTCGATGTCCGCCATCATGAACCATCCCTGGATCCCGACGAGCGGGTCTGGCGCAGTGACGGTCCGGGGTTTCTTATACGATGTCGACACCGGGCGCTTGGAAGAGGTGACGTATCCCGGTCCCATGGGGTCGTTCGGCTAATTCAACGGAAAACGTTCGTGCTGGAGGGGTATTAAGGCACCTCTCGATAACGCCATTCAACGGCACAGGAGGAAAAATGAAACGAAGCGCAAGAGCCGTCTGGAAGGGCGGCCTCAAAGGCGGGAAAGGGACCATCTCGACTGACAGCGGCGTTCTCCCTGAGACGCAGTATTCGTTCAACACCCGTTTCGAAGAAGGAAAGGGCACCAATCCAGAGGAGTTGATTGCCGCCGCACATGCCGGCTGTTTCTCCATGGCCCTGTCTGCTCAGTTGGAGAACGCTGGCCTCGTGGCCGAAAGTATCAGGACGACAGCTTCTGTCCGGTTGGACAAGACAGATGCCGGGTTCGCGATTACCTCGGTGCATCTCGATGTCGCGGCCCGGGTGCCTGGCGCGGACCGAGAGGCGTTCGAGACGGCAGCGCAAAACGCCAAGGCCGGGTGCCCCGTCTCGAAAGTACTGAACGCGGAGATCACGATGGATGCCCGGTTGGAAGCATGAATGATCCGCCGGCGAGGCGATGGACACATTAGACGCCGTCGCACTGGCCCGCATCCAGTTCGGGCTGAACATCGCGTTCCATATCCTGTTTCCGACCATCACCATCGCACTCGCCTGGATCCTCGTGTATTTCCGCGTGCGCTACGCGCGGACCGGCGATGGCGGCTGGCTCGCGACCTACCAGCTCTGGACCAAGGTGTTCGCGCTGTCCTTCGCGATGGGGGTGGTATCGGGCATCGTCATGTCGTTCCAGTTCGGCACCAACTGGCCGGGCTACATGAACAAGGTCGGCAACATCGCCGGACCCCTGCTCGCCTATGAGATCCTGACCGCATTCTTCCTCGAGGCGACCTTCCTCGGCGTGATGCTCTACGGCATGAACCGCGTGCCGGGATGGATGCACCTCGGCGCGACGGTGCTGGTCGCCATCGGCACCACGATCTCGGCGTTCTGGATCCTCGCGCTCAACTCATGGATGCAGACACCCGTGGGCCACGTCGTGGCGGACGGGCAGATCGTGGCGGGCGACTGGTGGCAGGTGATCTTCAACCCCTCGTTCCCCTATCGCTTGATGCACATGATGCTCGCCTCGGGGCTCACCGCCTCGTTTCTGGTGGCGGGCCTCTCGGCGTGGCGGCTGCTTCAGGCCGCCGAGGATGTCGCGGCGAAGAAGACGCTGCGCGCCGGCATCGGGATCGCGGCGGTGCTCGTGCCGCTGCAGATCCTGATCGGCGACCTACATGGCCTGAACACGCTCGAGCACCAGCCGGCGAAGATCGCCGCGATCGAGGGGATCTGGAAGACGGAGAAAGGTGTGCCACTGGTGCTGTTTGCGATCCCGAACGATGAAAAGCGCAGCAACGACTTCGCCCTCGAGATCCCGAAGGGCGCGAGCCTGATCCTGAAGCACGATCCCGACGCCGAGCTTAAGGGCATCGACGCCTTTGCGCCGGATGCGCCGCCGGTGGCGCCGGTGTTCTTTGCGTTTCGAGTGATGGTCGGTACGGGCGTCTTGATGCTGCTTCTTTCCTGGACCGGGGTATGGAGGTTGCGCCGGGACGCACCGCCGCCGCGCTGGCTCTTGTGGGGTTTCGCCGGGTTCACCTTCTCCGGCTGGGTGGCGACACTCGCCGGCTGGCTCGTCACCGAGATCGGGCGCCAGCCGTGGTTGGTGACCGGCGTGCTGCGAACTCAGGACGCCGCCGGGGCAACCTCCGAGGCCGAGCTAGGCGCGAGCCTCACCGGCTATGTCATCACCTATGGCCTGATGCTCGTCGCCTACACGGTGGTGCTCACCCATCTCGCCGGCCAAGGCAGCGCCCCCGCCGGGCCCAAGCTCGCGGGGGCAGCGGCAGGAGCGAAGGGATGACGCCCGATCTGGCATTGGTTTTCACCGTGCTGATGGGGGTGGCGATTCTCGCCTACGTCGTGCTCGACGGCTACGATCTCGGCGTCGGCATGCTGATGCCGGCGGCCACCGAGCGCGAGCAGGACTTGATGGTGGCCTCGATCGGGCCGTTCTGGGACGCCAATGAAACCTGGCTCGCGCTCGGCGTCGGGTTGCTGCTGGTCGGCT
>JBOIDT010000178.1:0-3434 GCA_050740755.1 Gammaproteobacteria bacterium
CCCTGTGGCTCTGGTGCACGCTACTGTTCGCCAACTTCGCCGAGAGCGTCGCCGAGGGCCGGGCCAAGGCCCAGGCGGCCTCGCTGCGCCGGGCGCGCCGAGCGGTGATGGCGAAGCGCCTCCATGAGCCGCGGCCCGGCGCTTCTTGGTCCCAGGTGGAGGGACGTCTGCTGCGAAAGGGCGATGTAGTACTGGTCGAGGCGGGCGATCTCATCCCGGCCGACGGTGAGGTGATCGAGGGCGTGGCCTCCATCGACGAGTCCGCCATCACGGGCGAGTCGGTCCCGGTGATCCGGGAGTCGGGCGGTGATTTCTCCGCCGTCACCCGGCTGCTCTCGGACTGGCTGGTCGTGCGCATCGTCGTGAACCCCGGCGAGGCGTTCCTCGACCGCATGATCGCCATGGTCGAGGCGGCCAAACGCCAGAAGACACCGAACGAGATCGCGCTCACCATCCTGCTGGTCGCGTTGACGCTCATCTTTCTTTTCGTCACCGTGACCCTCCTGCCGTTCTCGGCCTATAGTGTGGAGGTCATGAAAGCCGGTGTACCGGTCACCATCGCGGTGCTCGTGGCGTTGCTCGTCTGCCTCATCCCGACCACCATCGGGGCGCTGCTTTCCGCCATCGGCATCGCCGGCATGGGGCGGATGATGCAGAAGAACGTGGTCGCCGTATCCGGCCGGGCCGTGGAGGCGGCGGGCGACGTCGATGTCCTCCTGCTCGACAAGACCGGTACCATCACGCTCGGCAACCGGCACGCGACGGCGTTTCTCCATGCAGGCGGGGTGGCGGTAAAGGAATTGGCGGACGCCGCACAACTGGCGTCGCTCGCCGACGAGACCCCCGAAGGCCGCAGCGTCGTGGTCTTGGCGAAGCACCAGTTCGGCCTGCGCGGAAGGGATATTCACGCCCTCGGCGCGACCTTCGTGCCGTTCAGCGCCCACACCCGCATGAGTGGGGTGAACCTCGGCGACCGCCAGATCCGAAAGGGCGCCCCCGAGGCCATCCGCACCCACGTGCAGGCACAAGGCGGTGCGTTCCCCGACGACGTGGACAAGCTGGTCTATATGGTCTCACGGCGCGGGAGCACGCCGCTGGTCGTGTCGGACGGCCCGCGGGTCCTGGGCATCATCGAGCTCAAGGACATCGTCAAGGGCGGCATCAAGGAGCGTTTCGCGCAACTGCGCCACATGGGGATCAAGACCGTCATGATCACCGGCGACAATCGGCTGACCGCCGCGGCGATCGCGGCGGAGGCCGGCGTCGATGATTTCCTGGCCGAGGCCACCCCCGAGGCCAAGCTCAAGCTCATCCGCGAGCACCAGGCCGGCGGACGGCTCGTGGCGATGACGGGTGACGGCACCAACGACGCCCCGGCGCTCGCGCAAGCCGACGTGGCGGTGGCCATGCACACCGGCACCCAAGCCGCGAAGGAGGCCGGCAACATGGTCGATCTGGACTCCAACCCGACCAAGCTCATCGAGGTCGTGGAGACCGGCAAGCAGATGCTGATGACCCGTGGTGCCCTCACCACCTTCAGCATCGCCAACGACGTGGCCAAGTTCTTCGCCATCATCCCGGCGGCCTTCGTCACCACCTATCCTGAGCTCCGGGTGCTCGACGTGATGTATCTGGCGACACCGCAGAGTGCGATCCTTGCGGCGGTGATCTTCAATGCATTGATTATCCCCATGCTCATCCCGCTGGCACTCAGGGGGATCCCCTACCGCTCCCTCGGCGCGCAGGCGCTGTTACGCAAGAACCTCTGGATCTACGGCGTGGGTGGATTGATCGTGCCGTTTATCGGCATCAAGGCGATCGATCTCGTCCTTGTTGCATTGGATCTCGTATAAGGAGACGCAGAGATGTCGAAGCTCAAACCGGCCATCGGCCTTTTCGGCCTCCTCTCGGTCTTGACCGGCATTCTCTATCCGCTGGCCGTAACCGGGATCGCACGATGGGCGTTTCCCGAACAGGCCACTGGCAGCTTGATCTTGGAGGACGGCCGGGCGCTCGGTTCGGAATTGATCGGCCAGCCGTTCAGCGAACCGAAATACTTCTGGGGCAGACCCTCGGCCACGAGCCCCTTCCCCTATAACGCGGCTGCTTCGAGCGGCTCCAATCTCGGACCGCTCAATCCCGCGCTCCTCGAGGCGGTCGGAGCGCGGGTCGGGACGATACGCCGATTCGATCCCTCGGAGGCCGAGCCCATCCCGGTAGATCTGGTGACCGCCTCGGGCAGCGGGCTCGATCCGCATATCAGCCCCGCAGGGGCCGAGTATCAGGTCAACCGGGTGGCAACGGCTCGCGGCCTCGATGCAGAGGACGTGCGAAAGCTCGTCGCCAGCCATACCGAAGGCCGCCAGTTCGGGATCCTGGGCGAGCCGCGGGTCCATGTGCTGCGCTTGAACCTGGCCCTGGATGGGCTGCCATCGATGGATCCGGCCATCGAAAAGCGAGAAGATAGGTAGTTCCGATGGATCAGCGCCCCGATCCCGATGTATTGCTAAACCGGATCCAACAGCAGGAAGAGAAGAGCCGCCGCGGGCGGCTCAAGGTTTTCTTCGGGGCCGCGGCGGGGGTGGGCAAGACCTATGCGATGCTCGCCGAGGCGCAGGAGCGTCGCGCGGATGGCGAGGATGTCCTCGTCGGCTGGGTCGAGACCCATGGCCGTGCGGAAACCGAGCAAGCGTAGTGCGCTGTGCGCACGCGGAGCAAGGGTTATCATTCGATGCATGTCACGTTATCGTCGCGCACCGGTTCCCGACGGCAGGTGAGTAACGCGAGCGATGCGGTTCCCTTCGTTCACCGCATCCTACGCGGGCTGCAACGGAGACGACTTTGAGGCCAAAGGTTTATATTGAAACCTCCATAATCGGCTATCTCACGGCCCGTCCGAGCAACGACATCCGTGCGGCAGCCAACCAGAATGCCACCCTTGAGTGGTGGGACATTCAACGTCCCAAGTTTGACCTGCTCATATCGGAATTCGTCACCGCGGAAGCCAGCCTTGGCGACTCTGAAACGGCTCAGCGACGGCTCATGGTCATTGCGGAGATCCCGGAGTTGGAGGCTACCGAAGAAGTCCGGGTACTCGGCCAAACACTCATCAGCCAAGGCGCGATCCCGCAAAAGGCTGAAATCGATGCCTATCATGTTGCGATTGCCGCGGTGAATGGTCTGGAGTATCTGCTCACTTGGAACTGTACGCATATCGCCAACGCTATTATGCGGCCAAAGATCGAGGCCATTTGCCGTTCATCCGGCTACGAGCCGCCTATCATTTGCACACCTCAAGAATTAATGGAGAGTTAGACTATGTGGCAAGACCCCATTGTCAAAGAAACGCGGTTATTGCGGGAGCAATATGCAGACCGTTTTCGTTATGATCCCGATGCAATATTTCAGGATATTCTCAAGCGTCAGGCGCAATC
>JBOIDT010000179.1:0-3433 GCA_050740755.1 Gammaproteobacteria bacterium
CATGCCCGCCCGGCTCATCGCGGCGGCGCTCGCCGAGACGCACGCGCGTGGCCTCGGGGACGATGATGACCCCGAGGCCGCTCTCTAGCCGCGCGCTGCCGGTGCGCAGGATCTGGCGCAGGGCCGCGGTGCACGCCGGGGCCTGGCGGTCGATGGCGATGGGATCGAGCGTCGCGAGCCCCCACCCGAACAGCGGCAGCCACAGGACCTCACGTGCGTACACCATCGGGTCGAGGTCTATCCAGCCTGGCCCGCCGCCGGTCGTTTGAGCACTCACAGGGTCATGAGCACCAGAAAAGTCGCAAGACACAATGTAAAAGGCAAAGCCCAGCGGATGTGGGGCGATCTTACCGATGACGAGCCTGACATTATCGAAGGGAAGCGCGAGGAGCTCGTTGGCCGCCTGCAGGCAAAGTATGGTTATACGAAGGAGAAGACCGAGGAAGCTGGACCTGCCGCGCGGGAAGAGTGCGCTACGTCCAACGAGGTCGGGCGGAAGGGTGCTGCGTCGGCCAAGAAGGCGGGCACCCGAAGGGCTGCGCAGGCTGCTGCCGGCGGGTGGTCGATGTTTCGCGACGCCATTGTCCATGAACCACCGGCGGCCCGTATCGAGCACATCCGGGCGGGGGCTCAACCCGGTTTCCTCGTCGGCGCCGCGGAGGCGCTCGGGGTGAGTCGTGAGGCGATCTTCAAGATAGCGGGCCTGTCGGTATCGACGGCCAATCGCAAGATCGCCAAGCGGGAGACCCTCGGTCCGCTGGTGACCGAACGCCTGGCGCGTCTTGCCGTGATCGAGGCTGAGGCCCACGACGCGTTCGGAGATGCCGAGATCGGGAGGGCTTGGCTGCGCGCCGAAGAACATCGGCCTCGGCGGCTGCACGCCGCTATCGATGCTGGACACGGACATCGGCTCGCGGGAGGTTGAGAAGATCCTCGTGGCCATCGTCCATGGCGGCGTGGCGTAATGCCGGCATGGCGAATCGCCAAGATGAAGTACGCGCTCGACCGTTCAGGAACCGGCGGTGCTCTGGAAGGTGGTCGCTGGCACGCGATGGGCCACCGGTGATTTACGCGGGGCTTTCCGCCGAGATCGCGGCGCTGGAGAAGCTCGTCCACACCGGCAAGTTCCTGCCGAGAGACCTAGTGTTCGTCGAACTCACGTTGCCCGATGACCCGGCGTTGTACGAGCACAAGGGTGCCGCCTCCCTGCCCGCGGGCTGGGATTCCATACCGACTCGGCAATTGAGCCAAGGTCCTTCGAGACTCTTTATTTCTCCAGAAAATAATCCTCGATCACGAGCACGTCCATCCCGGTCGTATAGAACATCCCCAGGGCGTCCTCGACGGAATGGATGATGGGCTTGCCCATGATGTTGAAGCTCGTGTTCAGGACGAGCGGGATGCCGGTCAAGGCATGGAAGACGGCAATTAAATCGTAGAACCGTTCGTTCCATTCGCGCTTGACCGTCTGCAACCGGCCGGTTCCGTCTACGTGCACCACCGCAGGCACTCGCGCTACGACCGCTTTCCTGAACCGCAGCGCCCGCTCCATGTACGGGGACTCCTGATAATCCTCGAAATACTCGCTACCGTGCCGATCGAGGATCGCAGGGGCAAAGGGCCGGTACTCCTCGCGGAACTTGACCAGGGTGTTGATGCGATCCTTCATCGCCGGGTCGCGGGGATCGGCCAGGATCGATCGATTGCCGAGGGCTCGCGGGCCGAACTCTGCGCGTCCTTGCACCCACCCCACGATGCGGCCGCGTGCGAGGGCCTCGGCGGCCTTGCGGTGCACCTGACCCGGGAGATGTTGAAGCCCCGGGACATGGCCGATGCGAAACAGCCGCTCGAGCGTCTCTCCGGACATCGACGAGCCGAGATTGGGCGTGTGGGTCTGGACGCGGGGCCGCCATTCGGGATGGAAACGCCGGTGGACGAGCCAGGCGGCGCCCAGGGCATTGCCGTCGTCGCCCGGCGCTGAGGGGATGTGCAGCCTTTTGAACGGGGTGCGTTCGATGATCCGGCCGCAGTAGCTCGAATTCAAGGCACAGCCACCAGAGAGGACCAGGTTCTCCGCACCCGTCTCGGCGTGCAGGCGTGCGAGCAGGGCATCCATCACCTCCGAGAACACGATCTGCCAGGCGTGCGCCAGATCGGCCGCCGCCAAGGGGCTCTGGTCCGGCCCGCGCCTGCGCGTTTCTAGCGCACGCACAATGGCGCGGACCCTACGCATGGGCGCGTAACGGAGCCCGAGGCCGACCACGCGCACCATAGAACTGAGATCGCGGTAAAGATCGGCGTCCCGTTGCCCATACCCCGCGAGACCCATCACCTTCCATTCCTCGCCTTTCAAGATCGAGAAACCGCATAGATCGGTCACCAGCATATAGAGCGCCCCCAGGCTCTCGGAGCCGCGGTGGCGCACGAGTGGCGTCACCGTCCCGTCGCGGTAGGTGTAGGCCGCGACCGATCCGTACTCCCCGATGCCGTCGACGACCAGGCACGCCGCCTCCGAGAACGGGCTCGTGTAGCACGCCGTGGCGGCGTGAGTCAGGTGGTGATCGAAATCCAGAAACGACAGCTTGCGATTGCCCCAGATCTGGCGAAGGGTCAAGGCCAGATTGGCCCCCGACTTCAGGTGGCTGCTCCGCACGCAGAGCGTGAGGTGGTGGACTTGGTAGGGGCGGAAAAGCAAGAGCTTGGCGACGCCCCTTTCCGGAAGGCGCGCGATCATGCCGGGTTCCACGAGCCCAAGGCGGCTCGCGAGCCCGATCCATAGGGGCAGCCGCGCACTCCCCGCGCTCCAGGTCCGGCCCACCACGAACTCGGCACCCGGCTCGCAGTAGGTCTGGATGAGCTCGGCGGTCCGGAAGACGTGATCGGGCTCGGCGTTGATCGCGCGCTTGTCCTGGCGGTAACGCTCGGCGGCCTCGGCGTAGCGCACCTCGCCGTCCGGCCCGACGATGGCGAGGGCCGGGTCGTGAAAGGTCGTCGCGAGCCCGAAGCAATAGCGTGCCATCCTAGGCCCGCCTTACGATCCGATGCACACGGCGCCCACCATGACCTCGAAAGATGTCTCGGCCGGCCACCATTGGCGGGCCGTCTTTGTGCTGCGCAATCCTGCTCCGCGCAAAGCCCAGTGCGGCCATCCCTGGCCGCCCCCTCGGAGGGCCTGTCGTCCACCGGACGACAGGCTCATCCGCCTCGCCCTTCAAGGCGGCTCGACGTAGTGTCCGCTACGCCTTCGCCGTCTTTCAGTCCGTGCGGCCCGCCAGACCGGCGCCTCGGCACCCTCGCGACGGGCACTGGTGTAGAGTCGAGATGTGGCGCGGTGGTTTAGGTCTGGCCTATCTGTTCCCGGCCCTTTCGTTTGCCGGTGCCTCATTAGCCACGCCATGCTCCGTTTCCACATCCCGCTCATCGAACTGGACAG
>JBOIDT010000180.1:0-3311 GCA_050740755.1 Gammaproteobacteria bacterium
TGCCCAAAGACCCAAAGCAACACATCGTCCTCATCGAGCGGGTAGCAGACGGCGCGGGGAAGGTACTCGGCTTCATTCATCTCAGTCTGAGCACGAGTCTGCTCGAAGCCCAGGGACAAGCATCGACAACCCCCGAAGGCTACATCGAGGTGCAACAAGCCAACCCAGGCGTCAACCTTACGACGCTCGCCCGATACGGGGAGGCCACCTTCAAGACCGGTGAGCCGGCGGCTCGAGTCCACATTCCAGATACGCTTTGGGTTATCGCCTATTGGCCGCCAATGAGCGCGGCCGAGCGGGCAATCGCTTCCTTCAAAGGGCCGGATCGACGGGGATGGGTCGGGGTAAGCGCCTGGGTCGTCGCGGGCGCCGGCGTGTTGACGGGACTCCTGTTCTTGCAGCGCAAGCGGTGGAGCATGGGCGCCGTCGCGGCGGCAACGCCGAACGGGGCCGCGTTTACCACGGGCGCCGAGGTCATGGTGAATGACCAGCCGGGCGATGATCGTTGCGATACGGCGCCCGAGGCGAAACCCGCGCCGCCCCATGACGTTGCAGGATCGCCGCTCGAGACGTCGCCGGCAGAACCCGAACCTTCGGCCCGCACCATGGTACCGGGATCCCTGTTTCGCGAGGACGCGGTCGTCGGGGTTGTGGGCGCGACCTTGACGGGTGCGGTGATCCGTGAGCTTGGCCAGGCCTTCGGCAGCGTCGTCCACGACAGCGGTCGACACGAGGTCGTGGTCGGCCGTGACGCGCGCGCCTCGGGTGGCGTGCTCGCCGAGGACGTGATACGCGGGATAAGCGCGAGCGGGTGCGATGTGATCGACATCGGCATGGTCCCGGCGCCCGTACTGCGCTTCGCCGCCCATTACCTGGCGACCGAGGCAGGGGTCATGGTCACGGGCGGTGCCGAACCCGATCCGTACAATGGCTTGCAGTTCGTGCTGCACAAACATCGGTCGCCGGCCGAAACGCTACGGGTGCTGCAGGCGCGGCTATCGAGTGGGTCCTATAGCGTTGGCGCCGGATCTCTGCAGCGTCCCGAGATCGGCTTCGCCTATGTCCAGGCGGTCACTGAAAACATCGCGCTGGCCTTTCCTCACGGCCTGACGGTGGTCGTCGACGGGGGGAACGCCGTCGCGGGTCCGGTCGCGTGCGCCCTGCTCAGGGCCCTGGGCCATAAGGTGATCGAGATCTTTTGTGAGATCGATAGCACGCTCCCCTTTCGGCCGGCCGACTTGAGTCACGCGGGCGACCTGGGAGGCCTGATCGCGACGGTGCGTCAGTCGCAGGCCGATCTCGGTCTGGCCTTCGATGGCGAGGGCCGCCGCTGCGCGGTGGTGGACCGGACCGGCGCGCTCGTGACCACGGAAAGACTGCTGATGTTATGGATCGATGGCGCGCTCGCGCTCAACCCGGGTCGATCGATCGTCTGCCCCGGTGTCTGGGTGAGCAGGGTGCAACCCGTCGCGGAACGCTCGGGCGGAACGATCATCGCCCTACACGAAGGCGAGTCCCTGGAGAGGAAGATGAGCGAGGCCGGCGCACTGCTCGGCGCCGTTCACGATGGACGGGTCGTGTTTCGCGACCGTTGGTATGGGTTTGCGGACGGCCTGTATGCTGCGGCCAGGCTGCTCGAGGTCCTGGTCACCTGCGGCCGCCAAGACCCTGCCGAGCTCTTGCGGGAAATAGAATCACGGGTCTCAGGGGTCGCTTAATGAATCCGCTGCTATGGCACGAGAGAACCGACCGCCAGTGGACGAGCTCTGGTTTTTAGACGAGATCTCCGAGCTCGGCACCGTACGCGAGTATCGGATTTCTAGCCTTCCTTGGACCATTGGCCGTGCCGCCGAATGCAATCTGACCTTGCGCTCGAACAGCGTCTCTAAAGAGCATGCGCGCATTGAACCAGGCGTGGACGGGTTGCGAATAATCGATCTCGGTAGCACGAATGGTACTCACCTCAACGGACGGCCCGTTGGTGGGGCACTTGCGCTTCGAAGCGGCGACATCCTGAACGTAGGGGAGTTTCAGTTCAGCCTGCGTGTCGAGCATAAGGTCGAGGATACGGTCCTGTATGACGAGGAATCGCTCGTCACTCGGACTACGATGCTCGTGTCGGATCCCTTGGTCGCAGAGACGCGCTCATTCTTTGATCTCTTGGATGGGCGGGGCATCGCACCGCATTACCAGCCCATCATCACCCTTACCGATCACGTCATTCAAGGATTCGAGGTGCTGGCTCGGATCGACAGGTCGTCACTGCCAAACGACGCCGGCAAGTTATTCCTCATCGCCAAACGATACTGTGCGGAACAGAAGCTGAGCCGACTGTTCTGGGTTCAGGGTGTTCGGCTGGCGGCGAAGCTACCGAACCGGACCTTGTTGTTCGTCAATATCCATCCGAGCGAGCTGGTCGATCCCCACCTGGTCCGTACCTTGGAAAAGGCACAAGCGGAGGTGACGAATCTCCGCATCGTCGTCGAGATCCACGAGGACTCGGTCATGAACCTGGATTGGATGGGGCGTTTCAAGAAGGATCTCGGCACAGCCGGTATCGGGCTCGCCTATGACGACTTCGGTGCCGGCGAGGGACGATTGAACGAGCTGGCCGAGGTGCCCCCCGACTACCTCAAGTTCGATCGCAGGCTCATCGTCAACCTCGATCGCGGCGGACCGTCAAAGCGCCGCGTCGTGGAGTCCCTGGTGCACATGGTACGCGATCTGGGCGTGATTCCCCTTGCAGAAGGTATCGAGACAGCCGGGCAAGCAGAGGCTTGTGCCGAGATTGGTTTCGACCTCGCGCAGGGGTTTTTCTTCGGTGTGCCGCGCCCCATCGGACATTGGTTGTCCCCGGACCGACCCCGTCAGAACGAGCCAAATTCCATTATCATGCCGTAGTTGAACCGAGCAGCCCTTATCGTACGGAATTGGGACCTCCCCCGTAAGACGCGTCACTACTCGACCAGGGCCCCCGGCAGCCGCCCCGTCACCGCCATAAACTCCAACGCAGCCTTGCGAAACGCCCGTGCGTTTCTTATCCTTTAGCGCCACGTAGGTGGTCCGGATGGTGCTTTCCCGACGGAGGTTCCTGATCGGCAGCGGCCCGCTGGCAGCCGCGACGCTGCGACCCGGCAATCTGCTCGCCGCGCTCGAGCGGCAGGCGCTGAACGCGCCGGCGCCTGCGAAGGACTGGTCCAGCATCCGCTCCCAGTTCCCGCTGGTTCGCGACTATCTCCACTTCGCCAGCTTCTACCTGGTATCCCATCCGAGCCCGGCGGATCTTCCCCCATCGCTGTCATCGGAATCGT
>JBOIDT010000181.1:0-3309 GCA_050740755.1 Gammaproteobacteria bacterium
TCGGGCTTTCCCTGCCCTTCACCCCGTTGGGGCCAGCCTCCGGCTGTTCAAAATCGCTCCCGGCGATTTTGTGAGCGGCCGAGGCGAAACGCTGGATGAGCGTGACGGCGCCGGAGTGGCCTTCGGTGCGTTGGAGTCCGGCTTGTTGGATCAGAAATGTGGCAATGACCCGGTGGACGATCACGCACCCCCGCCAGCGCGGTGCCGGAGCCGGCGGGCGCCATCGCTCCCCGGCAGGCGCCGCCGCATACGGAACCCCGGCGAACAGCCGATGATCGCCCGCGACCACCCCCCGTACCCGCCCAGCATCGGTCACGACCACCGCATCGGCACGGGTGGGCGAGTCACCGCGCGAATCGAGCACCCCGCACGCCGCGAGCCCCAGCAACAGCCCCGCGACCACGGCCACCGGCCGTCTCATCGTCACCACCTTCCCCACCCGCGCCGGGACACGGCGGCCTCCGGCATTTCCGCCATAGTCCACGAATCCACCGGCTTTCTCCCCCGCCACCCCACCGACCCGTGAAAGACCGCACGATGGAAGGAACGGCGGCGCACAGGCCGGCCCGGGCGAGGGCGGGTGATCAGGTGGTGGCGAGGCTGTAGTCGCCGCTGCCGGTTGTTTCGTGGGTGGCGCCTGCTGGGCAGGGGGCGGGGGTGGCGGTGGCGAAGTGCAGGGACTGGCACTTGTGGCACCAGCGCCAGTTGCGCTGTGGCTCCTGGTACGGGGAGTTCACGACCAATGTGTAGTTGACGCTCGCGCTCAGGTCGTGCGGGCCGTTCGCGGCGCAGACGCCCTTGTTGTTGCCGCCGAAGACCAGTGATCGGCATTTGCCGCACGAGCGCCAGCCGGGCTGGCCGTAGGAGAAGTTCGAGTCGTACATCAGGAGGTACTGACCTGGGTCGGCGCTCACGTGGCTGCCGCTGGCCGGGCAGGCGGCCCCCGCGGAGAACAGACCCTGGCACTTGCGGCAGCGCCGCCAGCCGGCCTCGGTCACCGGCAGCGACGGCATCCCGAAGTCCGGGAACAGGTCGGTCTTCGGCCAGGCGTGCGCCTCGGCGGCCCGCAGGACCCGGGTGAACTCCGGGTACCAGCCAGGGCCGTCACCATCATCCAGTGTCAGGTCGTGCTCGGTGTGCTGCCCGTTCCACAGGATGACGTAGGAGAAGCCGTCGCTGGTGTACCACAGGCCGGACTGGGACGTCTGGAGCAGGCCGCCCTTCGGACCGCGGTACAGCTTCTTGGACACATCGAAGAGCTGCAGGGAGTCGAAGCCGTGCCCGCCGCCGTTGCCGGCGTGCGCGAGCAGGCTGTCGACCGCCGGCCGGCCCAGCGGCGTGTACGGCTTGGCGTTCATGGCCGCCAGCAGCCGTACCAGGTCGGGCGCCGCGGCCGAGAGCCCGCCGGACGTCTCCATGGTCTCGAGGTTCTCGTCGCCGTACTCGCGCGGGACCAGCGGCCGCTCCGGCGTCATCACACTCGGATGGAGCTCCAGGTCACGGGGG
Source organism: Gammaproteobacteria bacterium (assembly GCA_050740755.1). GTDB lineage: Bacteria > Pseudomonadota > Gammaproteobacteria > JACCXJ01 > JACCXJ01 > JACCXJ01. Next base: position 1,507 of record JBOIDT010000181.1, read on the forward strand.
TGGTGGCGGGCCTCTCCGGCGGGCTGCGCGGCCAGCAGCGACCGGGCCGTACGGAGCCGGGTGATCCCCAGCGGGCCGGTGATCCGGCCGGCGATCGCGTCCATCAGCGAGCTCGTTCCGCGCAGCCGCTTGATGATCTGGCCGGCCAGGAAGTAGCCGGTGTCGTCGAGCTTGTCGTTGGGCGCGGGGAGCGGTTCCTTGGTCGTCATGTACGACGCGATCTGCGCGTGGGTCACCGGCAACCGCGAGTGGAACGCCGCGGCCACCGCGGGCCCCTCGCCCTCGTAGCGCGGGAACCGGCCGCCGTACTCCAGGAGCCCGCGCACGGTGGTGTCGCGGTACGCGGTGCTCGTCGGGGTCTGGCCGTCCGGCGTGGTGAGCGGCAGTACGTCCGGCAGCCGGCCGCCCAGCTGGAGGGCGCCCTCCGCGGCCAGCTGGTGGATGCCGAGCGCCGCCACCAGTTTGCTGCAGCTCGCGAGCCGGAAGCTCGTCGTCGGCTCCACCAGGGGGTAGTCGGGCTCCGCCCAGGTGTAGGCACGAGCGAAGACCAGCCGGGTGCCCTGGGCGATCGCCAGCGAGGCGCCGCGGATGTTGCTCGCCTTCATGAGGTCCGTGACGGCCTGGTCGATCGCCGGTACGGCCGCGGATCCTGCCGTACGCAGCACACGCTGGACCGGCTTCTCGTTGTTGACGAAGATCGAGGCGTACCGGCGGTCGCTGTCAGTCCCGTAGCCCTGCAGGCAGACCACGTAGAACCCCTTCTTGAGCCACTCGGCGTGCTCCTTCTCGTACGCTGGGCGGGTGAGCCCGTGCCGGGCCACGAAACCCTGGCCGATGGGACCGATCTGGTCGTCCCGGTAGACGGCCAGCAGCGAGCCGCGTGTCGAGCCGGTGACGAACGCCAGGCGTGCCCACTGCGACCAGTGCGCGTCGAAACGGGCCTGGTGCTCGGCCGGGGTGAGGCCCGCGGTGGCGGTCCACGCCACGTTCGCGGTGTTCTTCTCCCACACCGCGGCCACGCGCGGCTGGTGCAGGAGGTCGTCGTAGATCGTGGCCGAGCGCGGGATCCAGCCGTCCTTCGCTCTGGTGCGCACCTCGCTTTCGAAGGCCCTCAGGTCCTGTTCGACGGTGAGCTCGGTGGCCTCGCGCTGCTCGAAGAAGCCCGACATCCGGGTGGCCGAGCCGCCGCCGGAGGCAGTGACGTGCACCGGGAAGAACCCCTCGTTCTTGTTCTTTCGGTACTCGGTGAGGAAGTCGGCGACGGTGTAGCCGAGGTTCCAGCGGACGGCCGGACCGGTGCGCTTGTCCCACACCGCGGCGAAGAGCGGCTCCCGCGGGATCGCCGTACTGGCTGAGCGAGAGCGGCCGGTATCCCTGCGATACCAGCTCTCTGGTCCGGTCCACGAAGTCGGCGAACTTCCAGTCGTAGAGGGCGAGCGGGTCGGCCGTGGTCGCGTCGTCGCTCGCCCGGTAGAGGATGCGGCCGCCCTCGAACTGCTGCTGGCGGGAGCCGGCCCCGCCCTGGGGCCAGTCGGCTTCGGGGCTCACCGGGTAGCCGAGGTGGCTCTGCTCCCAGTTCATCGCCGCCCAGTGGTGGCGGATGTAGCCGTAGACCTCGACGGCGCCCGTGGACGGCGACCAGTGGATCGACTTCTCATGCCGGCCAGGGAGCTCGAGGAAATGGTTGAAGCGGCCCCGTTTGTCTGGCGTGCCCGTCTCGTCCGTGGTGGGGTAACCCCACGCCGACCCACCGAGCTGGCCGTACCGCGTGAGGATGTCGCCGTGCACCTCGTGGGCGCCGGT
>JBOIDT010000182.1:0-3304 GCA_050740755.1 Gammaproteobacteria bacterium
CTGGGTTTGGCGAAGGTCAAGGATCCACGACGGCAGCGTCATACCGACGAACGAGCCGCTTCCGTGCCAGGCTGCCAACGCGGGGCGACGTCGGTTGATGGTTCGGCCACCGTCCGGATAGAACTAACTTTCATGATTCGATTGACGCAGCGCCCCTGATTATGAAATAATTCAAAAATCGTGGCTTTGGCTGCGAGGGTTTTTGTCGTCTCGGATCTGTATTATTTCACGCTAAAGGGGGCTCCGGGGAGGGACTTGCCGGGATACCGCCGCGCTCCATCCGCCGGGCTACGATTTCTATTCGCGCATCGACAGGACTCGCCTTGCTGACGCGTGTCATGCGCGCACATATCATATGGTCGAGGACCGTATGAATATCACCCCACCCTTCGATGAAAAGGTCGCCAAACCAGCGCGCAAGGTTGGCCAGGCCATGGGCAAGAGTTTGAACCATCTCGTGCGCGACTATCTGGAACAACTGACACGGCAGAGCGAGGTACACGATTAATTTAATTGGAGGGGTTGTGCCACTTATTAAGCCAATAGAGCGATGGCCACTCGGCGGGGTGGCGCTTCGACCGCGACGAGTTGCATGGCCGCTCGTAGTTTTATCGATAGCAACATACTTCGTGTACACGGACGGCCGAGACGCGCTGGCGAAACAGAAGGCGGCCCTGGATCTGGTCGAGGTAGCTGTGCTCGAGGGCGCGTACCAACGGGCTGTGGGTTTCCTAGCAGGCCCGGGTGCTCAGGACCAGAGTACACCAACTATTGCACCGGTCAGTAACGTTGTCAGCGTCCCGGAAACGATGGACTTGGGACCGAGGGCGATGACCTCGGCGCGCCGTTCCGGGACCATGGTGCCGAGACCGCCGATCAGGATCCCGAGGCTCCCGAGGTTCGCGAACCCGCACAGGGCATAGGTCATGATCACGGTGCTGCGCTCGCTCAACGCATCCTTCGGTAAGCGCGCGAGGTCGAGATAGGCGACCAGCTCGTTCAGCACCGTCTTGGTCCCCATGAGGGCCCCGGCGGTCTGGGCCTCGCCCCAGGGGATCCCCGCGAACCACACGAGCGGAGCCATGAGCGTCCCGAGCAGGCGTCGTAAGGTCACGGGCTCGCCGCCGATGTCGGGCAGGATGTGGAGGATGCCGTCCGCGAGGCTCACCAGCGCCACGAACACGACCAAGAGGGCGACGATGTTGATCAATAGGGCGATGCCGGCGAGCGTGCCGCTGGTGATGGCGTCGATGCTGGAGCGTGCGGTCTCTGCGGGCTCGAGCTCGCCCGCGGTGGCGGGCCCTAATGAAGGCACCATGACCGCGGCGATGAGGAGCGCGCCCGGGGTGTTGATGAGCGAGGCGGTCAGGATGTGGCCCATGGCCTCGGGGACCACCTCCCCCAGGATGCTCGCATACAGGACCATGACCGTCCCGGCGATGGTGGCCATGCCGCAGCTCATGATCGAGAACAGCTCCCCACGGGTCAAGGCGCCGAGGTAAGGCCGCACCAAGAGCGGCGCCTCCACCATGCCGACGAGCACGTCCGCGGCGGCGGACAGTCCCACGGCACCGCCGATCCCCAGGGTCTTTTCCAGGACCCGCGAGAGCCCGCGCACGATGAACGGCAAGACGCGCCAGTAGAAGAGCAGCGACGACAGCGCGCTCACCACCAGGATGAGTGGCAACGCGCGGAAAGCCAGCACGAAGCTCGTTCCCGGTGAGGCTTCGGGGAAGGGCAAGGGGCCGCCGCCGAGGTAACCGAACACGAAGGCGGTGCCGGCCTCGGTGGCGCGTTCGAGTCCGAGCATCGCCTCGTTGAGCCCCAAGGCCCAGCCCCTGACCCCGGGGAGCTTCAGCAAGGCCGCCGCCAGCGCAAACTGGAGCGCGAGGCCCGCGAGCACGATCCGCCACGGGAAAGCCCGCCGCTCCTCGCTTACCACCCACGCCAGGGCGATGAAGACGAACACCCCTAGCGCGCTCTGCAGAAAGGGCGGCATGCGGGTCCGTCAGCGCCCCGAACGACCTAGAAGGTCACGGTCGGACACGGCCCCTGGCGCGGCGTCAAAGGCCCAGCCAAATTACCGGGGCGTGTTGCTCGCGACCGGATTCGTTCAACCCGGCGCGTTACCAGCGAAAATAGGCGAGCGCCTGATCGCCCAGGAACCACAGGGCGACGATCACCACGACGAAATAGAGCACGGTGACGACCAGCCAGAAGAAGGCCACGAAGATCATGAGCCCGTCCTGCTCGAGCTCGGCCACACACGCGAAGAAGATCCCGAGCGCCGGAAGGAGGTTGTTTAAGGGCATCCCGAAGGCCGGGATGGCCATGAGCAGCCCCCCCGCCGCGATCGTGAGCCCGCCGATGCGCTGGCCCGGTCGGCCGCTGACCCAGCCGCTGTAGCGCGGACGGGTGAAAGGCCGGCACCAGCCGAGGACCTTGAGGCAGATCTTGATGATCACCTCCCAGGCCTTCTCTCCCATGACGGTGGCCCGGACCCTTTTCGGCAACACCGGCGTCGGGTGGCCGCGGAAGAGCTGCCATCCGAGCAGCGCGAAGGTCAGGCCGCCGATGACCGACAGCGGCCCGAGCGTGAAGGGTTGCAAGAACGGGAGGGCCAGGATGATGCAGATGAAGGCGTAGGCCGCCTCCTCGATGGAGTCGAGGACCTCGCCCAGGGTCAGAGCCTCGTGGCGGGCGCGCTCGGCGCAGCGATGGAGCGTTGCAACCAGCGTGGCATAGTCGGCCATCTCAGCGCTTCCTCCTCAAGTCGGGAATTCGGTATTCGGTATATCACGGTCCGAAGGCGATCCCATGACAGACGAGCGGCCGACCGGTTTTGCGCCTGACGGATGAACGCCACTCGAAGGCGTGGCGTAGACATAGTAGGGTGAGTGCTCGTCCTTGTTCAAGCGCCCGGCGGCGGTAGGGTTCATGGTCTTGCGGGGGTGCCGGGGTGCGCGAGGGGCGAGTCGGGACGGATCGTGACATGGGCACGCACGAGACGTGACGGCCCGGATCGATGATCGGCGGCGGTATCCGTCGGTCCCCCCTGAGAGATGAGAGGCACGGGGTGACAGGCGCCGGCCGCTGGCATAGACTGTATATCACATCAGTTCTGGGCGCCGGGCCATGCCCCCTCCCTACGCCGAGCTGCACTGTCTCAGCAACTTCACCTTCCTGCGCGGCGCCTCGCACCCCGAGGAGCTCGTCGCCCGGGCCCATGCGCTCGGGTATGAGGCGCTCGCGCTCACCGACGAGTGCTCGCTCGCGGGGGTGGTGCGCGCTCACGTGGCCGCCA
>JBOIDT010000183.1:0-3284 GCA_050740755.1 Gammaproteobacteria bacterium
CGGGATATGAATCCGGCCGGCTCGAGCTGCCGCTCGGCTACATACAGGGCCAGAAGCTGGATCTGGAACTGGTCCGCCTGACGCAGCACGTCCACACTATCAGTCATTTCGACGAGCTGGCGATCCCGTTCCGCGCCGTGGCCACCGACATCGAGACGGGGGACGAGATCGTACTCGGCTCCGGAAATCTGGCCCGCGCGATTCGCGCCAGCATGGCGGTGCCCGGAGCGTTCGACGCCGTGGAGATGGATGGCAGGCTCCTGGTCGACGGTCTGGTGACCAATAATGTTCCGCTGGATGTTGCGCGGAAGATGGGTGCCGACATTGCGATCGTGGTGAATGTCGGCACACCGCTCAAGGAACGCGGCGAGATCACGTCTGCGTTGGCCATCATCGAGCAGTACTCGAACATAGTGGGCCAGCAGAACGTTTCGCGGCAACTCGACACATTGCGCGAGACGGATGTCTACATCCATCCCGAGTTGGGGGACATCTCGACCTCCGACTTCAATCGTGCAGCCGAGACCATTGGCCTCGGCGCGGACGCCGCCAGGACTGAAGGCGCAAAGCTTGCCAAGCTGGCCATCACGCCGTCCGGCTACAGTGGCCACCTGGCTGCCCGCGGCGGACGGGTCGGGGCGGCGCCTATCGTCGGCTTCGTCCGCATAGAAAATCAGTCCAAGATCGGCGACGATGTCCTCGCGCATCCTTTCCAAGCGCTCATCGGCAAGCCACTCGATCAGAGGACGCTCAAGAGAAGCATCGAGGAGTTGTACGGCTGGAACATCTTCGAGAGTATTCGTTACGAAATCATTGAAGAAGAGGACAAGCAGGGGTTGCTCGTGCACGTGAGGGACAAGAGCTGGGGGCCCAACTACCTCCAGCTCGGCCTCGCCCTGTCGACCGACCTGGAAGGCGACAGCACCTGGGATATCGGCGTGAGCCTGCTCAAGACCGCGCTCAACCGCCGCGCCGGCGAGCTGCGGCTGGCCGCCCAGATCGGCGAATCGCCTCTGGTATTGGCGGAGTTCTACCAGCCGCTGGATCTCGGCTTGCGGTACTTCATTACGCCGCAGCTCTTTTTCGACAGCCGTAGTTTCAGTCGATTCGAGGACGGCGACGAGATCAAAGAGTTCCGCGTGAAGCGTTACGGTGGCGGCCTGGCCGCCGGCCGGGTGCTCGGCCGCTGGGGCGAGATCAGGGCAGGACTGCGACGCTACGCGGGCGATGGCGAGGTGCGCATCGGCGGCCCTGCAACGTCGGACTTCGATTTCGACAGCGCCGAGGCGTACCTGCGACTTTACTACGACACGCTCGACAACCGAAACTGGCCGCGTTCGGGGGCCATCGGCAGCTTGGAATGGATCGAGTCCGTGGAGGGCCTGGGGGCGGACTCCGACTTCTCGCAACTGCTGTTTATGGGCGCGCTCGCTCACTCCTGGGACAAGAATACTTTCGTCGGCGGGTTCGAATTCGACTACACCGCCGACGGCGTTGCGCCGGTGCAGAACCGCTTCCGCACCGGCGGATTTACCGAGTTGTCCGGCTTTACGCAGGACCAGCTAAGCGGTCAACAGGTGCTGCTGCTGCGCAGCGGCTACTACCGCCGTTTGGGCAACGTCAAGTGGCTGCCCGCCTATGCCGGCGTCTCGCTCGAATACGGCAACGTCTACGAGGACCGCGACGATATCAGCCTGGCGCCCGATGAGGCATTGCTCGCCGGGTCGGTGTTCCTGGGTATGGATACGGTGCTCGGCCCGGTGTACCTGGCCTACGGTCACGCCGAGCAGGGCAACGACAGCATCTACCTGTATCTCGGCCGGTTGTTCTGATCGATTCCGCTGCATCGAAATAGCCCTTTAGAAACTCCGGCAGATGCGCGGTGATCGGCTGTTCCCGAGATCAACCTCCCCGCCGAGCTCGTCGCCCACGCGCAGCCCTGCGAGCAGGTCCTACGCCGCTTGCGCTTTTCACCGGGTGAGGGGCAGGCGATCGGTCCCGCCGCGGGGCTCAGCGGGCGCGCTGCCCTTGTTGGTATCCTTGCTGATAGGCCTTGTCCTCCGACTGCTTGTGCTGGTCGTAGAGGTAGCCGCCTAAGAGGCCGGTGGCCGCACCGATCCCAGCTCCGAGCCCGGCATTCCCGGCGATCGCCCCGATGACGGCACCGCCTGCGGCACCCATCGTGGTGCCGCTCAGTGTCCGTTGCTGCGAGGTGGTCGTCCCCGCGCAACCCGCCAATCCAATCGTGAGAGATACAACCAAAAGTAGATGTCGATGACGTTTCATATCCGTGTCCCCGCCTGATCAGGAATCACATGGCCATGTTTCGATCGCGAACTTGAACAAGGTCTCAACCGCCGGTTCGTTGTTGTACTGGGGATGAGTTTGTGCCCACGCGACGAAGCGCGGATCGCCTCGTCCCGCGAAGGCTCAGGATCGGGGAGGCAGAAGAGCGGCTTGCGGTCCGGCCCCGAGGTCATCGCCCGGTAATTATGATAGGCCCCGGCGTACCCGACCGGCCAGTGCCAGCAAGCCTTCCCACTCAAGTTGCATAGCTCATCTTTCTTCGCGATCTCATGCCGCTCCGGGTGCTCACGCCGCGACTGCCGGCCCGACCGGTTCCGTCGGCGCGTGCGGCGCTCGGGCAAAGGCCGTCCAAATGTCCGCCACGGGTCATTGTAGAGACCGAAGAATCCCCTTAGAATCAGGGTAGAAATCGTAACCGGGGTTACCTACGCTCCTGTCCTGCCACTCTGGGCAGGGGTTTCCTCGTCACCGTGAGGAGGAGCATGCGCCTGTATGTTCGGCGTCGCCCCCTATTTCTCCAACCCGCTGCTCCAGGAAAGGCTCGACGAAATCGCCTGGGCGGGTTACGCAGGCAAGATCACGGCGAGCGCCGCGCTCTCGCTGGTATCGGGCGGGGCCGGCATTGCGATATCGACCTCCAAGACCAGCAACTGGCTCGCGGGGGTCCCCCTCAAGGCGGCCCCCGCGGATCTGCGCGCCAGAAACCACAAGAACCTCACCACCATGGGCGTTTTCCCGGAGGTGGTCGATCTCTTCCTCGCCAACATGGTGTATACGCCGGTTCAGCAGACCAAGCTCGTGAACGCGCTGGCCGAGATGCAGGGCGTGGCCGACCGTGGCCAGTTCGTGAAGTTCGCCGTGCTCACGCGCGACCCGGAGGTCGCCTTTTTCCGGGCGCGTCAGGCCGAGATGTACGCCCGCTTTCACAAGGGCGTTTCCAAGGCCAAGCAATTCGTGCCGCTCGGGGAACTGGCCGC
>JBOIDT010000184.1:0-3218 GCA_050740755.1 Gammaproteobacteria bacterium
GGCAGATCGTGAGATCCGGCACGAGGACGAGACTCATGGGCGTGATGGAGGTCCGGAATTCGGTCGGCGGGACCCGGACCGTACCGATCAGGCTCAGGATCAGGATCAGGGCGAGACCGTAGATAGAACGTCGACGCCGAGCGCTCGGAGGGGTTACGGGGTGCTACCGGACATTACTGTGTTGACGCTGCCGTGGAATTCCGGTAGCGTCAAATGAGGAAAGGGAGGCGCCGTAGAACCTTGAAGGCCTAAGCTTCCGCGTCATTGCGTCGCGCGCAAGCGGGTGGCACGTTGGGTTTCGGTGGGACGACGCCAGGGAAAAGCTACCGAAAGAAAGTGGCTCAGAACGGAGGGACAATAGGTAGGATCGTATGCTACCGTATGCTACAGCTATACGGTTGACGAGCAAGAGCTGCGGTTCTTGGGCAAGCTCCCGCTGCTGGGTGGGCACAGCCCAACTGGAGGTTTTTATACGTACCAGGATCCCTATCGTATTTCTCGTCGCAGCATTCTTGTCGACACTCCTCGCGCCCGATGCCGAGGCTGTCCCGACGGTCCCCTCCGAAACCACGAGGAAGAAAAAATGTTCGGACTAACTCCATACAAGTGGAAAAAAGGCATTTGTTATTGCGTTATTGCTGCCTTAGCATTCCATCCTTTCTCGATCATGGCTCAGTCGATGATTGACCCGCCGAGCATCAGTGTGGGAGGCGGGTCAGCCGTATGCAGCGGTGGGAATGAAACCATTCCGCTTTCCATCACCCTGCCCCCAGATGCGGTGAGCGAAGAAGTCGATGTATTCTTTCTCTTCGATGACACGGGGAGCTTCGCTCGGTTTGCGCCGACCGTCACCTCGATATTTAGCGGTCTGGTCGGCGATCTGGAAACAGCGCTGCCCGGCGTCGAGTTCGGCTTCGGGGTGGGCCGCTTTGAAGATTACGGTGGCCCAGGGACGGGCTTCTCGGGCGAAGCTCCAACGGGTCGTCCGTTTATTCTGAATCAGCCGATCATAACGGCCACCGATGCAGGCGGCGTTGCGGACCGTGACACGCTCATCAACGCCGCGTTGGACCGAACGGCGCCGGGAGGTGGCGGTGATGGACCTGAATCGGCGGTCGCCGAGGGTCTGTTTCAGGCGGCCACAGGCATAGGCTTCGATGGCGACGGTAACGGCTCTACGCTCGACAGTGGCCGCGCTGGGGCGGCTGCTACTCAGACCGGTCCGGGCACGAGTGGGGACGTGCCAGCCTTTTCGTCGAACGTAGCGCCCACCTCGGGCACCCTCGGCGGTGCCGGGTGGCGATCCGACGCGCTGCGTTTGACGATTCTCGCAACGGACATTTGCCCCGTCGCTGCGTTTCCAGCAGGCGCATCGATCCCAGCGACGATCACCGGTGCTGGCGGTGCGTCTGTGCCGGTATCGGCGTTTGCCTGCTCTTCGACGGAACCTGGAGATTCCCGCTTCGGCTTCGTCGGCGATTCCAAGACCACAGAAGGCAATACCGTTGAGGGGGCCGTCGTTCCATCGGACGCTGGTACTGTTCAAGGGACGCTCGACGCATTGAATACGCTTGGTATTCGCGTGCTTGGTATGGGGCCGGACGGCCCCCCCAGCCCGGCTGATTTTACGGACGAATCGGTATTTTTGTCGGCGCTCGCCCGTTTGACCGGTGCGCTAGATGCTACGGGAGAACCACTCGTGTTTTCCACGTCGGTGGGCCTTCCTACGCTGCGTGATGCAATCGTAGATGCCATTACCACCACGGCCACCGCCCCTGTAGACATTACCTTAGGGACGTCGGCGCTACCGGCAGGGCTCGTGTTTGGATCCTCGCCGGCCGTGGTAGAAGATGTGCCGCCTGGCGGCGAGGCGCCGTTCACAGTAACGCTCACGGGAGATGGCACACCCATTTCCGGCAGCTTTGACATCAATTTTGTCGATGCGACTAGTGGCGCGGTTCTCGGAACCGTGCCGGCCACGGTGGACTGCCCGCCCATCAACCTCCCCCCGACGGCGAGCAATGTCCTGATCACCGGCACCCCCGAAGTGGGCCAGGTGCTCACCGGCAGCTATACCTACGCCGATGCCGAAGATGACTTGGAGGGTGCCTCCACCTTCCGCTGGCTGCGTGATGGCAGGCCCATCGCTGGGGCCACGGAGCGGACCTATACCCTGGTCGCCGCCGATCAAGGAACCCTGGTGAGCTTCGAGGTCACCCCCGTCGCCCAGACCGGCATGTCGCCCGGAATAGCGGTTGTCGGTCCGCCGGTGGGTCCGGTGGGACCCGCCACCCCCGCGCCTAACGACCCGCCGGTGGCGAGCGCCGTTGGGATCACCGGCACCCCCGAAGTGGGCCAGGTGCTGACGGGCGGCTTCACTTACAGCGATGCCGAGGGGGACCTGGAGGGCGCCTCCACCTTCCGCTGGCTGCGCAATGGCACGCCCATCGCCGGTGCCACGGCCCAGAGGTACACCCTGGTGGCGGCGGATCAAGGGGCCACGGTGAGCTTCGAGGTCACCCCGGTCGCGCAGAGGGGCACCTCGCCGGGCCTGGCGGTTAGGAGTGCCGCGGTGGGACCCATCACCGCCCCGCCCAACGACCCGCCGGTGGCGAGCGACGTTCGGATCACGGGCACGCCCCAGGTCGGCCAGGTGCTGACGGGCGGCTTCGCCTACAGCGATACCGAGGGCGATCCGGAGGGCGCCTCCACCTTCCGCTGGCTGCGGGATGGCACGCCCATCGCCGGTGCCACGGCCCAGAGGTACAACTTGGTGGCGGGGGATCAAGGGGCCACGGTGAGCTTCGAGGTCACCCCGGTGGCCCAGCGCGGCACGACGCCGGGCCGACCGGTTAGGAGTGGGGCGGTGGGACCCGTCACTGCCCCGATCAACGAGCCGCCGGTGGCGAGCAGAGTCTTGATTTCGGGTACCGCCCAGGTAGGCCAGGTGCTCACCGGCAGCTTTGCCTACGCCGATCGCGAGAACGATCCGCAAGGCGCCTCCACCTTCCGCTGGCTGCGCGGTACCACCCCCATCGCCGGGGCCACGGCCCGGACCTATACCCTGGTCGCCGCCGATCAAGGGGCCACGGTGAGCTTCGAGGTCACCCCGGTGGCGCAGAGGGGCACCTCGCCGGGCCTGGCGGCTAGGAGTGCCGCGGCGGGACCGGTGGCCGCCCCGCCCAACGCCCCGCCGACGGCGAGCAGGGTGTTGATTT
>JBOIDT010000185.1:0-3173 GCA_050740755.1 Gammaproteobacteria bacterium
CCACGACTCTGCGCGAAAGTCTCGCCATCCGCGGCGAGATCAACCACGTCCACGACGAGCATGAGCGTTGGCGCTTGGAAGCCCGGCTCGTGGAGTATCTCCATCGCGTTGGCCTCGATCCGGCGCAGGCCCCGGACACCGCTTCGGGCGGCGAACGGAAGCGGGCGGCCCTTGCGCTAGCACTCGCGCGCCAACCCGATCTGCTGCTGCTCGATGAGCCGACCAACCCTCTCGATATCGACGGCATCACCTTGCTCGAAGACCTGGTGCTGAAGGGTCCGGCCGCCATCGTCATCACGCATGACCGCGCGTTTCTCGATCGTGTGGTCAATCGCATCGTGGAACTCGACCGCGGGCTCCTGCGCTCCTACCCCGGCAACTTTGCGGCGTACGAGCGCCGCAAGGCCGATCGGCTTGCAACCGAAGGCGTCGCCCATCGCAAGTTCGACAAGTTCTGGGCGCAAGAAGAAGTGTGGATCCGCAGGGGCATCAAGGCACGCCGCACCCGCAACGAAGGCCGCGTGCGCCGGCTCGAACAATTGCGGCGCGAGCGCGCGGCCCGGCGCGAGCGTCTCGGCCACGTCAAACTCACACTCGATGCGGGCGAGCGCTCGGGCAGGCTGGTGGCGGAACTGAGTGGCGTCAGCAAACGCCTTAGCGAGAGAACGATCGTTCAGGACCTGTCGCTGCGTATCCAGCGCGGCGATCGCCTGGGACTCATCGGCCCGAACGGCGCCGGCAAATCCACGTTGCTCAAGCTCATCCTCGGCCAGTTGGCGCCGGACGCAGGCGAGGTGAGACTCGGCACCAATCTACAGGTGGCGTACTTCGATCAGATGCGCGAGCCGCTCGACCCCGAGCACACGTTGCTCGACACTATCAGCCCCGGCTCCGAATGGGTCCAGATCGGCGCCGAACGCAAGCACGCTATGACTTACCTCGCCGACTTCCTGTTTCCGCCGCAACGCGCCAAGGCGCCCGTAAAAATGCTCTCCGGTGGTGAGCGCAACCGCTTGCTGCTCGCGCGCCTCTTCGCGCGTCCCGCCAACGTGCTGGTGCTCGACGAACCGACCAACGACCTCGACATCGAATCGCTCGAGCTGCTCGAAGACACCTTGCACGGCTACCCCGGAACGCTGCTCCTTGTGAGTCACGACCGGACCTTTCTCGATAACGTGGTCACGCAGACGCTCGTGGCCGAGCACGACGGCAAGTGGCAGGAATACGCCGGCGGCTACAGCGATTGGCTCAGCCAGCGGCCCGTTTCCTCTGCTTCCGCTCCGACCTTGGTCGGAGAAGGGCGGGAGAGAGCCGGTGCGAGGGCGAATGCCGCACGCGTCAAGCTGAGTTATAAGGAATCCCGCGAGCTCGAACAGCTCCCCGCCGAGATCGAAGCGCTCGAGCGCGAGCAGCACGAGCTCAGCGCAGGGATGAGTCGTGTCGACTACCACAAGCAGGGCGGCGAACGGATCAAGGCCGATCGCAAACGGACCGAAGAGATCGAGCGACAACTGGTGGAAAGGTTCGAGCGGTGGGCAGATCTCGACGAGAAGGCCGCAAAGCAGCGGTAGAATCACGAGCGGGGACCTCGCTTGCGCGCAGGGCGAGGGGTTCGGCTCGAAGACATTAACCCCTGAGCTACCCGACTCCAATGAAACACGCCCCTCGCTACGGCAACGCGCTTTGCGCCATCACCCTATGCGCTGTCGCCGGGGCCGGGTGCGAAACTCCCGCGCCGCGCACCGCCTTGGATCCCATTTTAATGGATCCCGTCACCGTCGACCGGGCCTATCCACCGGCGATGGAGCCGGTCGTGCTCCCCAGCCATGGCGCCAGGCTTAATGGCATCGTCTATGTCGCGGAGGGTGCCGGCCCCCACCCGGCCGTTATCGTGTTGCATGGCTATCCGGGTAACGAGAGGAATCTGGACCTCGCCCATGCGATCCGCCGCGCGGGGTGGAATGTACTGTTTTTTCATTATCGTGGCGCCTGGGGCAGCGAAGGCCGGTTTTCGATGGCACACGCCATCGAGGATGTCCACGCCGCGGTTGCGTTTATGACATCATCGCATTCCAGCCGGACCTACCGTATTGACCCGGATCGCCTCGCCGTCATCGGTCACAGCATGGGTGGGTATATCGCAGTCGAGGCGGCGGCAGCGGATCCTTCCCTCCCCTGTGCGGCTTCGCTCGCAGGCGTCAATCTCGGCAAGTTCGGCGAATTGGCCCAACAAAACTCCGAGTTCGCGTCGCAACTCGCCAATTACATCGACGATGCGAATGCCATCGTCGGCGCCGCCGGTAAAGCCGCGGTCGCACGGTGGATGGAACATGGGCAGGAATACGATCTCCGTCGGCTTGGCCCGAAGCTGACCGGCAAGTCCTTATTACTCATCGGGGCCCAAGGTGACACCATCGTTCCCCTGGATCAGCATCACGAACCGCTCGTCAAGGCGCTGCGCCAAGGCGGGCACGGAGACCTCACGGTAGAAACGCTTGACTCTGATCATGTATTTTCGAGCCGGCGTATTGCGTTGGCTCGGATCGTGGTCCAATGGTTAAACACCCGATGCAAGCAATACGCTCGCGGCGAGGCAAAAGCGGGTTAAGGCGCCCGCCTATCCAACGTACCCGGCTTGCGAAGCTGTTTAAAGCACGTCCTTCGGCTATCGCAATACACGAGGATTCCGAGCACCGCCGGGACGCGAGATCCCGAGCGCAGCAGCGTTTTTCACAAGCTCTGAGCGGGGGGATCGCTTGGATACCCCCCGCCGCCCCACGACTAGCTCAGATTCTGCGCCGCCACCATGAAATAAAGCATGGGGATCGAGAGCATGGTGTTGAAACGGCTGGCCAGCATGGCGGTGCGAGCAGCCGCCTTCTTCTCCTCGTCCTCTGCCGCCACCAGGCCCAGCGCCTTTTGCTGATTGGGCCAGATGATCATCCACACGTTGTAAGCCATGATGAGGCCAAGCCACATCCCGATGCCGATGTAGGTCGGTTGGCCCCAGCTGCCGATCCCGAGGAACAGCGCGCTGAAGAGATAGCCGTTGAAGATCGCGAGGATGAGCCCGGTGACCACGGTGGACAACGCCGCCCAGCGGAACCAGAACAGGGCTGCCGGGGCGATGACCTTGCTCACCGCGGGCTTCTGCTCATCGGGGATCAGGGGCA
>JBOIDT010000186.1:0-3159 GCA_050740755.1 Gammaproteobacteria bacterium
CAGCGCCATCTCCGCATAGCCCACGATGGCACCGAGTATATTGTTGAAATCATGGGCGATCCCGCCCGCGAGCGTCCCGATCGCCTCGAGCTTCTGCGCCTGGCGGAGCTGTGCCTCGAGCCGCGCCTTATCGGACTCGGCGCGCTCGCGCTCGGCGAGCTCCTCTTGCAGCCGGGCGTGAGCGGCCCGCAGCTCGCCCGTGCGCTGCTCGACCCGCAGCTCGAGCTCCACGTGGGTTTGGGCCAGCGCCCGTTCCGCCGCCTCCCGCCGCGCGATATCGGCCTGCAGGCTTCCCTCGGCGGCCTGGGCCCTTGCACTTTCCTCCTTTGCCAGGAGGTACTCGCGGCGAAGCTGGGCGGCCACGGCATTGAACGAGGTGACCACCTGGCCGAGCTCGTCACGGCTTTCCAGGGCGACGGGGTCCCCGAAGTGTCCCTCTTCCAGCCGCCTGGCGGTCGTGCCGATGGCGCTCACCGTCCTCATCACGCCGGCGTAGAAGGCGCTGAAGAGGCAGGCCGCCAGGCCCAGAAGGACCCCCACGGCGAGGAGCACGGCATTGCGCCGATCCTGGAAGTCCGCGATGCGGTGGTCCAGCAGCCGGTCCAAGGTGTCGAGGGCCCGCCCGGTGAAATAATAATTGGTCTGCACCGCACGCGAGAACGTCGGCTCGAATTCTTCGAGGCCAAGCCCCCCGAATGTGATATCTTGCGGGTCCCGGTCGAGAAAATGCTGCTTCAGGAAGGCCTGATAATCCTCCAGCGCCTGCATGGCGGCGGTGAGCGAAGGGCGCAGGGCCGGGGCAAGCTGGGCATCGCGGGTATTCTGGAATGCGGTCTCGACGCCGCGCGCGAGCTCCACCTTGAGCGAACGCAGGACCCCCGAGAGCGCCGCCAGCTCGGCCTTCTCGTCGGGGGCGAGCGCCTGGCGCGCTAGCACCCCGCCGGCCAACAGGCGAGTCTGGGTCAGGAGATCCTCGACGCGGGGCCACTTGAGCACGGTGGCGTCCATCAGAAAATACGTATCGAGGTCCGGATCGAGGATGAGATTGGAGGTGTTGACGACCTGTGCGAGCAGATCGCGGATATCGCCCTCCAGGGAGGCAAACAGGTCACGGGGGTTTGCCATCTTGTCGGCCAGGAGCCCCTTTTTAAGAAACGACCAGTTTTCGGAGAGGATCGAGAAGCCGTTGTCCGTCTCCAGGGCGGCTCCGTGACGGCGCTGGTTTCGTTCGATCTGCGCAAAGCTGGCCGACATTTGGGCCAGGCTGCGCACCATCGCGGGGCGGCTCTCGACCCGGCCCGCCGCGAAACCCAGGGCGTCGGCGTGCGCCTGGCTGCCGTGCAGGAGCATGGCGTAGAGGGGACGGACATAGCCGGTGCCCATCCGTTCCTTGCGCGCGAAGTCGATGCGGTCATCGACCTCCTTCACGAAGAAGTACAGGAGCAGCGAGAGGGGGAGGATGAAGACGGTGCTGATGAGGAGGAATTTTTGCGGATAGCTCAGGTGGTTCATCCACCGGCCGAACAGGGGAAAGGCCCGGACACGCGGGCCGCTGGCATCGGTGACGGTAGACATGCTTTCCCGAGATCGTCAGTGGAATTTATGGACAGCAGCGCGTTATTCGAGAGTATACCCGACATCGAAAATGCGCGGGCATCCCCTTCTCGATCCGGGAAAGACACGTCGGGGGATCCGGAAGGCCTCCTTCGGGATCCCCGGCTCGCGGTGGGGAGTTACTCCCTTTTCCGCGTGATCGTGCTTCTCGTCGCCTTCGGAAAGATGGGCGGGCAGCGGGCGATCATCCGCGGCGCGAGCAGCTGACACGCCGCGGATGTGCCCGTGGGAGAGGCCGGGCGTCCCCGCTAAAAGAAGATGCGCGAGACGGTGAACAGCACCGTTCCTTCCGTCAGATCGGTGAAGTCCGCGATCCGCCCGTCGGGCAGGGTGGTGGGTGAATAGAACGCCTCGAGAGCATCGGACTCCTCGGCATCTGTATACGCGAGGTCGAGCCTGTAGCCCTTGACGGTAATGTTGGTGCCTAATTGCCACCACACGTAGTCGTAGCCGCCAAGTGCCCCGCTGCTCTTGTCCCCTTCGACGTCCTGGTAGCCGACGATACCGTACAGCCCGAGCCCGGTAGAGCTGAGGTCGAAGGGCAGGGTCACACCGAAGTTACCTTGAACGGCGTGGCCGTCACCGTCCTCGGCGATAATGTCCGGGGAATAGTAGTAATGCACGGCGACCGAAGGCGAGAGGACGGTTAAAAAGGTATAGCTGAGCCCGCCGTGTACCTCCCAGTAATCCGCATCCTGCCCGCCAAAGGGGTCGAATTCGTCGAAATCGTCTTCGTCCTCACCCGGGTAGGAATAGTAATAACCCGTAATGTCAAATCCGATGCCCTCCCAACTCCAACGGTATCCCCCGTAATAGTCGATCTCGATGTTGGCGTCGGAAAGCTCAGTGTTGCTCCCCCAGACTCCCAGATAAAAACCGTTGTAGGTCCAGTCTAGACTGCCCTGAATGGCGGGACCGTCGCTGTTGGAGATCCCTCGGAATCGATAGTCATTCATGAGATAGATGGTGCTGCTGAAGTTCTGGCTTGCGAAGGATCCGCTTTTTTCCTCCGTTTCCTCCGCACACGCCGGATGGTAGATGCACGCCGAGGCGAGCGATAGCAGTATTGTGGTTCTGCGCATTTTCTCTCCGTTTATCGCTCACCAAGCGTCGTGTCTGCTGACGCGCCTCACCCCCTCCCAACCCTCCCCCGCTACGCAGGGGAGGGAACCCTGGACCCCCCTCCCCTGTTCGCAGCTTTATCGCGACCCGGGCTCGGCGCCGTAACCACAATTATCGTCGCGAGTCCGCACCGAGTTTCTTGTCGACGCTCAAGGCGCCGGCGATGGCCTGGGCCAGATCGCGGGATTGCAGCGGCTTTTTGAGCAGAGCCTGGACCGCCGCGCGCCGCGCCTTGTGGGCAAGCTCCGGCCCGCCGAAGCCGCTCATGAGCAGGACCGGGATATCGGGACGGATCGCCCGCAGGCGCGTGGCCAGCTCGGTACCGCTCATGCGCGGCATGAGCTGATCGGTGACGACGAGATCGAAACGCGCCGGCCGCGCTTGGAAGGCCTCGAGGGCCGCCTGACTGTCCTGGAACCCGAC
>JBOIDT010000187.1:0-3089 GCA_050740755.1 Gammaproteobacteria bacterium
TCATAGTTATGTGCCCGCCACCGTTATGTGGCGGACCCCCGTGATCTCGGCTTTTTTTGTTACTGGTCCCTGGGCGATGGCAACATAACGCGCTCACTCATGGCATGGTGATCTCCCGTTCTTGATTGGAGATTGTCATGCTTGAGCAATACTACGTTCGTCCCGTCACGGTAGATCGCGTCCGCACTTCCTGGATCGTTCCCGCGATTGAGCAGTACGTTGGCTGGCTCGCTGAACGGCGGTATGCGAGCCGTACGGCATCTCGACGCATGCCGCTCTTGGTCGCCTTTGGCGAGTTCGCGAAGATGCACGGCGCCACAGAGGTCGCCCACCTGGCGGATCATGTGGAGCCGTTCGTGCAATCATGGATGTCTCAGCACGCGAGCCGTAGGTGTACGGCGCGAGCGCGCAAGAAGATCGGCGAACATGCCCGCAACCCCGTCCGCCAAATGCTGCGCCTGGCGATTCCGGGGTACATCGGCCTCGGTCGACCCAACCGGCCCGACAATCCGTTTGAAGCGCAAGCGCCGCGGTTCTTTTCCTATCTCACCGAGGAGAAAGGGCTTCGCCCGCGTTCGCTGTATCAATACCGATTCCACCTGCGTCAATTCGACGCTTACCTCACGCGGATCGGATTCAAGGATCTCGCCTCTCTGTCCCCGAAGGTGCTGAGCGGTTTTGTCGCCGATTACGGCCCCCGTGTCGCTTGGCCGACCCTGCGCAATGCCTGTCAGATCTTCCTGTCCACTGTCAGTGCGGAGTTCCGCAGTTACCGCGACGCCCTGCGCCGGGATCTCGACCGTCCCAACGTCACGGTCGCCCGGAGGATAGCGACGGCTGGCGAGCGGGAGATCTTCACGCTGGATCCGGGAGGGGGTGGCGTGAAAGGGCGCGGGCCCTCCAGCACCTTATCTGCCGCCGAGCGCGCGGTAGATCTTCTGGCCGGCGCGGCCGGTCGGCGGCATGCCGAAGCGCCTCTCCGCATCGGCGATGCCCGCGCGGGTGACCGGGCCGATCTTCCCGTCCGCCTCGCCGATGGTATAGCCGTTCGTCAGTAGCAGCCGCTGCAGATGCCGGCGCTCGGCGCGCGTCAGGCCGGGATCGTCGGTCGGCCAGGGGGTGCGAAGCGGCGGGTGGCCGGCGAGGCGGTCGGCGAGGTGGGAGATGGCGAGCGCGTAGGATTCGGCCTGATTGTAGGAATAGATCGCGTCGAAGTTGCGGAAGACGAGAAAGCCCGGCCCCTGCGGCCCGGCCGGCAGGAGGAGGCCGGCCTCCTTATATAACACAGGGGCGCCGGCTGACAGCTGCGCCCCGTCGGCGCGCAGGACGTTGCGCCGCGCCCAGCTCGACAGGGATGATTTGTTCCCGCGGCCCGTCGGCCCATCATAGCCGCGCGGTACCGTGACCTCGATCATCCAGCGATCGCCCGGCAGCCAACCGGAGCGCTTCAGATAATTCGCCGTCGAGCCGAGCGCGTCAGCGACCGAGCGGACGAGGTCGCGCCGCCGGTCGCCGTCGAAATCGACGGCCAGGCGCTGATAGGTGGAGGGGATGAACTGCGTCTGCCCGAAGGCACCGGCCCAAGAGCCGTAGAGCTCGTCGAGCTGGAGATCGCCGTCGTCGACGAGCTTCAAGGCGGCGAAAAGCTCGCCGCGCCAGAACTTCGTGCGCCGGCCGCCCTCGCAGACGAGCGTGGCGAGCGCATGGGGCAGGTAGTTGTCGCCCGCCTCGCGCCCGTAATCGGTTTCGACGCCCCAGACGGCCGCGATGACATGGCGGTCGACGCCGAAGCGCCGCTCTGCCGCCCGCAGAATGTGGTCGTATTGGCGCATCATGGCGCGCCCGTCGGCGACGCGCTGCTCGTCGACGAGGAAGCCGAGATAGTTCCAGATCGGCGTCTTGAATTCCGGCTGCACCTCCGACAGGCGCAAGACCTTCTCGTCGGGCTGCGCCATATCGAGCGCGCGGGAGGCGACGGAGCGGCTGACGCCGGCCCTGACGGCCGCTGCCTGCAGCCCGGCGACGCAGGAAGAAAAGCTTGCCGCGGCGGGGCTGGCAGCTATGACAGGCAAAAGCGCGAACAGGGCTGCCGCCCGCAGGCTCCGACTCGATCCGAATCGTCGGGATTTCATTTGAAGATTCCCGGTAATTAGGGATTAAACCAGCCGACCTCCTTGGCTGGAATTCATGCAAGGACTCGCCGCACTGGTCCCCCCCCGATCCCAGCCGGTTCAGCCCCTGAGCCGACCCTCCCCTCAGTCAGCGCAACCGGCTCCACGACAATGGGGCACCGGGTGCCGGAGGCGGCTCTATCTCTTCCTTGAGCCGCCCCCCGAGCGCTCCCCGCCCGATCGCTTCCCCGACACAGCGCTTGCCCGCGTCACATGCTCCTGTATGGGGTACGGGCGCGATGGCTTTCCCGAGGCGGCGGTTGTCCGCGTCACCGCAGACGCCTGTTTAAGAAACTGCCGCTTGAGCTTGGGGACCTCTGCGTATTCCTTGGGCGTGATGACATGCGAGTCAATCTTGCGCAAATCGCTGCCCAGGCGCGCCTGGGCCTGCCACATGTCATAGTCCTGCTGCATCCGGAGCCACAGTCCAGGACCATTGCCGATGAGCTTGCCCAACCTCAAAGCCATCTCCGGCGTAATGCCACGCTTCTCGGCAAGGATCCCGTGCAACATCTGCCGTGAAATGTGCATGCCGCGCGCCGCCGCGGCAACTGACATCCCCATGGCCGAGAACGCGTCCTCGCGCAGCAACTCCCCCGGGTGCACCGGGGGCATCTTCGGATCTCGTTTCACCAGGTATTCATGCGCCATGATCAATTCCCACTTCAATGATATTGCTCGAGATCCACTCGCCAGGCATCCCCTTTAACCCATTCGAAGGTGATGCAGAACGGCCCATTCACGTGGATGCCGAAGCGTTTCGGCTTTCCGCGCAGCAGGTGGAAACCGAAGGGTGTAGCTCTGATACTGAGACGTCAATGGACCGTTCGTTTAGGGAACAGCACGACGTTTTCGGGGATCTCTACGGCACGCTTGTAGGTGCTGGACAACAACTTCCAGGCACGGTCGAAGCGCTCG
>JBOIDT010000188.1:0-2949 GCA_050740755.1 Gammaproteobacteria bacterium
TCGGTATACGCGCCGTCGTCGGTATGGAACCACAACAACCCGGGATTCGCACGACTGAACCACACGCTGTCGGGGCTGGAGAAGTCGTTCGCGTCGGTCAGACCGGAGATATTGACGTTGGTCGCGTCTGCGCTGGCACGCGCGCCGCACAGGAACACGTCCCACGTGAACGAGGTGGCGTCGACTTTGCCGTGGGTCTCGGCCAAGCGAATGATATAGCCGTTGGGGTTGCCTAGCTGATCCTCGCCGGAGGTCTTCTGATCGTTATAGAAGCGTGGATTGGCGGGGTCGACACTGGTGATCGGACGGCTCGAGGCGTTGGTATTGGTCAAGGTGACATAGACCTCGCCGTTCTTCGGATGCACGGCGGCCCACTCCGGGCGATCCATCTTGGTGGCGCCCGCCGCGTCGGCGGCCAGACGAAGGTTGATCACCACGTCGGCCTGATCGGCGAAGGCATAGGCCGGGTTGGTCGGGGTGATATGGTTGATCCCGAAGCTCAGTTCTCTCCATTCACCGGTACCATCGGCGTTGAACGTGGCCACGTAGAGCTTGCCGTCGTCCAGATACTGGTCGCCCGCAGCCATCCCCTGGTTGGCGTCGCGGGATCCCAGCGCCGGTTCGACACGTACTTATAGAGGTACTCGTTGCGCGCATCGCAGCCCATGTAGGACACGAGCGGCTCGCCCTTCTTCGCCGGCCCGAGCCACGCGCCTTCGTGCGCGAAACGGCCAAGCGCGGTGCGCTTCTTGGGGGTCGAGTTGCTATTGAACGGATCGATTTCCACCACCCAACCGTAGGTGTTCGCGACATTACGATAATCGTCGCTGCCGTCGGCTGAGGCGCCGAGCTTCATCGCGTTCCAGCGACCATAGAAGTCGTCGGCCGTATCGGGGGTCACCGTCGCCCACAGCTCGCGGCCATTACCCACGACGCCGTAGCGCGCGAACGAGGCCAGCTCCTTCGCCGTGCGCTTGGAGTCATCGGTCGCGGCGATACGCCGGAAATACCCGGCCCAGAGGTTTGGTTAAGGAATCATGACGGGCAGCGTTCCGGGTGCAATCCGCGCGAGCCCCTCGGGCGAACGTAGGTCCTCGAGGGCTTCGGTGATCCACGCACCCACGACGGCGCGGGACTATGCCGGATCGGTGCCCTGCCGCGAGGGGTATGCTTCGCGCAGGGTCTTTGATAGGCTAGATCTCTCCGATTGTCGGCGCGTCGGCGCCCCACGGAGGCACCCGATGGCCAGGATCACCGTGGAAGACTGTCTTCCCTTCGTCAAGAACCGATTCGAGCTCGTGCTCCTGGCGAGCAAGCGGGCGCGTCAGATCGCCATGGGCTCGCGGCCGCTGGTTCCCGACGAGAACGACAAGCCGGCCGTCATCGCGCTGCGCGAGATCGCCGCCGGGCTCATCAGCATGGCAACCGTCGACGCCATCGAGGCCAAGGAGAAGGGCGAGGACCCCTTCTCGGTGTTCAACGACCCCACGGGCTGAGCCCGACGGGGGACAGCGAGTGAGTCTCCATGGCGATGAAACTCTGGCCGCTGTCCTTGCCGTCCCTGTGGTCCGCGAGGCCGCTGGCCTCGCCCGCCCCGCCGGAGGCCTCGGCGCCCGAGATCGAGGATCTGTGCCGGCGTGTGGGCGCCTACCTCAAACCCGCCGAGATCGAGGACCTACGCCGCGCCTGTGAGTTCGGCGCCAAGGCCCATGCCGGCCAGCGGCGCCTGAGCGGCGAGCCCTACATCCACCACCCCCTGGCCGTGGCCGGGTTCCTGGCCGGAATGCGTATGGACCGCGACACGTTGATCGCGTCCGTCTTGCACGACGTGCTCGAGGACACCCCGACGCTCAAGGACGATCTGCGCAAGGGCTTCGGCGCGGACGTGGCCACGCTCGTCGATGGGGTCAGCAAGCTCACGCAGATGGAGTTCGAGTCCTACGCCCAGGCGCAGGCCGAGAACTTCCGCAAGATGCTGCTCGCCATGACCCACGACATCCGCGTGATCCTGGTCAAGCTCGCCGATCGCCTGCACAACATGCGCACGGTGTTCGCGCTGCCGGCGGACAAGCGGCGCGCGGTGGCGCGCGAGACCCTCGACATCTATGCACCCATCGCGCAGCGGCTCGGCATCAACAGCGTGCGCCTGGAGCTCGAGGACCTGGGCTTCGCGGCCTTGTACCCGAAACGCCATCGGGTGCTGACCAAAGCCATTCACAGGGCGCGCGGCCACCGCAAGGCGCTGGTCGACCAGATCCTGCGCTCGATCCGCCGCCGCCTGCGGCAGGAGGGCCTGACCGGCGAGGTCTCGGGCCGGGAGAAGCACCTCTATAGCATCTTCAAGAAGATGCAGGCCAAGAAGCTGCCGTTCTCGGAGGTCTTCGATGTCTACGGATTTCGCATCATCGCCGACACCGCCGACACCGCCTATCGCACCCTCGGCGCCGTCCATCAGCTCTTCAAGCCGGTCCCCGGTAAATTCAAGGACTACATCGCCATCCCCAAGGCCAACGGCTATCAGTCGCTGCACACGGTCCTGTTCGGTCCCCACGGGGTGCCCATCGAGGTCCAGATCCGCACCGAGGACATGGACGCCGTCGCCGAACGCGGGATCGCGGCCCACTGGCAATACAAGTCCGGAGAGAGCGCCAGCAACTCGGCCCATAGCAAGGCCCGCGACTGGCTCACGGGGATCCTCGACATCCAGCGCGAGGCGGGGAACTCGGTGGAGTTCCTGGAGAACGTCAAGATGGACCTCTTCCCCGACGAGGTCTACGTGTTCACTCCCAAGGGCGACATCATCAAGCTCCCTCGCGGGGCGACCGCCGTGGACCTCGCCTATTCGGTGCACACCCAGATCGGCAACCGTGCCGTGGCGACGCGCATCGACCGCCGCCTGGCGCCGCTCAGCAGCGCGCTCATCAACGGTCAGACGGTCGAGATCATCAC
>JBOIDT010000189.1:0-2794 GCA_050740755.1 Gammaproteobacteria bacterium
TGATCCGCTATACCGACTGAGCCCGGAACCCTTTTGGTCGCGGATGAAAAGGCAGGAACGGAGCGGCACGGCGCACTCCTCCGGGTGGATCTCGGAACCGGTACGCGCATTGGTCTCCGGCTTCGGCAATGCCTCGCAAGCCGGGGTGAGCAACCGTGTTCGTTGTCAAGCGATTTTAGGGTTCCAGGGTAAGTTGGACTTGAGCATGGCGTTCATGATGCTGAGGAGCTTGCGCATGCAGGCGACGATCACGACCTTCGCGGGTTTCCCGGCGGCCTTCAGGCGGTCGGCGAAAGCGCGGAGGACGGGATTGCATCGGATAGCCGCAACGGTCGACATGTATAGCACACAGCGCACATCGGCACGCCCTCCCCAGATGACTCGCCTGCCCCGCTGTTTGCCGCTGTCGTTGGCCAGGGGAGCAAGGCCCGCGAGTGCGGCGATGCCTTTGCGGTCCAGGGTGCCCAACTCGGGCAGTTTGGCGAGGAGCGTCGCGGAGGTCGTGTCTCCCACCCCCGGAATGCTCCGCAGGAGATCATCTTTCGCACGCCAGGCGGGGCTTGCACGTAACCGCTGCCTCAAATCGGTCTCGATCTCCTCGATGCGCTTGTCCAGCCAGGCGATGTGGCGCTTCAGGCTCTTCTCCTGCACCTTCGAGGCACGGCCCAAGCGGAGGGATTCTTGAACCCGCTCCACCAGCTGGCGCCTGCGGGTGACCAGATCGTCAAGCTCCCGCGTGAGTGCATCCTTCATCGGACGCAGCTCGGGACGTATCGCACGGGCGAAATCCGCCAACACCAAAGCATCGATGCGGTCGGTCTTGGCCAGATGCACCGTGGCCTTGGCATAGTCGCGCACCTGACGCGGATTGACCACAACCACCGCCAATCTCGCGGCCATCAGCGAGGCCGCAAGCTCCGTCTCAAGGCCCCCTGTGGCCTCGAGCACAACCAGACGCGGCTCGGCCTCGCAAGCGTCTCGTCGCCTCGCTGATGCCTTGCTCCTCGTGAGGAAGCTCGACGGTCTGCCCAAGGGGCGGAAAACCAATGTCCAGCGTGTCCTTGGAGATGTCGATGCCGACAAAGATCTCAGGATTCTCGCTCATACCCCACCTTGCAAAAATGCGGGCTCATGGCCCCAGCAACCGTTCGGGCTAATCAGAGCAGGACGTGGCGACCCACGCTCACCCTCGGGCTTGTCGTCCCAGGGATCTAACGGCCTACCACGTCCAAACAGCAGTATATAAAAATCATTGAAAACAAACATACAAGGATCTTGGTAATCACGGAGGGATCTTCGATGGCGGCGATGATCTTCAAGGGGCCACCGCACTGGGGGCAGTGCTCGATGTCGATCTCGAACACTCGTTTACGAACGCCCTCCCTGGCTTTCGCCCTTCGGGCCGGCGTTCGCCGTTCAAAACCGCTCCCGGCGGTTTTGTGAGCAGCCGCGCCCGGCTCATGGGGGCAGGCGCCGCGGGAGGGAGCACCCTCAGCATGGTCCGCTGAGGGGGTATTCACGTTGACCGGCACGTTCGGAATGATTTCGGGACGTAGCCTGGCGCTGCATCCTCGGCGCGCCAAGCAGGCCCCTCCCTGGGCCTGGCTTCGGGCGCGAGCACGCCATGGAAGCGCATGAGATGCAACCGCGGACGGGGAACCAGCGTGGCGAGTCGTTGTATGAATTCCAGCGGCGACACCACGATATGGGTGGTGCCCTCTCGATAGGGTGTCTTCAGTGTGAGCACCACCTGCCCGGCCCGGTTGAGTGCAAGCCGTTCATTGGCGATGGCGGGGCGGGTGATGTAGCGGCACAAGTGCTGCGTCCTCGGCGCGCCAAGCAGGGCCATCCCTGGCCCTGGCTTCCGAGTTTCTTCCTCTGATGAGCGGCGCAGCACACCGGGCGGCCCGTCGAGCCGCCGCGCGATCATCTCGGCGCTCATGAGCGCCGCCACGCTGACCCCGATGTTGAGGACCTCGGAGCTGAGCTCGGGGCCTTGCAAGGCCCCGAGGATCCGACAGAGCCCCGGCTCGGCCAGCTTGCCGGTCAGGAACAGGAGCCGCTCGGCCACGAGATCGGGCGAACGCCACGCGGTTCGGCCACGCGCCGGGACGTTCGGAACGCGCCCAGGGCGCCGGCCCGGCGTTTTTGCTACGATCGCGGCCCCAATCCAGAGACTCTCTGCCGCGATGCGCGTACACGTACTCGGCTCCGCCGCGGGCGGCGGCTTCCCGCAATGGAACTGCAACTGCCGCAACTGCGCCGGCCTGCGCCAGGGCGCGATCCGGGCACAGGCCCGCACCCAGTCGTCGATCGCGGTCGGGGACGGCGAGGACTGGGTGTTGTTCAATGCCTCCCCCGACATCCGGACGCAGCTCGGCGCCTTCGCAGACTTGCAGCCGGGGCGCGCGGTGCGCGACACCGCGATCCGCGCCATCGTCCTCATCGATGCCCAGATCGATCATGCGACGGGCCTCATGATGCTGCGCGAGCACCCCCGCCCGCTGGAGGTCTACTGCACCAGCATGGTGTACCAGGACCTCACCGGGGGTTATCCGCTGTTTCGCGTGCTCGAGCACTATTGCGGCGTCGAATGGCATGCCGTGCCCCTGGACGGGGAGCCGTTCACGATCCCCGAGATCGGCGCGCTCCGATTCACCGCCGTCCCGCTCAGGAGCGAGGCCCCGCCATATTCGCCCCACCGCCATGCCCCGCATCGCGGCGATACGATCGGGGTTCGGGTCGAAGACATCGATACGCGGAAGAACCTCTTCTACGCGCCGGGTCTCGGGCA
>JBOIDT010000190.1:0-2792 GCA_050740755.1 Gammaproteobacteria bacterium
CCTGGGAACCGCGAGTGCAGTCCGGAGGCCCCGCCCATACCGAATAATCTCGTCGACAAACAGGTGGGCTTCTCTCGGCTCGAGGTCATCGAAGTGTTCGACCTGCTTTCGCCGCGCCAAGAGGCAGCGACCTGGGTAACGACCGTCGTCGTACAGCGCGAGTACTGTTACTTCCGACTCAGAAACGGGATACCGCAGTTCGAACCCACAAACTTCACATGCCCACTTATTGAACTCCATCGCCGTCGACGCTGCGTGCTCCATTTCCGTTCCATGCAGTGATCTCGGCGAGAAGCTCCCTCGCTGGTGCCATCTCGAGAAGTTGCTTGCGCAGGCTGTCTGAGATATTGATCGTATAGCCAGAAGGCACCGTTTTGAGTGCGCTCTTCAGGACGCTGAAGTACTGATCACGCAGCGTCTGTGGCAGCTCGGCGGCGTGCGCACCAAAGTACACGACCTGATTGGCTATAAACTCGCCGAGTCGATCTGCGCAACTGACCTTCTCTTTATCGCCCGACTTTTCCACCGTACGGGCAAACTCCAGCACATCCATAATGGACCTCCTTCGTTCAGAAAAGACCAAACTTTCGAGTCATGAACTTGAGCGTCGGATCATCAAAGAAGACGCTTTCGAGCGCTGACTCCAGATCCCGCGCGATGCGTTCCACGGCCTTTACGAGGGGCGCCGCGCCGCGATCGCTAGGCTTCTGCAGCAACTGACGGCTGTTGCGCTGATCAAGGATTCCGCAGAACTCGCTATGACAGCGGAGAACGGTTGCTAGCGCCTCTTTGCTTTGATCTGTCCCCTTGTCGTAGAAGTCCCGCAGCCGAGCGATTGCAGGCTTGTCAAACTGTTCCCTCAGGTGCCTGAGCAAAGGTGTTATAGAGACGCTTTCGCGTTTCCTCGTCGTGCTCGGACCGCTCGCGTTCGTTGATGCTGCGGTAGATGTCGTCAAGCACGTGGTAAGTCAGGAACAATGACATCAGAGAGCCGGCGAACAGTACTTTCCTAGACGTAACCAACTTCGCGCACCGCAGGCCTTGCGAAGCGACCGCCACTGCTTTGCACCGAAGTCCACGGCAATCGTGCGCCAGTAGCGCACAAGATCGTTCTGAAGAAAATGCGGAAGGTAGATACAATGGTCAAGAGCACGCGCCTTTGGCGTGTAATCGTCGCAGTAGCGCTCGATCACCAGCTCTCGGACGTTCTTCCGAACGTCGTCGTCGCAGACCGAGATTGACTCCGTGAGGAGCAGGACGCGACGAGTCGTATTAGTGTTCGTATCGGTGTCGAGGCCAATACGTGCGATTAAATCGGTCGCCGTGCTGAAGTCCCCGAACACACCTTGCGCACCCGGCTCGACGTAGCCGGCTTCTTCCCGGAACGCCCGGACCTTGAGCTCCCGCACTTCATGGGCACGGACCTCACTTCGCACGCCTCATCGCCGCAGCTTCCCGTTCGCCGTGCGCGGCAGCGCCGCGACCAGGCGGAATCGCGCCGGCACCTTGTAGCCCGCGAGTCGTTCGCGGCAGTGCTGGCCGAGCACGGCCGCCGTCGGCGGCCTTGCGGCGTCGCGCGCGACGAATTCGGCGACTGCTACTGCGCCCCAGCGTTCGTGCGGCTCAGCGCTCACCCGGCTCTCGCGCACGGCGGGATGTGCGTGGAGCACCGCCTCGACCTCCTCCGGAAAGAACTTGATCCCGCCGAAGTTGATCACCGATTTGCGGCGCCCGCGCAGGAATACGTGGCCGTCCTCGTCTTGACTCGCGAGATCGCCGGTGGCGAACCAGCCGTCGTCGGTGACGGCCGCGCGCTCGCACCACGGCGCGAGATACGCGTCGAACATGCCGGGCGCGCGGAGCCACAGCTCGCCGATCTCGCCCGGCGCGACCTCCCCGCCGCCCTCGTTGCAGAAACGTACCGCGCAATCGTCCGGCCGCCCGACGCTTGTCGGTTTCGCGTGCGCCGCGTCGGTGTTGAGCAGCGGCAGCCCGGCCTCGATGATCCCGAAACCCTGCGCCGGCCAGACGCCATAGCGCCGCTGGAAAGCGACCGCCGTCGCCTCCGGCAACGCGAACGCAGTGGCGACGGCGAGACGCAACGCCGGCCACGCGCGCGCCGAGTCCTCCGCCGCCAAGAGCGCAAGGTGAAAGGGCGACCCGTAGAACACCGTCGCACCGTGCGTGCGTGCGGTGGTGAGCAGATCGCCGGCGAGAGGGGAGTCCGCGATCACCATCCCCGCGCCTTCGATGAGGTAGAGCATGACCGAAGCGGCGAAGTGATGCGCCATCGGCAAGGTCCACAGCACCCGGTCCGCGGAGGTGATCTCAAGCCGGCGGTTGGCCGAGCGCACGCGCGCGAGCAATGTCTCGTGGCTCAGCAGGACGCCCTTGCGATCGCCCGTAGTGCCCGAGCTGAAGCGCAGGAAGGCAGGATGGAGCGCCGCGAAGCGATCCTCCGGAAACGCCGCCGCGATGTCGAGCGCACACCACGAAAAGCGGATGCCCGCGATCGCCTCCGCCACACCCGGCGCCGGCAGCCACTGCTCGGGACCGGCGGCCAGCATCAGTTGCGGCGCGGTGAGCGCGAGCTGGGCCACGCGCTCAGGCACCGCCAGCTCGCCCGCCATCGGCACCAGGCACGCGCCGGTCCGCAGGATGGCGAGGGCCAGCGCCACATAGTCCGGGCCGTTCGGGCAAAGGAGCGCGACGCGCGGCGCCGGGCCGTGCAGCACCGGGCGCAGCCTGGCGGCGATCGCATCCGCGCGCATGAGCAATTCGCCATAGCGCTC
>JBOIDT010000191.1:0-2761 GCA_050740755.1 Gammaproteobacteria bacterium
GTCGCACGCTGGTTCGATAGCGCCGTGCGCGCACCACCGCAAGAGGGCGACGCGCGGCACATCGACTGGCCGCGCATCGTCCCGTTCGTGGCCATGCACCTGGGCTGCCTTGGGGTGTTCGCAGTCGGCTGGAGCGGGACCGCGATCGGCGTCGCGTTGGCGTTGTACGCACTGCGCATGTTTGCCGTCACCGCCTTCTATCACCGCTACTTTTCGCACCGCGCGTTCCGTGCCTCGCGTACGATGCAATTTATCTTCGCGCTGCTCGGCGCGAGCGCGGTCCAGCGCGGGCCGCTGTGGTGGGCGGCGCAGCACCGCCATCACCACGCGCACTCGGACGATCCGCATGATGCGCACTCGCCGGCACAGCAGGGTTTCTGGTGGAGCCACATCGGCTGGTTCCTTGCGCGCGAGCACTTTGCCACACGACTGGAACTGGTGCCGGACCTGGCGCGTTACCCCGAACTGCGTTTTCTCGACCGCTACGATTCGCTGGTGCCGATGGCGCTTGCACTGCTTGCTATTCGCGGCGGGTGAGGCACTTGCGCACTCTGCGCCCGGTCTCGGCACCGACGGATGGCAACTGCTGGTGTGGGGCTTCGCCATCTCAACCGTGGTGCTCTACCACGCGACCTTCACCGTCAATTCGATTGCGCATCGTGTCGGCCGCCGCCGCTACGCCACGCGCGACGACAGCCGCAACAACCTCTGGCTCGCGCTCATTACCTTTGGCGAGGGCTGGCACAACAATCACCATCACTTCCCGGGTGCGGCGCGGCAGGGATTCTTCTGGTGGGAGATCGACTTCACCTATTACGGTCTGTGCCTGCTGGCCACGATTGGACTGATCCACGAGCTGCGCACGGTACCGCTCGCCATCCGTGCCGCCCGGCACGTCGACGCGCGCCGAGGTGCGTCATAAAAATCGCCATCGTCGGCAGCGGCGTAGCCGGCAACGTCGCGGCCTACCGCCTGCATCGCGAGCACGACATCACCGTGTTCGAAGCCGCCGATCGCCCCGGCGGCCATACACATACGCACGTGATCGAGATCGGCGGGCGCGAGTACCACGTCGATACCGGCTTCATCGTATTCAACGACTGGACTTACCCGAGCTTCATCGAGCTACTGGCCGAGCTGGGAGTGGGATCCCAGCCGAGTCACATGAGCTTCAGCGTGCGCTGCGAGCGCAGCGGCCTCGAATACAACGGCACCTCGCTGAACTCACTGTTCGCACAGCGGCGCAACCTGCTGCGGCCGTCGTTCCACCGCATGCTGCGCGACATCCTGCGCTTCAATCGCGAGGCGCCACGGCTGCTGGCGCCGACGGCGGCCGGCACTTCGCTTGGCAATTACCTGCAGGATGAGCGCTATTCGCGCGAGTTCGTCGATCACTATCTGGTGCCGATGGGTGCAGCCATCTGGTCGGCACAACCGCGGCGCATGCTCGAGATGCCGGCGCATTTTCTTATTCACTTCTTCCACAACCACGGCATGCTGAGCGTGAATCGGCGTCCGCAGTGGCGTGTGATTCGGGGCGGCTCGCAGGCCTACTTGCAGCGGCTGATCGCCCCGTATCGTTACCGGCTGCGCACGGCCTCGCCCGTTGCCGGCGTGCGCCGTCACCCTACGCAAGTCGAGATCGAACTCGCCGATGGTGCGCACGAACGCTTCGATCATGTGTTTCTCGCCTGCCACAGCGATCAAGCGCTGCGACTGCTGCGCGATCCGACAACGGCCGAGCGCGAGGTGCTGGGCGCGATTCCGTATCAGGACAACGAGGTCGTGCTGCACACCGACACGCGCCTGCTGCCGCGCCGCAAGCTCGCGTGGGCGGCGTGGAACTACCACCTGCTCGACACCGCGCAGCAAGGCGCGGCGGTTACGTACAACATGAACATCTTGCAAGGCCTCGATGCGCCGGAGACCTTCTGCGTCACGCTCAATCGCAGCGCCGACATCGACCCGCGCAAGGTGATCAAGCGTCTGCACTACGCGCACCCGATGTTCACCCCCGCCGCGGTCGCGGCACAGGCGCGGCACGGCGAGATCAACGGTGCGTGCCGCACATGGTACTGCGGCGCTTACTGGCGCTACGGCTTCCACGAAGACGGCGTGGTGAGCGCGCTCGAGGCACTACGGCAGTTCGACCGGGAGACACAGCATGCACAGCTGCCTCTACGACGGGTGGGTTAGACACCGGCGCTTTGCGCCGCGCGCGCACGCGTTTCGCTATCGGCTGTTCATGGCCTATCTCGACCTGACCGAGCTCGATCGCGTGTTTCGCGGCCGCTGGTTCTGGTCGACGCGCCGGCCGGCACTCGCCTGGTTTCGGCGCGCCGATTACCTCGGCGATCCATCCGTGCCGCTCGACCAGGCGGTGCGCGATTGCGTCGAGCGCAACACCGGCGTGCGTCCGCGCGGCCCGATCCGTTTGCTCACGCACCTGCGCTACTTTGGTTACGTCTTCAATCCCGTGAGCTTCTACTACTGCTTCGATACCGCTGACACCCGCGTCGAGACCATCGTCGCCGAAATCACCAACACGCCGTGGGGCGAGCGGCACGCCTACGTGCTGTCGGCGCGTGGCGAGCAGCCGCTGCGCTTTCGCTTCGGCAAGGCGTTTCACGTCTCACCGGCAAAGTTCCACCGTTAGTTGAACACCCAAGTTCCAGCGTTAGTTGAACACTCGTAGTACGGATATACAGGAATGTCGGATGGGGCGGTGTTCATTGTTTTGAAGGTATCCATTTAGTTGGTG
>JBOIDT010000192.1:0-2640 GCA_050740755.1 Gammaproteobacteria bacterium
TTTTTTCTGGATCGGTCCGCCTGCTGCAACGCGATGCGCAGCCGCTCGATGCACAGCGATCGATTGGGCAGCTCGGTGAGCACGTCGTGCTGCGCCAGAAACTGGATGCGCTCCTCGCTCTTCTTTCGGTCGGTGATGTCGATTGAAGTGCAAATGTAGTACGACAGCTCGCCCTGCGCCTCGCGCACCGCGCTGATCATCAGCCACGCCGGAAAGAATTCGCCGTTGCGGCGCCGCAGTTTCGCCTCGCCCTGCCAGGCGCCGCGCTGCTGCACCGTGGTCCACAGGCTGCGGAAAAACGGCGCGTCGGCCAAGCCGGGCACCAGGAACTCGGGCCGCTGCCCAACTACGTCCTGGAACTCGTAGCCGGTGGCGCGCACGAAAGCGCGGTTGACGCTCAGGATGTGCTCGTCGGCGTGCACTATCATGATGCCCTCGGACGAGGCCTCGAACACCTTGGCCCACAATTCGAGCCGTTGCTCCATCAGCTTCAGCTGGTTGATGGGCGTGAAGGCGGTGAGCACCGCGTCCTGTCCCTGGTACTGCAGCCGCCTTGCCGAGAGCACTGCCCAGGCGGGCTCGTTGCCCGCCTTCCAGCGCACCTCGAACTCATCGACGGCATCGCGATCGGTCAGTTGCTGGAAGAATCGCGAGCGCACCCCGGGCTCCAGGCCCACGGCCCAGGGATCGGACTTGCGGCCCGCAAGCCAATGCTGCGCCGGCTGATTGGCGTGCAGCACCTCATGGCCCGAAACGGCGGTCACCACCATCGGAATCGGCGAGGCTTCGACCAGCGTCTGCTGCGCCACGGCGGCACGCGCGTTGGCGGCGAGTTCCTTCTGCACCTCGCGCTCGCGATCGAGCTGCGCCAGCATGTCGTTGAAGCCGAGCACCAGGCGGCCGATCTCGTCCTCGCTCTGCCACTTTGCGCGCAGCGTGTGGTCACCGGTGCGCCGCACGGTGTCCGTCACGTCGGACAGGCGGCGCAACGGCACTGCGATTTGCCGCGCCACGCGATACACCATCGTCAGGATTGCCATCAGCAGAAACAAGGCCGTGCCCAGGTGCAGCCACATGCGCGAGAACAAACCGTCGATGCGCACGTCGAGCAGCCGGTCGAGCTCGACGCCGGAGCTTGTCCACGTCTGGCGCAGTTGTTCCAACAACGCCCGCTGCGCGCTATCGAGCCCGGCCGTTGCCGCGGTGCCCGGCCCGAGGTCGATGAATGTGCGCGCTGCCTGCCGGAAGGCTTCGATGCCGGGCGCAAGCTTTTGCTGGTCCGGCGTCAGGGCCGTCTTTACCGACGCGCCTCCGGCGGCAACCGCTTCGGCAAAGTCCGACTCTATCCCTTTGGCCGTGGCATCGAGCCGCCCTTCGAGAATGAGGTACTGCGTGCGTGTGTCGCTGCCGTGGCCTCCGGCGCCACGGCTGTGTTTTTGCAACTGGGCGCCGATCCCATGCACCAGCTCGAGCAGTTCGGGGTGCCGCAGCACGATGAGCGACATCGTGTAGTAACTGTCGAGATCCGGGTCCAGGATCAGCTTGGACTGGTTGCCGACGCGGGTGACGAGCTCGCGGCCGCGCGCGAGCGCGTCGCCGGCCGCAACCATTTCGTCTCGCGGGCTGGCGGCCACCACGCCAAGGCTCTTGACCAGCGCCGCGTTCAACTCCGCGCTGCCCATGTCCTCGCCCAGGCGCTGCTCCACCGCGGACAGCGCACTTACCCTAGCGGGAAGACCGCTGCGCACATCCGAGGCGCCGCCGGCACCGACCAGCGCCACATCGATCAAGCCGTCGCGCGCGGTGGCGATGTAGGCATTGCCGCGCAGCTCATCGCGCGCGAAGTTGATCGCGAGGTATTTCTCGTTGATCAGAATGCTGCTGATATAGATCACCGCCGTGAGATCCAGGAGGTAGATCAGCAGGAGTTTTGTACCGACGCTC
The DNA here is from genome assembly GCA_050740755.1 of Gammaproteobacteria bacterium. Classification (GTDB taxonomy): domain Bacteria; phylum Pseudomonadota; class Gammaproteobacteria; order JACCXJ01; family JACCXJ01; genus JACCXJ01. The sequence goes on from JBOIDT010000192.1 coordinate 1,945, forward strand.
AAGCGGCCGAGTATGCTGATGAAGGGGTTGCGCATCGGGTGTTCTGTCCCGTCTGGAGAAGGAGGTAAAGCGCGTACGGCGGTTTAAATGAACTTTACGGCACGATGCCCGGCGTCTTGAGGAGTACGCGTATTTGAGGCGTGATCGATGGAATATGCACCAAGAATGTGCATTCGCCGGGGGCGAAATCAGGCAAGTGACTTTGCTGGCCCGGCAGCCGGGCCTGTATCAAGGCTTGACCGGACCCGATTCACACGCAAGACTGGCAAGGTACCGGGCGGATGAGCGCGCTCCAATCGGCGTGAGCGGCGTCCATCAGTTTTTTCCGCGACGCGATCGTGCGTGGACGGATAGAAATTTCAAACGCGAGTTGTCGACGGAGAAGGTATCGGCGATATTTTGTCGGATGGGCTGGCCGGTGATCTTGCGGTGTGGGGGTTGGAGGGGTCGTAGACGGCGGTCTTCTCCGGCCGTCGTGACCGGTAGACGGTGGCGGAGGGACGAGCGGCCCGCGGGAGGGCACAGGCCTGTCTTGAGCCTGGTCGAAGGGCGGGTGTAGCCGACATCCGTATCGTATGCTGTGAGGTGCGCACCGGACGGCCTGCCCGAAAAAACGATAGGATACGCCCCTTGGACGACCCGCGACTGATCCCCCGCCTGACGCCCGCAAGAGGCCGTGCAGGTGATGCTCACGTA
>JBOIDT010000193.1:0-2607 GCA_050740755.1 Gammaproteobacteria bacterium
CCGAGCGTAGCCTTGGCGTGGTGGGCCACGAGCTCGTGGAACCAGATCCCGACGCCCTTCCCGATCGGGTGCTGGGTGGGCTGGATTCGATAGCCCACGCGCAGCGCTCCCGCGGCCGAGGGCTCGTGGCGTTGCCGTAGTCGCGTGCAGGGCTCGTCGCCGGGCTCGGGAGCGTCATCACTCGGATCGGCATAGGCCGCCAAGAGGCAGGTGTACGCGACCTCATCCAGCGCCCAGCGACCGTCAGGGTCCTCGGCCGGTGGATGATCGAGATGGTCGGCAACGTGCTTCGCGAGCCGGCGCCACGAGCTGAGCGCCGTGATCCGCAGGTCTAGTCGCGCCGCTTTCGCTGCGTCGCGGAGCCGCAGCACCTCCTTCCATGCCGTCTGGACGTCGGGTACCACGAGCGCGATGGGCACTCCTTGCCGTGCGATGTCCAGAGCTAGAAGTCGGGCGAAAACGGACTTGCCGGATCCGGTCGGCGCAACGATGAGCTGGGTAGGACCCGAATGCGCAGCGTCGAGCACCCCGGTTCCGTGGTAAGCCGAGTCGGTGGAGGAATCCATCGACCGCGATGTCCTCGTACCGGACTCCGAAATGTCCATCGGCATCGATCGCGCGGGCGAGCTCGCGCAGCGCCGCCCGGTCGAAAATGAGCTGGGGGACCGGAGGCGTCGTCTTCAGGACCCAGGGCTGACCATCGGGCGTGGAGATGTGCGCGCCTGGCACGCGAAAGACGTGGTCGGCCGCCATGAGCTCTATGGCGTGTCCATCCTTGGTCCGCACCTGGCCGCGCGCCGCGCGCGGCTGCGACCCCTCGAGCCCCTTGAGCCAGTCGGTGAGCCGCTCCCGGACCGGCCGCCCGGGGACCACCGCGAACTCGTCTTCCCACTTTGCGTCGGCCGGCGAGCCCGACCGCGCCTCGAAATCGTCGGCGTCTCCAAAGACCGCTCGCAGCGCTTCGAGGAGCGCCTCGTCCTCGCCCAATGCCTCCGGCCGCTGGCCGAGAAACCGCGCGATGAGGTCGCGGTCCTCGATGACTCCATCGCGCCACGGTGGCCACAGGTGGAGCCTGGCCTGGGCGAAGAGACGAGTGTCCCCAATCCGATGCGGCGCGGGCAGCAAGGACGCCACCAGTCCCAAGGCCACGCGGGCCGCAAGATCCGTGCGACTGATCATGTAGTCTTCGCGGCTCGTCGGACGAGGCGCGGGAGCTCCTTGGATGAGGCGAAGAGGTAGCCGGCGTCACCGGAACATAGTCGGCGCAATACAAGAACCTGGTCGTGGTGCCTTTCGGGTACGACGATCCAAATCTTCTCGGGTGCCGGTCGATCCCGAAGATGCATGGCCAGCCTGGCCACCGATGCATGGTCTTTAACGTCCACCCGCCAGCGATGCTTGCCGAGGGTAAGGTCGAGATCGTAGCGGTCGACCATCGGCCACAGTTCGACCTTCACACCGGGGATGGCCATGAGCTTCGCGCGCAGGTCGAGCTCTTCAAGACCCGGTAGGGTGGTATAGCGCCACACTCCGAACAGGAGACGGGCGTGTCCAGCCTGCGCGACGGCGTCGGGTGGGTTCAACTTACCGAGTGGCACGAGACGCCCCCCGTGCCGCGCGAAGCGCGCACCTGCCTCCATGCAGGCATCGGAGTGGGCGCAGCGCACGACCTCGCGGCCGATTTGCATCGGCCACCGGCATCGTGGGCATGGATAGAACTTCGCGGCCGAGTCCAGCTCGACGCACACACTCGCGGGGATCTCCTCGTACAACTCCGCGAGATCGAGCCCGACATCGAGCGCTATAGGCACGGCCTTCAGATGTTGGGTGGTCGCGTTTTCGACGAGGAAGCGCCTGAACCGTGTATACCTCGGCGCCGCATCCGATGCCGCGCCGAGGCTGTTCATGACCTTGACGAGGACCCTCTACTCGACCTCAGCGGCCGGGGATGATCCCGCGTCCTCGGCCATGTCGAAGCACAGCGGCGTCGGCTCACCCTCATCCAGCAGGACTTGGCGCGGTGCGCCTGGCAGCCACTCGGACAAGGGTTCCTCGAACGCCCGGACAAACCTACCGACCGAAAGCGAGGGCATGCCCTGGTGCGCCCGAGCCCTGCTCGCCCAACTCGCAGCCAGCATCCGGAGGACGCTCCTTCCGCGCACGTCCAAGCTCAGCGCATGGCAGCGGTCGGCCCACCTGACGGCGGCACGAGCCGCGAAACCAATGGCCTTCTCCCGCTCGAGGGATCCCGCGGTGTCGATCTCGCTCTCCATGGTTTCGGACCCGATGAGGGACCTCATAACGATATACGACCTGAGCGGATCAGGCTACGGTCAGGCATCGCACCGCTGACGAGTTAAAGCCACCGGGCCGGTACTTTCTCGGGGAAGGTCACGAACTCGGCGAATACCTGGGCATCGAATACGCCGGCGTGCGCCAGAAAGAACGGCTCAAGGCGTTGCGCGCCGAGGTGGACATCGTGACGCTCACGGCCACGCCCATCCCGAGGACCCTCAACCTCGCGCTGTCGGCGGCGCGCGAGCTCAGCATCATCGCCACCCCGCCGGCTCGCCGGCTCGCGGTCAAGACCTTCGTCAACGAGTGGGA
>JBOIDT010000194.1:0-2565 GCA_050740755.1 Gammaproteobacteria bacterium
CTAGAAGTCGCCATCGCCCGCACCGCACAGGCCCTCACCCGCCTGCGCGGTGCCGAGACTTTGTCCGACCCGGCGGTGCGCGGCGGCCTCTCCCGCTACATGAACTGGATCCCGGCCGAGGCGGACTCACCCGACACCCGGCGGCACATCGCCCGCATCGTCGACACCCTGGTGGTCGCGCAGAACACCATGACGCTCGCCCAGCACGCCGATTTCGAATGCACCTCGGCCTGCGACGACACGACCGGCGCACGGGTTTCCGAAGGCAGCCGCAAGACCGGGCAGCACGACAGCGGCGTGGAGATCTGCCAGGCCTGGACGCGCGCCACCAACTTGCACTTTGCCGTCGCCAGCGGCCTCGACGAGGCGCGCGCCTACGCCTTGCTGCACGAGTTCGTGCATAAGTCGGGGGCGTTTGCGGACGAGAAGGACCGCTTCTACGTCGGCCGCGACGACTGGGGCAAGCTCGGCGCGCAAGACACCCTGGGCTATGCCGACGGCTACACCGCACTGGCCTGGACGCTCGGCAAAGGCGGGGAGGGCGAACCGTGACGCGGGCGGCACTCGCACGCGCGCCCGGCGCGACGCTCGAACCCGGCGCCGCGACCCTGCTGCAGCGCAAGTGCGCCTGCGGCCGCCCGGCCACGACCCTGGCCGGAGAATGCGCCGACTGCCAGCGCGAGGAAACGATCGGCCTGCAGGCCAAGCTGGCGGTCGGCGCCAGCGGCGATCCCTACGAGATCGAGGCGGACCGGATTGCGGATGACGTCATGCGCATGGCGGACACGGCTGTGCCCAGCCCCATGCCAGCCGGCGGCATGGCCACGGCCGCGCGCCTGCAAAGCAAACCCCCTGTCGGGCGCGGCAGGGCTACCCACGACAACGACGAAGGAGCGCCATTCGCCGTGCATGAGGTGCTGCGTTCGTCCGGTCAACCCTTGGACCCGGCGGTCCGCACTTTCTTCGAGCCACGCTTCGGGCATGATTTCAGTCGCGTACGCGTTCATCTCGGCAGCAGGGCGGACGAGTCGGCTCGCGCCGTCCAGGCCAGGGCGTACACAGTCGGCCGGGATCTGGCCTTTGCGCGCGGCCAGTACAACCCCGCAAGCGTTGAAGGCAAGCGGCTGCTGGCGCATGAGCTCACGCATGTGCTCCAACAGGCGGGCGCGAACCGGCTTCGCGACGACAGCGGAAAGTGCGACCCGCGCGACGCGCAGGGACATCCGCGGCGCCATCACGACATTGTCCATCGCCCGCAAAAACGTCGATCGCCGGCCTTGCAACGCGTCCCGGAGGATGCACCCGCGCCCGACGCGGCCACCGCCGATCCGCTGTGTGCGAAGTTCGATCTCGATGCGACGCGCAAGGACGTGGAGGCCCAGGCCAAGCATTTCACCGACACCGCCGATTTGCTGCCCCTGGTGCGCAGCCTGAAGCGGATCAGGCGTTGCGCCACGCCCGACCAACAGACCCAAATAGTCGCCGATCTTTCCAAGACAATCCCCGCCGACAAGGCGACCGAGGCGTGGAACTCGGCCGCCACAGCATTCGGCGGATACGTTGGTTTCTATCCCGGTTTCGCGCCTGACATCAAGACGCATCTGGGCAAACTCGGTACAAGCGAATCGCTGGCCGCCGGCACGTTCGAACTCAGCGCCGAAGGCGCCAAGCACCGCAGCCGGGCCAAGGCGACGGCGGCCGGAGAAGTCGGCGATCTGGGACGCACGGACATTGTCTACTTCCGCGGACACCAGTACGCCCAGTACCGAGCCCCGGGACTGTTCGCGAACGGCGACGAGTCGCGCGGCTTCGACCTTCGCTACGTCGAGAAGGTCGGCGGATTCGCCAACGTGAAGCTGATGATCAGCACCAGTTGCGCGACCCTGTGCAAGGAGGCCATCGAGGTGTTCACCAGTCTCTTCCCGAACGCGGTGATCCTGGGCTACCGCAAGTCGGCCCCCATCGATGGCGCAGCGGTCAGGAACGACCTGACCAAGCGGATCAACGACCTCAATCGCCCCCTCCTGATCGACGAACCGGTCGACGTGGCCGCGATCATTTCGATCTGGAAGTCGGTTATCGAATCGCGCCACAAGGGACAAACCGGCCCCCTGCCCGGCTTCTACCAGGGCGGCACCGTCGAGTACTGGGACGGTTCCGCCTGGCAGAACATCGCGGCAACCGACGCGACTAATGGGTGCAGGCGGAAGGGCGATTTCCGCGGGCAGTACCCCGCGCCGCCATGAGTCACGCCTACGGTTCCCAGCCTTTTTGCAGGTGTATGGAGAATCACCCCATGAACAGCACACGCGCCCTAAGGACAAACTGTGCTGTGAGAGCAGGCGCTCAATAGCAGGAGGATCCAGCATGCCGAGCGTCGCCGATTACATCCTTCTCCAGGATTCGCCTTTCACGCTCGACAACGCCGAAAGCAAGGAGCTCAGCTGTTTCCTGCGGGAGCAAATCGCGAACACGAAATTGATCGTTGCATATCAGGCAAAGTCGCTGCCAAGTCCGCCGTTTTCCGCAGCTGCGACGACTTCGATCGAGCCGAAGCCCGTGTAG
>JBOIDT010000195.1:0-2565 GCA_050740755.1 Gammaproteobacteria bacterium
CTACTTGAGCCCGGCCGCGCTGATCGCGCCTGGCGAGCGGTATTGACGCGGCGCCTTTGCGGGCCGAGGATCACCAGACGCTGATCGACATTTGCCTGACAATCGGGGGAGAACTTCCATGGCAACCAAGATACAGGTGGTGTTCTATAGCATGTACGGGCACATCTATCGGATGGCCGAGGCCGTCGTCGCCGGTGCGCGCGAGGTCGCCGGCACCGAGGTCGCCCTGTATCAGGTAGCGGAGTTGGTGCCCGACGACGTGCTCGAAAAGAGCGGCGCCAAGGCGGCGCGTGCGGCATTCGCGCAGGTTCCGCTGGCCAAGCCGGAGCAACTGGCAGACGCCCACGCGATCCTCTTCGGCACGCCGACCCGTTTCGGCAATATGTGCGCCCAGATGCGCAACTTTCTCGACCAGACCGGCGGGCTGTGGATGAGTGGCGGCTTGATCGGCAAGGTCGGCAGCGTCTTCACCAGCACCGCGAGCCAGCACGGCGGCCAGGAGACCACGCTCACGAGCTTCCACACGACCTTGCTCCATCAAGGCATGGTGATCGTCGGTACGCCCTACTCCGAAGCGCGGCTGCTCAACATGGACGAGATCACCGGCGGCTCGCCCTACGGGGCCTCGACGATCACCAAGGGCGACGGGTCGCGACTACCCTCGGAAAACGAGCTCGCCATCGCACGGTTCCAGGGGCGGCACGTTGCCGAGATCGCAAAGAAGCTGGCAGAGACGTAGTAAAGGAATAAAGAGCTATTCGAAGCCTGGTTGTTCAAAATGAGTACAGAAGGAGACCCATCTTGAGCGTCGACTTCTTCACCGTCTTGGCGTCGAACGCCCCTGCCCAGTCATCATTCTCAGCATCAGCGTTGATTGGCCATCCGAATCAAACTCAGTCCAGCCCATGGCAACCTCAATACGCTCGCGCCGCCCGACCAAATACCGCTCTCAGTGCGAAAACAAGTCCCCCACACCGCTGCGGGTGTTCTCCCGGCTATCGGCCGTAGGCTGGATCCGAGCGGCGCTGGGGCAACGCACGCCGGATCGCGTCGCTCACCAGGTTCGGTTCATCCAGAGGGATGTTATGGCCGCTACCTTGGGCGATGATTACGCGGCCGTTCTGGAAACGCGAGACGAACTCGCGTCGATGCAGGTCCCAGTCGTTCTCCAGCTCATCGCCCAGCGCGCCACCCGGCAGTATGGGCCGTCGGTGGCTCACGACGATGACCGGCAGACGGGTATCCAGGCTCGTCGCAGCCAGGTCCCGGCTGCTCTCCTCATAGGCCAACAGTTCCGCGACGATGGTCTGGAGCGCCTGGTTTCGATGCCCCAGCATCGGCGCAAAGGCGGCGAGATCGATCTGGGAGAGGGCGGACAATAGCCCGGAGTCCCAGAACTGCTGCAACACGCCTTGCGGATCGATTTGGCGGATGACCCGGTTCTGGAAGAATCCGGCAACCTGGCCCTCGAAGGATGCGTCCACCAGCACCAGGCCCTGCACATCCCTCGGGAACAGGTGCGCGAACATGCGCACGTTGTAGCCACCGAAGGAGTGGCCCGCCAAGACGTAGGGACCTGGAACGCCGGCGCGAGCCAGCAGCGTACGCAGCTCGGAGGCGATGCGGCCGCTGGATCGGGGGTGCGGCCCTGGCTCACTTGCGCCATAGCCGGCGCGATCGTAGCTGCATACTTGGGTAGTGCGCGCCAGTTGCTCGCGTACGTGGCGCCAGTCGCTGGCCGAGCCACCCAGGCCGTGGTCGAGGACTACGGCCGGACGCCCCTGCCCTATACACTCGATGCGCAAGCGATGCCCGCCTACATCCACCAGCCGTTCCCATGCGCAAGCCGATGAGACGCCGGCCGCGAGCAACGTACCGCATAGCCAACGGCGCCAGGCGGCGGTCCGAGGGGTGATCTTAGCCTCATTGGTCACGCTGTTACTCCGGTTTGGCGCGTGCTCGCCCGAGCGATCTTAGAACGGTAGGCCTGCGCGTCCCTTCCGAGACACACTGCGACGTGCTTCTAGTCAAGGGCGCGCGGCCGACGAAGTGAGCCGCCGAAATGGCTGTCATCCCCTTTTGGTCTCGGGTGAGCAGCGTGCACCTTTAATGCACGGGCAGATAGATGCTTGCGATCGAGAAATAGATCACCACGCCCGTGACGTCGGCGATGGTGGTCACCAGCGGCGCGCTCGCGGTGGCGGGGTCGAGCTTGAACCGGCTCAGCATGAACGGCAGCGACACGCCGATCAGACCGCCGGTCATCACCGCGAACAGCATGGCCAGGGCCACCACCTGCGCGAGCTCGGCGCCGCCACGCATCACGCCGACGCCGGAAACGGCTATCGCCATCGTGAGCCCCAAGGCGGCGGCGACGACGAACTCGCGCCCGAGCATCCGTCCCCAGTCCTTGAGCATCACATCGCCCGTCGCGAGCCCGCGCACCATCAGCGTGGACGCCTGTGAACCGGCGTTGCCGGCGCTGCCCACCAGAAGCGGCAGGAAGAACACCAGCCCAACATAGGCCGTAATGGTGTCCTCGAAATAGGCGATCCCGGCGCCGGA
>JBOIDT010000196.1:0-2524 GCA_050740755.1 Gammaproteobacteria bacterium
GTGGTGAGGCGGTGCGGGTGACGCTCGATGACGAGATCGCGGCACCGGAGGAAGCGGTCGATGTCTTGGCCCTCGATAACGCGCTACAGCGACTGGCCGAGCGCGACGAGACCCTGAGCCACATCGTCGAGCTGCGCTATTTCGCGGGCCTGACCGTCGAAAAAACTGCCGAGGCGCTAGACCTCTCGCCGGCCACCATCAAACGCAAGTGGTGCCTGGCGCAAGCGTGGCTTTACCGGGAGCTGCACGAAGCGGTCGCCTAGCCGTGCTGCAGGAGCGGGTCGAAGAGGCCTTCGCGGCGCTCTTGGCGTGCCGACCCGAAGAGCGTGGGGCGCGGGTCGCGGCGTTACGCGGGGTAGATACCGATCTTCGCGCGGAGGTCGAATCGCTGCTCGCGGTGGCCACCAAGGCCAGGGGCTTTCTCTCGATCGCGCCGGTCCCGCCACCCGAAACCTTCAAGCCGGAAACCCTGCTGGGACAGCACCTCGGCCCTTACCAGATCGTCGGCGAGCTCGGTGACGGCGGCACGAGCACCGTGTTTCTGGCCGAGCGGGCCGACGGTCAATATCGGCAGCAGGTGGCGATCAAGCTGCTCCGATACCACCAGGGGACGAGCTCGCTGCGGAGTCGTTTCGACATCGAGCGGCACATCCTCGCCACCTTGGAGCACCCCAATATCGCCCGCCTCTTGGACGGCGGCACTGGTGCAGATGGCCGGCCTTACCTGGTCATGGAGTATGTCAGAGGCGTTGCGATCGACACTTACTGTCGCAGCCGCCGGTTGCCGCTCGCCGCTATCCTCGAATTGTTTTGCACGGTGTGCAATGCCGTGCAGTACGCCCATCAAAACCTCGCGGTGCACCGCGACCTCAAGCCGGGCAATATCCTGGTGACGGAGGAGGGCGTACCGAAACTGCTCGATTTCGGCATCGCCAAGCTCTTGGCCCCGCTGCCGATGGGGACCGAGGCGCCCATCACCTTGGCGGGCCACGTACTCATGACGCCTGAGTTTGCCGCCCCCGAGCAGGTCGGCGACGCGCCGATCACCACCGCGACGGATGTCTACGCACTGGGTGTGATTCTGTATAACCTCTTGACGGGGCAACGGCCTTACGAGGTCGGCGGCGATCTGGCCACGATCATCCGCACCATTCGGGAAACCGAAGCGCCGGTACCCAGCAGCGTCGTCCAGGGCCTCTTGCGCGCGCAACTCCGCGGTGATGTCGACAACATCGTCCTGCGCGCTTTGAGGAAAGAGCCAGCGCACCGTTATCCCTCGGTCGGACAATTGGCCGAGGACGTGGAGCGCTATCTGACGGGCCGGGCGGTCAGTGCCACCAAGCCCACGTTGCGCTATCGATGCGCCAAGCTCATCAAACGCAACAGGCTCGGCATGGCGCTATCGTGCTTGTCCCTGGTGACACTCCTGGCGGGAACGGTCACGACCACCTGGCAGTGGCGGACCGCCCAAGGCGAACGCGAGCGGGCCGAACGGCGCTTCACGGAACTGCGGGCGCTGGCCAACACCATCGTGTTCGAGCTACCCGGTGCGATCGAGAAGCTGCCGGGTTCGACCGAGGTGCGCAAGCGTCTCTTGGACCAAGGGGTGGCTTACCTCGACAGCCTGGCGCAGGAACGCCGCCACGACAACAAACTGCTGCGCGAATTGGGTGATGCCTACTACAGGCTCGCGACGGTGCAGGGTGACCCGATGCGGCCGAATGTGGGAGACAGCGCCGGCGCACTCGCGAGCTACCATAAGTCGCTGGCCATACGTGAAGCGCTGCTGGCGCGCGTGCCGACCGACGGGCAGATCGCCGTTGAAGTCGGCGAGACCTACACGTTTCTGAGCGCCGTCCACGGCTTTGTCGCCGAATCGGATCAGGCGCGCGACTTCGCCGAGCGCTGCATCGACCTCTTGGAGCCTCGATTTTCTAAGGGACAAAAGATCGTCGTCGACCGACTCATCGAATGCTACTCGGTGGCCGCGCATTGGGACAATGCCCGCGGTGCTCACGGGAGCGCTCGGCGGCGCCTGCATCGAGCGCTTGCGCTCTATAATACAGTGCGAGGTGCGATGCCCGGGTCGCGGCGGCTCGGCCGGATCTATGAAGAGCTGGCCGCGGCCCTGGCCGGGAGCGGGGATGCTGCCGGCGCACTGCGATACGAGCGGAAGCGCCTCGCCCTCGCGGTTGCCGAGGAGGGTGACGGGCTGCGATCCCGGCGGCTCGCAGACGCGTACCACGGCCTGGCCGCCCGATTGACCGCCGCCGGCCGCACGACGGACGCGCTGGAGGCCTATGACCACGCGCTGCGTTTATGGCAGGCCCGTGGGGCGGCCGACCCGAACGATGCCGGCCCGCCTCAGGCGCTGGCCGGGCTCTACGCCGAGCTCGCCAGCCTGTACCTGGCGATGGCGGGGTCCAGCGCGACGCCTGAGGTTCAGGCGGAGCAGGAGCGGCGCGCATGTGCTTACGTGCAGGAGAGCCGCACACATCTGAAACGCCTGCCGAACCCGGCGGCA
>JBOIDT010000197.1:0-2516 GCA_050740755.1 Gammaproteobacteria bacterium
GCGTTTGTTCCCCAGGATCGGGCTGGCCGGCGGGCCATAGTGCGGCTCGATGACGTGTTTGTGAAGTTCGGAGCGGGTATCAAGACGAACCGTGACGCTGTTGCGATCGCGTTCTCAAAGGCCGAGCTTCTCCGAGCGGTTGAGGCGTACTCGCCAAGTCTGGCTTCATGTGCCCATGTAGATGGATGCGTTCAGACCATCCTCTACCGACCATTTGATGAGCGAGTGATCTTTTATCACGAAACAGTAGTGGCGAGTCGCTCGCTGCCCACAATGCAGCACGTATTGGTCGGTGCCAATCTCGGCCTGATTGCATCAAGCACATGGACAACCCCCGAGCGCTTTAGTGTGAATGTGTCGCGTTCGATGGTCGAAATGAAGACGGGCACTCACGACCGTGGGACAACGTACTTTCCGCTTTACCGGTACGAGAAGATTCTCGGCGCCCCAGCAACCAGAGTGGACAATCTGAAACCTGAGTTCCTTGAACGGTGGGGACGCATCACGCAGATGCCTCTGACCGCCGATGGGAATGAATCTCAGAGCCGAACCAGTGGTCCCGAAGACGTGCTCCACTGGTTATACGCGATTTGTCACTCGTGCGAGTACCGTCTTCGGCACCGCGCCTTGCTAGCGCAGGGCTTTCCGATCGTCCTGTTTCCCCGGCAGCCGGAGCTCCTGCAAGACATAGCGCGTCTCGGTGGCGAACTCGTGGCGGTACATCTGATGGACTCGCCGCAACTCGACCGGCCCATTACCACCTACACCGGCCCCAAGAACCCCGAGGTCGGTCGGGTCGGCTGGTCGGACGACACCGTCTGGCTCGACGCCGCCGCGACGAGAAGAGGTCAGTCCGCCACGCCCGGCACCATGGGCTTCCGGGGCGTGCCTGAGGCCGTGTGGAACTTCCACATCGGCGGCTACCAGGTCTGCGAGAAGTGGCTCAAGGACCGCAAGGGCCGCACGCTCACCAACGACGACCTCGCCCACTACCGAAAGATCGTCGTCGCCCTCGCCGAGACCATCCGCCTGATGCAGGAGGAGATCGACGAGGTCATCGAGCGGTACGGCGGCTGGCCGGGGGCGTCCAGACGGGCGACGCCAAGGCCGTGACGGCGGAGGTGATCCCGTTCCGACCGCGCATCGTCCAGCCGAGACCCGAAGAGCGCTACGTCACCTGCGTGCCGCTGGTCCCGCTCAAGGCCGCCGCCGGTGCCTTCAGCGATCCGCAGCACATCGAGGACGACGGCTGGGAGTGGACCGCCGTCGACTCCAAGCACCGCCTGCATTCGGGCATGTTCGTCGCCCAGGTCGTAGGCAAGTCCATGGAGCCCGTCATCCCGGACGGCGCCTACTGCCTCTTCGCCGCGCCCGTCACCGGCACGAGGCAGGGCAAGACCGTGCTCGTTCAGCTTCTCGACGCCACCGACCCCGAGACCGGCGAGCGCTACACCGTAAAGCGCTATGAGAGCCCGCTTGGATTTCATCACTTGATCTTGAGGTGGCGCTCGACTAGAGTTGCGCTCGGACTTGTGCGGCCCGCGTTGCGCCGTCGCACATTGGCTTGAAAAATGTTAATTCACTGATGGACGTACCCAGTAGTCGTCACCGCGACGACCGACGCAAGCATACCGAAACACGGCCCGTCTCGGGCCGGCAGTCTCCGGTGACACCGGCCGCCCGTTAGCGCCCGCCGGTCCGCCGCTGCTGACCGGTCCCACGCGGCCGGCGGCGGAGGTGGACCATGGAACAAGCACTCCTTGCTAACACCCTGTGCGACGCTCTCGCGGGCGCCGAGACGGCCGCCCTGCACGACATTCTCGACGAGGCGCACCCCGCCGACCTCGCACGTTGCTTGGCCGAGCAGGAACCTGCAGCGGTCTGGAAGATCCTGTCCCTCCTGCCCGCTGAGCGGCGCGCGGAGGTCTTCGGTTACTTCGCCCCTGATCTGCAGGTGGATCTCGCCCGGGTGCTGAGCCGCACACAGCTCGCCCAAATTATGTTCCACATGTCCGCCGACGAGCGGGCCGACCTCTTCAATCGCCTGTCACCCGAGCAGCGGGACGCCTTGCTGCCCGGCCTGGCGCAGGCCGAGCGCGATGACCTGCTGAGACTCTCCGCCTATCCGGAGGGCACCGCCGGGGCGGTCATGACCTCCGATTATGCCACCCTGCCCCACAAGCTCACCACCCGCGAGGCCATCGAGGTGCTGCGGCGCGAGGCGCCGGACAAGGAGACCATCTATCAGGCCTACGTCATCGACAGCGAGCGGCGGTTGCTCGGTACCCTCTCTCTGCGTGACCTGATTCTGGCGCCGCCGGCGACGCGCGTCGAAGACATCATGGTGCACGATGTGATCTACACCCACGTCGAGGACAGCCAGGCCGATGTCGCCGCTAAGATCGCCCGCTACGACCTGCTCGCCCTGCCGATCGTGAACGGGGGTGACAAGCTGGTCGGCATCGTCACCTACGACGATGCCCTCGACGTGGTGGAGGCGGAGGCCACCGAGGACT
>JBOIDT010000198.1:0-2504 GCA_050740755.1 Gammaproteobacteria bacterium
TCAGAACCACGGCGAGAGGTCGCGCGCAGAGGTGGGCAAGCCGAGAAAATAGGACCCGCGGGCGACACCGCGGTCGATGCGAGGCGGTGTGTATCCTGCCTGACGGTCAGGATTCAGTGGAGCGCGCGGTCCAGGCCGTACACGAGCCCGATCCCGAGGACCATGAGGGACACCTGTTGTACCGAGTCCCGGAGCGCGGTGCGGGCGTGCAGGCCGGGGATGAGATCTGCGACCGCGACGTAGATGAAGCTGGAGGCGGCCACCGCAAGGACATAAGGGAGCGCCGTTTCGAGTTGCGAGAGCCCGACCCAGGCGCACAGCGCGCCGGCCACCGTGGCGAAGCTAACGGCGACGTTATAGGTGAAGGCCCGGCGGCGGGAATAGCCGCTGTGCAAAAGGATGGCGAGATCGCCGACCTCCTGCGGGATCTCATGGGCCGCGACCGCGAGGCTCGTCACGACGCCGAGCCGCACATCGGACAGGAAGGCGGCGGCGATGAGCACGCCATCGACGAAGTTGTGGATCGCGTCCCCGACCAGGATCAAGGTGCCGACGGCGACGCGCGTATCGGCGCCGGGGTTGTCGGTGTGGCCTTCGCAGTGCTCCTCGTGGCAGTGTCGCCAGATCACCATTTTCTCGAGCAGGAAGAAGAACACGAGGCCGGCGAGGACCGACACGGTCACCCAGTGTGCGCCGTCCCGGGCCACGCTATCGAGGGCCTCGGGCAGGAGCCCCAGGAACGCGGCGCCGAGCAGGGTGCCGGTCGCGAGGCTGATGAGATGCGGCAGGAGGCTGGTGCGCCGCTCGTCGCCGAGGAGCAGAAACACCCCGCCGGCGGCGGCGCTCAAGAGCCCGCCGAGCACACTGAAGGTGATGATCCACCCGAGCGTGCCCATGGACCGCTACAGCCAGCGCCGCACGCGGGCCTGGTAGCGGCGATACTCGTCCCCGAACCTCCGTTCCAGGTAACGCTCTTCGCGAGAAATGACTCCCCACTGCATGAGCAACAGCAATCCCGGCAACAGCATGACGGGCCATACGGTATTCACCACGACCGAGGCCCCGAGGTAGGCGAGCGTGAGGGCGATGTACAGGGGGTTGCGGGAATAACGATAGGGTCCCGCGGTCACGAGTGTGGTGCTGGGGCGATAGGGGTTCACCGGCGTACCCGCACGGTTGAGATAGGTCCCGCCCAGGGCGAGGACGCCGAGGCCGGCGGCGAAGATGGTCCAGCCCAGCCAACCGGCCGAGGCGTCGGGCCGTAACGAGATGGGATAGCAGCGATCGAGCACATATCCCGCCACGAACACGGCGGCGTAGATGAGCGGTGGTGGCGCGATGACGCCCGCGCGATCGGCATGCGGCATCGGGCTATTGTACTGGACGCGGTGCCTGCCCCGGCCGGGGGGTCGCGACGACGCGCGATCCGGGTGGCGCCCCGCGCGGGTGGGATCGGCGGGCTAGTGCAGAGGGTCCCGAAGCCGTACCGGCACGCGCTTCGGCCCCCAATGACCGGGTCTTTGCTCGAACACCCCGGCACAGGGCGTCCCGCAGGACGAGCAGCGCCCGTCCGCGGAGAGGTTCCAGTCGGAGAGCATGTACCAGTCGCGCCCGATCAGCACCGCGCCGCAGGCGCTGCAGTAAGTGCTGGCCCCCGCCGGGTCGTGTACGTTCCCGGTGTAGGCGTAACGCACCCCGTTCCCGAGCGCGATGCGTCTCGCACGCGTCAAGGTCGAGGCCGGCGTGTGGGGCGTGTCCCGCATCTTCCAGTCCGGGTGAAACGCCGTGAAGTGCAGGGGCACCTCGGGACCGAGATGCTCGACCACCCAGCGCGTCATGGCATCCAGTTCCTCATCGGTATCGTTCTCACCGGGGATCAACAGCGTCGTGATCTCGAACCAGACCTCGGTCTCGTGCTTGAGATAGCACAAGGTGTCCAGGACGGGTGTGAGATGGCCGCCGCAGACCTTGTGATAGAAACGCTCGGTGAAGCCCTTGAGGTCCACGTTGGCGGCGTCCATGTGGTGATAGAGCTCGCGGCGCGGCTCGGGGCAGACATAGCCCGCCGTCACGGCCACCGACTGGACCCCGCGCGCGCGGCAGGCGCGCGCCACGTCGATGGCATACTCCATGAAAATCACCGGATCGTTGTAGGTGTACGCCACGCTGCGGCAGCCGAGCCGTACGGCGGCCTCCGCGATGGCTTCCGGCCCGGCCTCGTCGGCCAGGGTATCGATCTCGCGGGATTTACTGATGTCCCAGTTCTGACAGAACTTGCAGGCCAGGTTGCAGCCGGCCGTGCCGAAGGACAAGACCGGCGTCCCCGGCAGAAAATGATTGAGCGGCTTTTTCTCGATCGGGTCGATGCAGTAGCCGCTGGAGCGCCCGTAGGTCGTCAGCACGATCCGCCCCTCGCGCCGCGCGCGCACGAAGCACAAGCCTTCCTGCCCCTCGTGGAGCTTGCAGGCGCGCGGGCACACGTCGCACTGGACCCGGCCGTCCGG
>JBOIDT010000199.1:0-2503 GCA_050740755.1 Gammaproteobacteria bacterium
TGCCGCAGGCACGTACCGCATCGCCGATGGCCGGGGCGGTGGCGGCAGCGGCGCTCAGCGTTTTGCCCCCCTCAACAGTTGGCCCGACAACGTGAGCCTCGACAAGGCGCGCCGGTTGCTCTGGCCGATCAAGCAGAAGTACGGCCGCAAGATCTCCTGGGCCGATCTCCTGATCTTCGCCGGCAACTGTGCCTACGAATCGATGGGGTTCAAGACGTTCGGCTTCGGCTTCGGGCGAGAGGATCGCTGGGAGCCCGACGAGATCTTCTGGGGCCCAGAAAGCAGCTGGTTCAGCGGCGGCGGGACGGGCGACGAGCGCCACGCCGGCGAGGGGGAGATCCAGGGGCCTTTTGGTGCCGATCACATGGGCCTGATCTACGTGAATCCGGAGGGGCCGGGCGGCAACCCGGACCCGGCCCTAGCAGGAAAGTTCATTCGACAAACGTTCGCCCGCATGGCGATGAATGACGAGGAGACCCTTGCGCTCATCGTCGGCGGCCACACCGTCGGCAAGGCCCATGGTGCCGCCCCCGCCCCCCAGTACGTCGGTCCCGAACCAGAGGGCGCCAGCCTGGAGGAGCAAGGCTTCGGCTGGAGGAACACCTTCGGCAGCGGGAAGGGACCAGACACGATCACCAGCGGGCTGGAGGGCGCCTGGACCAACGAGCCGACGAAGTGGGACAACGGATACCTCGACACCCTCCATAAGTACGACTGGGAGCTGACGACGAGCCCCGCCGGTGCGAAGCAGTACCGTCCGACGAATCCCGAGGCCCAGGGCACCGTGCCCGATGCACACGATCCGTCGAAGCGGCACGCCCCCATGATGCTGACGACGGACCTCGCGCTGAAGGTGGATCCGATCTACGCGCCGATCGCGAAGCGCTTCCACGAGAATCCGGACCAGCTCGCAGAAGCGTTCGCCAAGGCGTGGTACAAGCTGTTGCACCGCGACATGGGCCCCGTCTCTCGCTACCTCGGCCCGTGGGTTCCGGAGCCGCAGCTGTGGCAGGACCCTGTCCCGGCGGTCGATCATGAGCTGATCGGGGAGCAGGACATCGCTGCCCTCAAGGGCAAGATCCTCGCCTCGGGACTGTCCATTTCCCGGCTGGTCTCCACCGCTTGGGCGTCGGCGGCAAGCTTCCGCGGCACCGACATGCGGGGCGGGGCCAACGGGGCGCGGATTCGCCTTGCGCCGCAAAGGGATTGGGAGGTCAACGGCCCGGCCGAACTGGCCAAGGTGCTGCAGACCCTCGAGGAGATCCAGCAGGACTTCAACCGCTCACAGTCCGGAGGGAAGAAGGTCTCGCTCGCTGACCTGATCGTCCTGGGCGGGTGCGCGGCCGTCGAGCAAGCGGCGAAGAACGCCGGGCACGACATCACGGTTCCGTTCGCGCCGGGGCGCACGGACGCCTCGCAGGAACAAACGGACGTGGAGTCGTTCGCCGTGCTCGAACCGCGCTACGACGGGTTCCGCAAGTACCTCCACCCCGGAGAGGAGCTGCCGCCGGAGGAGCTGCTGGTGGAGCGGGCATTCATGCTGAATTTGACCGCTCCCGAGATGACCGTTCTCGTCGGCGGCATGCGCGCCCTGAACGCCAACTTCGGGCAATCCAAGCACGGCGTCTTGACCGACCGGACCGAGACGCTGACCAACGACTTCTTCGTGAACCTGCTCGACATGCGCACGGAGTGGAAGGCATCCGCCTCGGATGGGAACGTGTACGAGGGTCGCGATCGCGTGACGGGCGAGGTCAAGTGGACCGGCACCGCCGTCGACCTCGTCTTCGGCTCGAACTCCCAGCTCCGAGCCCTCGCCGAGGTTTACGCACAAGACGACTCGAAGGAGAAGTTCGTGCGTGACTTCGTGGCCGCGTGGGACAAGGTCATGAACAACGATCGCTTCGACCTCGCCTGATCGACGTCCCCGGTCTGGTGACCGGTTCGACGTGAACTGTGGCGCCCAGCGCATGGCCGAGACCGCCGCCCACCTAGTCGATCACGTCATTCCCCGAGTGCCGGTGCGCCAATGGGTGCTGTCGTTTCCGATCCCGCTTCGTTGCCTCTTCGCGGCACATCCCGGGCTGCTCGCGCCCGTCTTGCAGATCGTCCACCGGGTCATTGGCAGATTTCGTCCTGTACCTCATAGAGGCATTACATCCCTGTAATTTCGGTTCTGATCCAACAAGCGGGACTCGAACGCACCGAAGCCCATACTGGCGCGGTCACGCTGATCCAGCGTTTCGGATCAGCCGCTCACAAAATCGCCGGGAGCGATTTTGAACACCGCAGGCTGGCCCAACGGGGTGAAGGGCAGGGACAGCCCGAAATAATCTCAATATTCACCTTCATTGCCTGGTGTTCGATGGGGTCTACCGCTGTGCACGTCGCGATGCCGCCGCTCTACCGCATCGATGTCGGCCACGAGGTCTTCTACGCCCTGGACGAAGAGGAGAAGCAGGGGCTGCTCGATCGCATCGCCGCCGAGAAGCGCAAGCAGAGG
>JBOIDT010000200.1:0-2487 GCA_050740755.1 Gammaproteobacteria bacterium
CGCCGAGGTCGATGTCGCCTTCGTCTATGCCACCGACGCCGCGATCCGCAAGGACCGGGTCCGCGTCGCCTTCACGGTGGCCACCGAGGTTCCCATCACCTACCCCATCGCCGTCGTCGCAGGGGGCACCGGTGAGGCGCGGCGTTTCTTGGGTTACGTGCTGTCGCCACCCGGCCGGGCCATCCTGGCCCGGTATGGCTTTCTCCCGCCATGAGCGGGAGCGAGGGGATGGGGTACGCCTGGACGGCGCTGGCGCTGTCCCTCAAGGTGGCGAGCTGCGCCACGCTCGTGTGCCTCGTCATGGGCGTCGGTGTCGGCTATGTGCTGGCCCGGCGGCGGATCCCGGGCCGCGATCTGGTCGATGCGCTTCTGACCCTGCCGCTCGTGATGCCGCCCACGGTGCTCGGCTATTACCTCCTGGTCGTCGTCGGGCGCCAGGGGGCGCTGGGTGCCTGGCTTCACGATGCCTTCGGTATCCGCTTGGTCTTCACCTGGCAGGGGGCCGTGATCGCCGCGAGCCTGGTGGCCTTTCCATTGACCTTCAAGTCGGCGCGCGCCGCCTTCGAGGCGGTCGACCGCGAGCTGGAGGAGGCCGGGCGCGTGCTCGGCGTGTCGGAGCCCGGCATCTTCTTCCGCGTGAGCCTGCCGCTCGCCTGGCGCGGGATCCTCGCGGGGGTGCTCCTGGCGTTCGCCCGCGCCCTGGGCGAGTTCGGCGCCACGCTCATGGTGGCCGGCAGCATCCCGGGCAAGACCCAGACGCTCTCGATCGCGGTCTACGAAGCGGTCCAGGCGGGTCACGACGAGGCCGCCCGGATGCTCGTGCTCATCACGTCCCTCACCTGCCTCGCGGTGCTCCTGGCGGCGGGGCGCCTGGCCCCCGGTCGGATCGCGAGCGAATAAGACGGCAATGGCGCTGGAAGTCGAGATCCGCAAGACGCTCCGGAGCGCCAGGCAGACCTTCCACCTGCATGCGCGTTTCAGCGTGCACAGCCCTCGGATCGTGGTCCACGGTCCCTCGGGAGCCGGGAAGAGCCTGCTCCTCAAGGCCATCGCCGGGCTGATCACGCCGGATGAAGGTTCGATCGTGCTTTCCGGGACCACGCTCTTCGACAGCGCCGCCGGAACCAACCTCTCTCCCCAGGAACGCAGGGTCGCTTATCTTTTCCAGGACTATGCCCTGTTCCCGCACTTGACGGTGCGGCAGAACGTCGGCTTCGGCCTCAGGCGCGGGTGGCTCAATCTACACGGCGATCGTCCCGATCCGGCCATCGACTCGTGGCTCGAGTCCTTCGAGCTCTGCCGTGTGGCACACCAGTACCCGAGCCAGATCTCGGGCGGGCAACGCCAGCGCACGGCACTCGCGCGGGCCCTCGTGGCGCGCCCCCGCGCCTTGCTCCTCGACGAGCCCTTCGCGGCCCTGGACCCGGCCCTGCGCTCGCGCATGCGTGCCGAGCTGGACGCCTTGCACGTGCGACTCGAGGTCCCGATGGTCCTCATCACCCACGACCCCGAGGACGTGCGGGTCTTCGGCGAAGAGGTCCTGCGACTCGCGGGCGGGGTAGTCGAAGCATCAAGCGCCGCGGAGGTGCTAGACCCGCTCGGCCCATACGCCCATCCCACGGGTCATTTACCGGGTGAGCATCGAACGCAGGCCCATCGAGCTTAGGGGGCTCGTGTGGATGGCGGTCGGCGACCGCAACCTCGGCGGACCCGGGCGCATCGCCCTGCTCAAGGAGATCCGCGACCGCGGCACCATCACGCACGCGGCCCGGGCCATGAAGATGAGTTACAAGGGCGCGTGGGATGCAATCGAGGGCATGAACAACCTGGCCGGCGAACCGCTCGTCGAACGCGCCGCCGGCGGGCGCGGTGGCGGCTCGACGCGCCTGACCCCACGCGGCGAGCGGCTGGTCGAAAACTTCGGGCGCATCGACCTCGAGCACCGGCGTTTCTTGGAGGCGTTGAACCGGCAGGCCCTCGGGCTTGTGGAGGATCTATTACTCATCAGGAGAATCGATATGCAAACCAGTGCACGTAACCAGTTCCTCGGCACCGTCCGGGCCATCAAGCGCGGCGCGGTCAACGACGAGATCGACATCGAGGTGGTCGGCGGACAGGCGATCGTGGCCATCATCACCCATGAGAGCGCGGAACGGCTCGCACTCGAGGCCGGCAGCGAGGCCTTCGCGCTCATCAAGGCATCCTCGGTCATCATCGTCATCGACGAGCGCGGCGCCAAGTTCTCGGCGCGCAATCGTCTCGGCGGCACCGTGTCGCGTTTAACCCCGGGAGCGGTGAACACCGAGGTCGTGATCGGTCTGCCGGGCGGTGGCGGGATCACCGCCATCATCACCAACGACAGCGCCGCGAGCCTGGGGCTCGCGGAAGGCGTGGCGGCGAGCGCGATCTTCAAGGCCAGCAGCGTGATCGTGGGCGTGCCCGCATGATGGGATCGGGATGCTGCATTCGATCGGGCTTCATCCGGGC
>JBOIDT010000201.1:0-2382 GCA_050740755.1 Gammaproteobacteria bacterium
CGGTGTTTCCGCCGAAGTCCCCTCGTCAACCTCGTCAACCTCGTTAGCACCTCGTTGCCCCTCGTTAACGAAGGGATAGGCTGGCTGGGAAAAATTGGTACGATCTACCTCGTTACCAATCTTTTCCCTATAGGGTAACGACGAGGTAGAGGAGGCCTCGGGGCTCGACGAGGTTGAGGCGCTTTTTCGACCTACCTCGCCCCCCCCGGCCTCGTTGCCTGACGAGGTAGCAACAGGGTGCAGGTACTCCTGGCGGCCTCCGTGCCGCAGGTCCTCGGGTAACGGAGCACTTATAACCCGACTAGAGGCTATCAGTGTCGCGAGCGCCGCGCGGAGCTTCGCCTGCGGCATGATGCCCGTGTCTTCGAGGGTCTTTTTAGTGTGGTACGAGCCACTCGCAAGCTGATCGATCAGGTAGCGGTTGACTTGATCGGCCCGCGCCCTGGCCTCGGCCGCGGGGTCCGGCCGCATGGCAATAAAGTGCTCAAAGGCGTACGCACGACGCTTGAGCCAGATCTGAGGCTGGGGCGGGGTGTATGAGCACTTGGCGCGAACCAGCACCATGCCCACCTCATCGGACCCCAGAGCGAACCCGATCGGTGGCGTCAGCCTGTCGGTCGGTTCCGTGTCCGCGCCCCAGGCCCGCAGGACCGTCACCATGCGAGCGCCATCGGCAAGCGCCGACCCACCGCGGGGGGCGTACTGATCCGTTGAGCCGCTACGCGCGACCTCCTTGCCTGTATGGCAGATCAGCCGCACACAGCACCCGAGCCCGCGCACGATACGGCGCGCGGCCAGGATCAGGGAATGCTCGTTATCGTTTACGATCCGTTCGCCTGCCCCAAACGAAATCACCGGATCGAGCCCCACCACGACCGGAGGTGCATCCCGGAAGCGATCCACGATGGCATCAGCAAGACCGGTCAGCACCACGTTGCCCTGTCTGTCGAGCTCGGAGAGCCGGCACACGGTCCCTGTGACGTCCCAGATCATCACACCAGCGCAGACCCGGGCCTGCTTCTCGTCGCCGAGCCCCAGCGCCTCCATGACCCGCCGCAGGCGCGCTATCAGCATCTCTCGGCGGTCCTCGGCGGTGATGAGCAGCACGGCGCCAGGGGTGAGCACGTCCAACCCGTAGAGCGGTTCACCGAGCACGATGTGCGCGGCCTCGAAGAGAAACAAGGTCGTCTTTCCGGTGCCGCCAGGCGCGGGGAACGCGGCGACATCAGCGTACAGATACGACTCGACCACGCATTGCGGCGTGAGCTTTGCAGTGTTGAACTCGGCGGGGCCGATCCGCATTGCGGTGAGCGGCGGAATAATGGCGGGGTAGGACCGGCCCGCGGGCCCGCCGGCCCTCTCGGCATCCTCTGTGTAGGACTCGATCGGCGGATCCTCGTCGTCCGCGTCGCGTGCGCCTAACCCTATCGCCTTCCGAAACTCCGCCTGTGTCCGCTCGGCGCAATGCGAATGCTTGCAGTCGAAATTACCGTGGGCAAACCCGCCGGTGTGGGCGGCGAAATAAACCGAAGCGCCCGTCCCGCCGGGGGTGGTGTGCGACTCCTCAAAGGGACACCGGATATCATACTTGCCGCTGCCCATGTCCCGGAGGACCATGCCATATTCATTCAGCCGGGCCAGTGCCGGGTCTTGGGCGCATGCTTTCGAGAGCACCGCGGCGCTATCGCTTCGGACCCTGTCCGGCCCCAGGCGCCGATCGATCTCATCGGCAACGGCCTTCGGCAACTCTGCCAGGTCGCAGCCGTTCAGCCGCGCGCCCGTAACGGTGAGGAAGCCCTTGCGGCAAAAGACCTCGACGTGCTCCGCGTGATTTTTGCGGTCAGGAAAGCTGCCCAGGAAGAAGGCGCGAAGGCCGGTCCCGCTGGGGGAAATCTCGTTATAAGTGGCGCGGCAAAGGTCCAGCACCCCCTGAGCGATGACACCGGTGATAGGGTCGCGGCAGCCGTCGAAGTCCAGGCCGACAATGCCCCAGCCGAGCATCGCCAGGCCCACGCCGTCGTAGCCGCCTTCTCGCAGCCGGGCCAGTGCTGCGTCGAAGGTTACGAGCTTCTGGCGATCCTCGGGGCTGCCTTGGGGCCCGAAGCGTTTCCCGCCCGAGGCGTAGAAAGGGATTTTGTCGAACTTTCCGCTGGGGCTGGCCGGGCCCTTCTTCCATAGAAGCCAGCCCTTCAGCCCCCGCAGATCGTTCGGCACTCCGAGGTCAAGGCGGTCGGCCATGGCGTTCAATGAACCACCGCCTCGCGATACGCGATGGGGGGATCCATCCTCTCAACCTCGCCGGTCGGGAGGACGATTTCGCTTATCCGTGGGTCGCCGCCGAAGCGGTCGATAATCGGCAGACACCAGCCGAACGTCTTGGCC
>JBOIDT010000202.1:0-2348 GCA_050740755.1 Gammaproteobacteria bacterium
CGAATATTATCCCTATGAATCAATCGAATGCGCAAGGCTTGTGGCACTCGCCCAACGATGTCGCCCTCGACCTCCTTTAGAGCGGGTGTTGCGGGTGCCTCGAAGTGGCGGACGAGGTCCGAGTCAACGCTCCATTGCCGGAGCGTTCGACGTGTTGCCTCGAGTTTCTCCGCGATGCCGTGGGCCCAGTCCTGAATGGCCTGGGGAGCGGGGGTCGGTCGGAGCGGTACCTGCGTCGCGGCCCACGCGGCCGGGAATGGGTACGGCCATGGCCCGGGCACCATGCTACCAAACAGTGTGATGATCGAAATGATCGAGAGGCGCTTTCTGGGTGCAACCGTAGTGTAGGCCAATTTTTGTTCCCTCCCAAGGAGTTAGCTCCTAAAGCCGCGTGGGAAGGAGTCATGGACACAACCACCTCCGGTCCCCGTTCGCCGCGCGAGGTTAGCGGCCACGCCAGCCCGTCGATTGACGTGATCTCACGACTACGATGCCCAGAGTGGGCGGTATAGGCACAATGTGTGCCTCTGCAGGGTCGACACTGTCGCAAGCACATCCAACCCGATACCGCCGCCACTCATGGTCCCCAGCCCCTTCGCCCAGCAGGAAAGGCCTGTCGCCGCCGAAAACCGACGCTTCATCCGGTATCACATCTCCCTCCGGGCCACCCTGTTCAGCCGGAGTTGCGACGCAGGGCCTTGCATCATTCGAAACTTTTGCGGCGGGGGCATGTATCTCGCCGTGGCCGACGATTGTCAGCCCGAGGCCTCGGCTCAGCTGCGACACCTGGGCCCCGGCGACGCGCTCGTGGTTCATTTCAGCGTTCCGGCTTCCGGCAGTTCGTTGGGTTTCGAGATCCGTGCTAGGGTGGTCTGGGCCGCGTCGGGAAAGCTCGGAATCGCGTTCAGCGGGAACTACCCGGAGGCCTTCACGGCGCTGGTGGAAACTGCGAACGGCCAGGGATGTGAGCGCTTCCTCGGCCCCACCATCGACCCCGTAAGGGGCTCGGCCGCAGCTCCGCCCCCGGGGCCGATATTGGAGGCCATCGTTCGAGACTGCCAACCCCTTGCCCTGGACACCTTGACGGAGTCGTGCAGGCGCTGCTTCGACAAGCTCGATCAGGACCTGTTCCAGGCGACCCTGGGATCCAGGAGCGATCAAGAGCAGACACAGTTCCTCGATGCGATGATCCTGGTGCGCGGAGAACGCCAGCGCCTGGGGCAGGACATCCTCGCCCGCGTGACCCATGACCTCGAACGGCTCGCACAGGGGAAACCGCCGCTCGCGTGCAGCGTTCCCGGAACGGGTACGGCGCCCGGGAAGGCATCGCTGTCCCTGGTGACGAAGGAGGATCTCGAGGACTTCCTAGCGTTGTCGAACGTGGTGGCAAGGCTCGAGACACACCTCAAGGCACCACTCCTCCGCATCGAGCGGGGCCTCGCTCTGCTCTTCCGTTGCCCGCCCGAAACGCTCCGCAATCCTCTCGCCCCGGCCAATCTCTGCCACGTGTTCTCCAACGCATTCCAGGGCTTGAGAATCGTCGCGCCCCAGATCGAGCTTGTGTACCAGGCCTGGGAAACCGCGTTGCTCGAACGACTTGGAGAGATGTACGCCAAGATCGAGGAGCGGTTCATGGAGCAAGGAATCGTGCCAAACGCGGAAACCCATCGCCCCGTTGCGCGATCCGCCGCGCGTGCCGTCCGCGCACGGGAGTGCGAGAAAGAGCCTCGCGGAATGTCCTCCGGAGGGCCCGAGCCTTCGGGGAGGCGAAGGGCCGGGCGGTCGTCAGCCGAACGGTCGACCAGCACGATGCGCGGTGCCTCGGGCACGGCGGTTGCGCCCGGCGTCTGGTCCAACGACATCGAGTACGGTACGGTAGACTCGGGCGATAGTCTCGCCCCGCCACCCCACCGGCTGACGGCCCTGGAGAGTAGGCCGCCGCGTTGCGGCGACAGGCGCCCGGTGCCTCGCACCCCATGACGGTGGACCTCACGCGCGCAGCTACCCACCCACCGCCAACTGCGGGGGCGGCGTTCTACACCGCCCCGCAGATCCGTGACGCCTTGATCCGTTTGCAAGACACCGGCGGCATCGTGCAAGGCAACGCAGGGGCGCCGGCCGACAGGTTCACCGAGCGGCTGGTCGGGGCGATCGCCGCGCAGGATGGCCTACCCGATCGGACGTTTCGACCGCAAGATCTGAGAACGATCGAAATCGTATCGAGACTCGTCCCTGCGCTAGCCCAAGGCGATCGGGTCGGTCACGTGCGAGCGTCGCAGATCGAGAGGATCGCGCCGCATCTCTATCACACTGCCCTGTGTGACCCGAGCTTCCTGAGGGATCCCGAG
>JBOIDT010000203.1:0-2275 GCA_050740755.1 Gammaproteobacteria bacterium
GTCCGACTTTTTTCGAGACAACGCTGGAGGATGCGGCTCAGTGCCGCCGGCACCTCGCTTCGTAACGAGTCGATCGGTGGCGGGATGTCATGGAGGATCGCGCTGACCAGCGCCGGCCATGTATTTCCGGCGAAGAGCGGTTGTCCCGAGAGCAGCTCGTAGAATACGACGCCGAGCGAATAGATGTCGGATTGGCCGGTGACCTGCTCGTTGCGGAACTGTTCGGGTGAGATGTAGCGGGGCGTCCCCCACCCGTTGCTGAGCAAGACGGTGCAGTCGTCCGATTTGATGCGCTGGGCGATTCCAAAGTCGACGAGCTTGGCGTGCTGGCTCCGGGTCAGCATGATGTTCGCCGGCTTTATATCGCGATGGGTTATCCCCCTCTCATGCGCATAGTGTAAGGCATCACCACATTCGCGCATGAGGTGGACGACGGTCTCGATCGGTAACAGGTTATCCGGTCGCGTATAGGATCGCAGCGAATCGGCATTCTCCACATACTCCATCACGATGTAACACTTGTCGTCGACGGACCCGGCGTCGTAGACCTTGACGATGTTCGGGTGGTCGAGCGCCCCCGCCGCCTGGGCCTCGTTGAAGAATAACCGCTGGCGATGCCGCCTCGATATCTCGTCGCCCGGCTCCTCCGTCCCCTGCACCTTGATCGCGGCCTTGCGGTCCACCAGAGGGTCGAAGGCGACGTACACGACACCCATGGCACCCCGGCCGGCGAGGCCCGTGATGCGGTATCGACCGATCGTCTCGGGTTGCACCATGTGTCAGCCCGACTCCGATTGCAGATCCGGTGGCGGCCGTAGTGGTCCCACCAGATAATCGATCCCGAGGTCGCTGATGATGCGCCCTTGCTCGTCGCTTTCGACACCCTCGGCGAACGTCTTTCGTCCGAGCGTGCGAGCCATCTCCTGGCTTGATTTGACGACCGCGAGGTCGCGCGGGCGGGTGACCATCCCGGCGATAAAACGCCGGTCGACGGCGAGAAAATCGGCTGACACGCGCGATAAGTACTCCCCCATCGCACCGCTCCCACCCAGCCCAGAGATCAAGATCCGACAACCAAGCTCCCGCAGCGTTCCAACCACATGCAGCACCTCCATGGGATGGGCGAGCACGGTTGCCTCGGCAAGCTCGAAACAGAGTCTACTGGGGGGGACCGTACTTTCCATGAGTCGCTCGATGGTGTACTCGATGAGCCGAGGATCCGTAAGCTGAATGGGCGACAGGGCGATAACCGATATCTCAACCTCCCACCCTTCGCTGCGTGTAGCCAACCACGCGAGCGTGTCTCGTATGACTCGACGCCCCAGCGCTTGGAGCCTTGCGGTGAGTGCCGCGTCTCCTGTCGCTTCGGGCAGGTGCAGGACCTGGCCGGCAAATCGGATCCTCGGGATCAGACGCTGGCCCATGACCGAACGGGATGTTTGCGATTCGATAGGTTGGAACCAGAGCTCCAACGATTCTCCGTCCAGCGCCTGCGCCAGACATGCCGCCCAGTCCGGCGCGGGTTGCCGCGGGGGATATTCCAAGAACCCCTCGCCACTTTCCGGTTCAGGGGAAGATTCACTGGCGTCGTGGGCAACCCCCGAGATCGACGTCGTCGTTTCACAGGCAGCCCCGCCGATCGCGTGCCGGCATAGATCCGAAAAGAGCGAATGCAGCACCGACAGGAACGCTCGATCCACGGGAGAGCGTTCCGCGGGGCTCGCCGCGCCGGTCCTGAGGAGCATGGCAAGCTCTTGCAAGGTCCAACTGCCGGCCCTCTTGCCTTCGGCGTCCACGAACATCAAGGGGCTATGCCCTTCTCCGACCCAGGCGAGCTTGAGCCGTTGACCGGCCTGTGTTCCCTTTGAAAACTGCAGGGCATCGCCGATCTGGAGACGCCTTGCGCGATCCAGCCAAAAGATCCACCCCTCGGGCCGGTGCGATGGCGGCGGTGTGGACACCCGCACGGGTGCTGTCGCGCTCGCCTCACTCTTGGCCAGTTGGTGTCTGGATCTCAAGAATGCCTGCTGTGCCTCGCAGCCGGTGATGAACTCCTGCAGGTTTCGTTCGTACCGCTCCTGCCGTGTCCGGTCGATCCGTTGCAGGGCTTCCAGGGCATTCGATACGGCCGGCAGGTCGCCGAGCGTGTCGTCCGCGTGGCCTTCGACGAGCACCGTGAGCGCCGACTCGATCTCGGGCCACGTGTCCTCCTCCGGCGCGCCGGATGGAAGGCGCATCAAGGTCTCCAGCAGGCGCCGCATGGGATGCTCGGGAT
>JBOIDT010000204.1:0-2266 GCA_050740755.1 Gammaproteobacteria bacterium
TGACACAAGGCCGCGGGCACCACTTGAAAACAAGCCTTATCAAGAGCCTCAAGAGGGCTTCCCGGGTGTTGCTGGAAACACCGGATGGGTTGCAACGTAGGAGGGTTGCCACCGCTAGAGCCGGGCGTCATCATGCGCGCGTACCAGCATGTCACCGGCTCGGACCGCGATGACCACCATCAAAGACCTCAAGGGTTATTGTTATCCGCTTACCCCCGCCGGCCGCGCGGCGCTCTGCGGTGCGCCACCCTGGCACTATGCGACCGAGTATCTCAATGTCGCCTATTGCGCCGATCCCGCCTACATCGCCGCCTGTCTTCCCGAGCCGCTCCTGCCCGGGCCAGAGCCCGATCGCGCGTGCGTGGCATTCGGCAAATGGTGGTCGCTGTGGGACGGGGAGCGAGACATGGCCTACACCAACCCCGAGCGCACCCAGTATCGGGAATGCGCCCTCTGGGTCGGTTGCTCGTTTCGGGGCATAGCGGGCCAGATCTGTGTCCTTTGCTGGGTCGATAACGATTTCACCCTGGCGCGCGGCTGGTTCATGGGCTTCCCGAAGAAACTAGGCGTGACCCATCTCACGGAACACCACCCCTTGAACCCGGCCATGCGGCCGCTCGGCCCCGGCGCCCGGATCAAGGCCTACGTCTCTGCCCATGGGGAACGCCTTATCGAAGCCACGATGGCCATCGAACGCCGGATCCGCCCGACGGATCTGCCCGCGCCCATGGGGCTGCCGATCTTCAACATCCGCCACTTCCCGAGCGCCGTGCGGGATGCACCGTCCTCGGTCCTCGAGCTGGTACGCCTCAGCGCGGAGAACGTCCGTTACGGCCAGGACCTGTGGGCCGGACAGGCGGGGCTCAGGTTCTTCCCCTCGGAGATCGAGGACCACCTGCCGCTCGCGCCTGTCGAGGTGCTCGGCGCCTACCGCTTCAGCTCCGGCTACAGTTTCACGGGCGCCGAGGTCCTGCACCGGTGGGTGTAGTGGGAAGGCGATCGCGCGCCGCACGTCCTCGGCGGGCAGGGGAATAAGAGGCGCCTACGCGCGGAGCCTTCGAGACGTTGCGACAACGAGCCCATGATCAAACTCTATAAATTCAAGCCCTGCTGGGGATTGCCGGACCCGAGCCCGTTCTGCGTGAAGGTCGAGACGTATTTGCGCATGGCGGGCCTGCCCTATGAACGGGTCGAATGCGCGACGATGTTCAAGGCCCCCAAGAAAAAGCTGCCCTATCTCACGGACGGCGGCCGTACCATCCCGGATTCCGGCTTCATCCTCGATTTCCTCAAGGCGACATACGGCGATACCCTCGACGGCCGGCTCTCGGCCGAGGAGCGCGCGCGCGGTCACACGATGCGCCGCATGCTGGAAGAAAGTCTGTACTGGCCCATGGTCTATACCCGCTGGAGGGAAGATCGGAACTGGGCCGTGATCCAACCGTTGTTCTTCGGCGGCCTGCCGCCGGTCCTGCGCGATCTGCTGTCCCTCTTCGCCCGGTCACGGGTGAAGAAAACCCTGTGGCTTCAGGGCACCGGGCGCCACGCGCGCGACGAGGTCTACGACCTCGGCCGACAGGACCTCTCCGCCCTGTCGGTACAGCTCGGGGCCATGCCATATCTGTTCGGCGATTCCCCGACCTCGTTCGATGCGGTGGCCTATGGATTTCTCGTGAACCTCCTCGGGCCGCCCATCGAATCGCCGCTCAAGGACCACGCCCTGGCGCTGCCCAATCTCCCGCCCTACTGCGCGCGGATCCGGGAGCGGTATTACGCGGAGCCGCGGGCGTAAGCGGTGCGGCGGATGATCGAAGGGGCAACGGCGCGTGCCCGGCCCCGTCGTCATGCCGTTGCGGCCGTCCCCTGACCGTTCCGCGCCGGGGAGCCGTGAGGCGCCCAATGTCCGGCTATAATCGCGCCATGTCAGCCCAGGCACTGGAAGCGATCATCGAGGACGACGCCGCTGGCACGGCCCTTCTGCCCGATTACCAGGGGGGCGGCATCGTCAACCTCATGGCCTCGATCGCAGGGGCCTTCGGGGGGGATCCCGTGCCCTATCCGCCGCTAGACACGCTCGACGGCGCGTGGCTCAGGGCGCATCGCAACATCGTCTTGTTCGTCATCGATGGTCTCGGCTACGAGTGGCTCAAGCGCGCCGGCCCGGGATCGGCGTTGTTCCGCCATACCGTCGGCCCGATCACCTCGGTGTTTCCGAGCACCACCGCGAGCGCCATCACCACCTTTCTGACCGGGGTGGCGCCCCGGC
>JBOIDT010000205.1:0-2262 GCA_050740755.1 Gammaproteobacteria bacterium
TTGAACTTCCCATGCAGTCTTACGGGGCCCGGCGAGTGCGGGACGCATCCTGATGTGGCGTCATGTCTACATACTTACCTGGATCTCGAGGAGGAGCAGGCCTACGAGCCGCTTTTCGCGAGTAGGCGGAATGGATCGGTCTCAGGCTCTTGACCTGCGCCTGCAGTTACGGGGTTGGTAGGTTTTACCGCCTACCGGAAGTTCTTACCCCTTTTCGTCCACGGCACGGACCGTCTTGCCGGAGCTGATCCTCTGCGATGCGCCCTGTTTTTGGATTGTCGATGCGAGGCTTCAGCCCAACCGCCTCGGGGCTCGTGCCCAGATGCGCGGTGTCGCCGTCTCGTCATCGGGCACGTCGATGAGGCGCGTAAGCTCTCCGCCATAGCGAACGGGGCCGGTTGGACCGGCAGAAGGCGACGGGTATAATCCGCACCATCCGAGTCCCCTCCCCGGGCCGCGCGGGTTCAGGCCGGCAAGTCCTCCCCGGTGGAAGAGACCCGCGTGGGTAGCGCTGGCCTGTCAGTGATCCGTTTGAGACCTACATCCTATCGATGTACTCATTACGATGTAAGATAGCGTCAGCAGGCAATTTTCACCGGTCATATTTATTATGTGGTGTGCCTCAGCCCGTTTCAAGAGACGCCTTGGCCTGTGGCTTATCATCGCGCTGTTCGGGCATTTTGGCCTGGGCCCTGGCGAGGGGTCGGCCTGGGTCCTGTGCTTTGGGGCCGACGGCCATGTGGCGGTTGAGCCTCGGGGCCACGATCATCGGCTTCAGCCGGTCCGCGCCGCGGGCGGTGTGTCCATACGCGACGATGCCTCCCCGGTCCTGAATAGCGGCGAAAATCCTTGCATAGACATCCCCGTGGTCAGCGAAGACCACGGCGCGCACAAGCCGGCGATCGAATCGCGGCAGCCATCGCTCGATGCAAAGCTCGTAGCCCTTCTTCCCTTCGTCTTTGCGTCGATCCCGTTCGGCGAACCGGCGGCAGGGGCCGTTTTCTTCCCCGATCCGCCTATCGTCGATTTCAGGCTTTCTGCCCTCCGTACCGTTGTCCTTCTGATCTAGTCCTCCGTGGCCGTCGCACCCGTGTCCGGGTGTGAGGAGCTCGTGCCGGCGTTCGCCCGCACGGCGTCGTGTTGCTGTCTTGACTGCGGAGATGTCTATCGTGTGCTTGAAGATTACGATGCTTGTTGGCGTCGCGTCAGCAATGCTTCTTGTTTGCGCCACTCGTTATACGGCGAGATCCACTTGGTTCGCAAGACGCTTGACGTCCCTCGGGTCAGCGTTGGGCGTAGCGCTCACCGCTTCTGCCGTCTACGGCGAGCCTGTGCGCGGCGCGCATCCTTCCCTTGCGGATAACCCGGCTCATGGAGGTCTGGTCGCTCCCGCAAGGGACGGGACCGAGCCCCTCCCCGAACCGACCGGGGACCTCACCCTGCGCGAGGCATTGGCGCTCGCTCTCCGGGGCAACCTGGAGCTCGCCGCCTTCGCCAGAGAGATCCAGGCCCGCGCCGGGAACGTGCGGCAGGCCGGGCTCCTCCCCAATCCGGTCCTGGGCGCCTCCTCATCCAACCTGGGCAACGCCGTCCTGCGGGACTTCGACGGCCCGGCGACCACGGTGAGCCTATCCCAGCTCGTTTTGCTCGGGGGGAAACGGGCGCGAGCCATGGAGTCGGCGACGCTCGACCAGAGGCGCGCCGCGTGGGATCACGAGGTCAAGCGGCTCGATGTACTCACCCAGACGGCTCAGGCCTTTATCGAGGTGCTGAGGACCCAAGAGGGGCTGACGCTCGCCGCGGACCTCGTGGACCTCGCCGGACGGGTGGTGACAGCGGTCTCTGCCCGAGTGCAGGCCGGCAAAGTCTCACCGGTGGAAGAGACCCGGGCGCGGGTGACCCTGGCCTCGGTGCAGGTCGAGCGGGCACGGGCGTTACGGGATCTCGAGGCCGCCCGGGCCCGCCTCGCGGCCAGCTGGGGCAGCATCGCGCCACGGTTTAGGTCCGCCCTGGGGGAGTTGGGCAGGGTCTCGCCCATCCCGACTCTAGGGGCGCTCGAGGAGCGGCTGGAACAAAACCCGGACCTGGCTCGCTGGGCCACCGAGGTCGCGGAGCGCCAGGCCGGCGTCGCCCTGGAGAAGAGCCGCGCGGTCCCGGACCTCACCGTTAGCCTCGGCGTCACGGAGTTTCACGACACGGGCGATAGCGCCGTGACCGCGGGGCTCTCCATCCCCCTCCCGGTGTTCAACCGCAATGAGGGCA
>JBOIDT010000206.1:0-2190 GCA_050740755.1 Gammaproteobacteria bacterium
GGAACCGCTCGCCTTCCCGGACTGGGAGACGCTACCCTACGACCGCTTCTCGCCGTACCAGGACATCGTCTCCGAGCGCCTGGCGACGCTCTACCGACTACCGGAGCTCCGGGGGGGCATCGTGATCGCCGCCGTGACGACCCTCATGCAGCGGCTGCCGCCCCGATCCTTCCTCGAAGGGAGCACGCTCATGCTCCGCACGGGCGAGCGGGTGGATCGCGATGCGCTTTGCGAGCGTTTGATCCGCGGCGGCTACCGCGCCGTGTCCCAGGTGATCGAGCATGGGGACTACGCCCTGCGCGGCTCCCTCATGGATGTGTTCCCCATGGGCAGCCCCTCCCCGTACCGCGTCGACTGGCTGGACGAAGAGATCGACAGCCTCCGCACCTTCGACCCCGAAAGTCAGCGTTCCACCGGCACCGTCCCCGAGATCCGGGTGCTCCCGGCGCGTGAGTTTCCCCTGACGCCGACGGCCATCGAACGCTTCCGCGCCAACTGGCGCGCGCGCTTCGAGGGCTCGCCCCAGGGCTCGCCGTTGTACCGGGACGTGAGCCAGGGCCTCTGCCCGCCCGGCATCGAATATTACCTGGCGCTCTTCTTCGAGGAGACGGCGTCGTTCTTCGATTATCTGCCCGCCGACACCTTGATCATCGTGGATACCGGGGTCGAGGGGGCGGCCGAACGTTTCCACGGCGAGGTCCGCGAGCGCCACGAGTCCCTGCGCCACGACCGCGAGCGCCCGCTCTGCGTACCGGCCGAGGTGTTCCTCTTGCCGAACGAGGTCTTCGCCGCCGTCAAGGCTCATGCCTCGATCCTGGTCCTGGGCCCGCTCGCGGAGCGCACCGACGGCGTTTCGGTGCTCGCCACCCTACCGCCTCCTACGCTGCCTATCGAGGCGCATGCGGCGGACCCGCTCGGGCTCGTGAAACGTTTTCTCGCGACCTATGAAGGGCGGGTCCTGTTCGTGGCCGAATCCAAGGGCCGGCGCGAGACCCTCTCGGAGCTGTTCCGCCAGCATGCGATCGGCGTTGCGCCGGTCGCCGATTTTCCCGGCTTCCTGGCGAGCGAAACGCGTATCGGGCTCACCGTGGCGCCGTTGCAGCGCGGCGTCCGCATCGAGGACCGGCGCATTGCGATCGTCTGCGAGTCCGAGCTCTTCCCCGAGCACGCCCCCCAGGCACGCAGGCGGAGCCGCGCCGCGCGTGATCCCGAGGGGCTCATCCGCGATCTCAGCGAGCTGTCCCAGGGCGCGCCGGTGGTCCACGAGCACCATGGGGTCGGTCGTTATCTCGGATTGTTTTTACTCGATGCCGGCGGCACCCGGGGCGAATACCTGGGCATCGAATACGCCGACGGCGATAAGCTCTACGTGCCGGTCCTGGCGCTCCATCTGATCACCCGCTACACCGGCGCCGAGGGCGAGCACGCGCCGCTCCACAAGCTCGGCAGCAGCCAGTGGCAAAAGGCTCGGGCGCGTGCGGCACAACGCATCAGAGACGTGGCGGCCGAGCTCCTCGAGGTCTATGCGAAGCGCAGCGCGCGCACCGGGCATGCCTACCAGGTCGATGAGGACGCCTACCAGAGCTTCGCCCAGGGCTTTCCCTTCGAGGAAACGCCCGATCAAGCCGCGGCCATCACCGCGGTGCTCGGCGATCTCAGGGCCGAGCAGCCGACGGATCGACTGGTATGCGGGGACGTGGGTTTCGGCAAGACCGAGGTCGCGATGCGCGCCGCCTTCGTCGCGGCCATGGACGGGAAACAGGTCGCGGTCCTGGTTCCCACGACGCTCCTGGCCCAGCAGCACTTCGAGAACTTCAAGGACCGCTTCGCCGACTGGCCGGTACGCATCGAGTTCCTGTCGCGGTTTCAAAACAAACGCGAGCAGGACCAGATCACCACGGGCCTCAAGGCCGGTGCCGTCGATATCGTCATCGGGACCCACAAGCTCTTGCAGGAGAGCGTTTCCTTCAAGCGCCTGGGGCTCCTCGTCATCGACGAGGAGCATCGCTTCGGCGTGCGCCAGAAAGAACGGCTCAAGGCGTTGCGCGCCGAGGTGGACATCCTGACGCTCACGGCCACGCCCATCCCGAGGACCCTCAACCTCGCGCTGTCGGCGGCGCGCGAGCTCAGCATCATCGCCACCCCGCCGGCTCGCCGGCTCGCGGTCAAGACCTTCGTCAACGAGTGGGA
>JBOIDT010000207.1:0-2178 GCA_050740755.1 Gammaproteobacteria bacterium
CCGGTCAGGTGTCACCGTCCAGAGGGGAAGCGGACGCGCCCCACTCCAGGCACGGACGCCAGTGCGGGGTGGACGTCTTCGGGACCAGTGTCGAAACTCGTCCCTTCAGGAAGGGCACCGGCCAGCTTGGAACGGAGGACACCGTTCGGTAGCGCAGGCATGCCCGAGCGTGCGCTAAGCGGCGATTACCGTCACGACGCTCGCCCCCAAAGATCCATTTGCGCCGCTCGTGGCCGAGAGGTCTTTTGGGGTTGGGCCTTCGACGCGACCGCATTGAGTGGTGGCCGCTTCTTCCCGCCGTCCACGGCAAGCGACGCTTCGCGTACGCCATTCCACGTGAGACCGGGTCGATAGGCTTTGTAATAGCCGGACTCCTCGTCGTCGCCCTGGCCTTGCTCCATGCGCTTTGGACCCCGAGGTGCCTTCTTGAACCGCCCTACGGCTCCCTGCAGGTACTTCTCGACGAGGTCGATGCAGACCCACTTCCTCCCGAGCCTTTCGCAAACCTCGCCCGTGACACAGCTGCCGCCGAACGGGTCCACCACGATGTCGCCCGGGTCCGTCAGCATCCGGATGAAGTACTCGGGAAGCTCGGCAGGGTAGCGCGCGGGGTGTGCTTTGATTCCGAGTTCCTTGCAGTAGCGAAGGTATTGCCCGTTGCTCTCTGTGTGAGCGAGCGCGATGAGGTTTGGCGGAATGGCCGCCCCGTTGTCTATCCCGAATTTTTCACTGATGTCGTGTCCCGAAGGTCGCTTCATCGGCTTGTACCCGTTGCGCAGCAAGTCCCGCATGCTGTCGCTGTACGGCTGGAGCACCCGCCGGTTTTCCGCCCGGGGCCAGGGCGTCGGTGACAGCCACCAGACGCAGTTGACGGCGTCCTTCACCCGGATCCGCCGCACCGTCACCCACTCGGCCGGCGTCGGCAGCTTCGCCGGGTTCCACCAGTAGAACTCCTGCGCAAGGTGGAAGCCGTATTCTTCGCACAGCATGATGAGCAGTTTGAAGTGGTACAGGCTGCGCGTCGGCTGTCCCGGGAGCCAGGCGCCCCCGATGTCGATGACGAGACTCCCGTTCTCCTTCAAGGCTCCCTTGAAAGCGTCGGCGAACGGACGAAACCAGTCGAGGTACTCGTGAGCGTCGGCGTTCCCGTAGTCCTTCTTCCGCACGAGCCCGAAGGGCGGGCTCGTCATGATCAGATCGACCGAGCCCGGCTTCATCTCATGGCTCAGGACCTCCACCGAGTCGCCGTGGAGGATCTTCCCGAGACGGGTGGTGTAGAACGGCTTCATCTGTCCCTTTAGACCTCCCAAACCGCCGGCCAGATCATCGCACAAGGCCCGGCTGGCCGAGGCCGGATCAGCGACCAACGTGCGGCATCAGCACGAGCCGTACCCCTTTCGCTTCAGTCTGCACGGCGAGCGGCCGCGCCATCCGGAGCGCGCCGGCCAGGCAGATCGGGGCCGCAGCCCGCCAGTCCAGGGCAGGATAGGCGATTCAACTCGGTTTCGCAACGCGTAGCTGGGTGAGGTGAGAACCGGACGGGCGGCGACGGGGCGACCGCCACTGGCCTTGGCGTTATACAAGAACCGGTGTGAAGAGCGATTACATCGCGACCTCTGCGGCCGGCATGGTGCCGACGGGTACCGAATCGCTGCGCCTGCACCACAGTAGGCCGGGTCACGGTGGGGCTGGATCACGTAGAATGGCCAGACGCTATGAAGGATTCGCTCCTACAGAAACTCGAGCGCCTGCGCGCCCGCTCGCGGGAGCTGACCGCCCTGTTGTCGAATGAAGGGGTCTGGAAGGACCAGGCGACCTTCCGGGAGCTGGGCCGGGAGCAAGCCGAACTGCGGGGGGTGGTCGAGTCCTTCGAGAGCTATCTCCGGAACCGCCGGGCGATCGAAGAGACGCGGCGCATGCTCGATGAGGAGGACGCGGGGCTGCGCGAGCTGGCCGCCGAAGAGCTCAAATCCTCTCAGGCGCGCGACGAGGCCCTGGAGCGCGATCTGCACCGCTTCCTGCTCCCGCAGGACCCCTCGGATCGCAGCAACATCTTCCTCGAGGTGCGCGCCGGGACCGGCGGCGAGGAGGCGGCGTTGTTCGCTGCCGCGCTGTTCCGCATGTACGGGCGCTATGTCGAAACGCGCGGCTGGACCTCTGAGGTCCTGAGCACGAGCC
>JBOIDT010000208.1:0-2176 GCA_050740755.1 Gammaproteobacteria bacterium
CTCGGGCTCAGCAAGTACTTCACCGGCCTGCCGTGCAAGCATGGCCATACGAGCTTCCGCAGGACGGCCACATCGGCCTGTCTACAATGCATCAACGATTGGAGCGCCGCGGAAAGGAAGAGGATCCGCCAGGTCCGGGCGGCTATCGATCCGGCGGAGGCCTCGTGATGGCCAGGATACGCTCGATCAAGCCTGAGATATGCACCTCTGACCAAGTCGCCGACTGTTCGCCGACTGCTCGGCTGCTCTTCATTTTGAGCTGGCTCTTCGCCGATGATGGAGGGGTGATGCCGTTTTCGGTCAAGCGGCTCAAGATGTGCTGCTTTCCGGGAGACTTCATGTCCGAGAAGGACATGACTGGCTTCGTGGACGAACTGCTTGCGGCGGGGCTCTATGCTGAGTTTGAAGCCGACGGCAAGCGATGGCTATACGTAACTGGCTGGAAACACCAGAAAATTGAAAAGCCGCGGTATATATATCCAGTTGTTGGGCCTAGTACGAAATTCGCCGACCACTCGCCGACCACTCGCCGACCTGTCGCCGACTCCTCTTGTCTCGCGCGCGCACGCGGGACCGGAGTGGACCGGAGTGGACCGGAGTGGAATAATACCGGAGGGGATGCAAGGGGAGGTACGCGCCAAAACGCGCGAACCGCATCCGGACTCATCGCCTCCGCTCACCCTGCCTGCGGCGCCCCCGTCCTCGGCGGACAGGGCCCCCGGATTGAAAAAAAAGCCGGCTGGTCCCGGGATGGTACTTCCTGCTGGCGTGAACCAGGCCGCCTGGTCCGAGTGGGACTGCGAGCGCCGGCGGCGGGGGGGCAAGAGCGCGGCATCCTGGACACCACTCGCGCAGCGCAAGGCCGCCGGCCTCATGGCCAGACACACCCCAGCCGAGCAGCAGGCCATGGTCGACACCTCGATCCAGGCTGGCTATCAGGGCTTGTTCTCGCCGAACGGCAAGGGCAACGGCGGCGGCCGGGCGAAGACGTTCCGCGAGATCGACGCCGGGAATGAGGCGGCCGCGGCTGCACAGAGAGACGAGGCGGCGAAGGCAAGACATCCGGAGCTGTTCGGCTCCGGGAACACGTACGAGGTGCCGGGCGGTGATTAACGCGGAAAAGTGCGAATTCGAATCGGCGCTCCGGCAGTGCTACGACATGTACGAGGCCACTGTCATGTCCCTCGGAGTCTGGTGGTCCGCCTGTCACCGCTACGAGCTCTCCGACATCATTGCCGCCCTGACCGTACACATGGAAGACCCGGTGCATGGCCACCACCCCCCCAAGCCGGCCGAGATCGCTGGCCACCTGAGCCGCGCCGCGAAGTCTGGGCTCTATGGCCACCTCCCAGCCGACGAGGCTTGGGCGATCGCCATCGAGGCGATGGACGAGGACGGGACTGTCGTCTGGACGCAGGAGATGGCCGAGGCCTGGGGTTGCGCCAGGCTCATCATGGCCGCGGGCGATGAGGTGGGCGCACGCATGGCCTTCCGGTCGGCTTACGAGCGCCGGGCCGGCGAGTCGCGAGCCGATGGCCGGCGGCCGAAGTGG
This sequence comes from Gammaproteobacteria bacterium, assembly GCA_050740755.1. Lineage (GTDB taxonomy): Bacteria > Pseudomonadota > Gammaproteobacteria > JACCXJ01 > JACCXJ01 > JACCXJ01. Next base: position 1,553 of record JBOIDT010000208.1, read on the forward strand.
TCCCCTTCGCTGGGGCATGATCCCGCCAGACGTGCCGCAGCCATAGAGGCGGCCGCCGATCGCCTGGGACTGCCGCATCTGGCCGGGCAGGCCGCGATTCAGCATCAGAGCTGGCAGCCGCAGCCGCCCGAGGTGCGGGCCTGGATCGCAAGGGCGCGGCTGGCGATGGTCACGCAGGCGCCAAGGCCGGGTGGCGAGATGCCGCTCGACGAAGTCGTCGCGGCGTTGCCCGTGGAGCGGGAGGCGCGGCGAAGAGCGCTCGCCCAGATGATGCCGGGCATGGAGCGGCGTGTCCGGCACGTGCTCGGGGAAGCAGAGAAGAAACGGCAGCTTGACGAGATGCCGCTCGGCCTGGCGCCGTGAAGCGCTCCGCTGGCCGCCGCTTCACCCTCCGTGCCCTCGAGCCTACTGAGGCCGAGGTCCAGGCTGGCGTGCTGAGGCTATGTGGGCTACACTCGGCAGTAGGTCTTGCTGTGCGCGTGAATTCTGGAGACTACGTGGTGATGCGGCCTCCGCCAGGGCCGGGCGGCTGGACCGCGCTGCGCGCCCAGATCGCCGCGGCCGTCGAAGCCGGGTATCTGCGCGACTCGCAGATCGGCTGGGTCCGCGGCGCCCCGGCCGGGA
>JBOIDT010000209.1:0-2057 GCA_050740755.1 Gammaproteobacteria bacterium
CCCGGAACCCGGCCAGGGCCAACCCAAACCACCTCTTCCCGCCCCCGTGCGGACCGCCCCATCACCGCCCGGCCCTCCAGGGAAGCCTCATCGTTTGCCAAAGGGCATTGAATGTCCTATCCTTTTCCAAGTTCGCGAGGGGGACGAGCATGGCGGCCCGGTGGGCTCCGGCGGCTGACGCCGCGCTAACCCTGCAGGTCAGGGCGGTGACGCTCTGGTTTCCCAGCCGACCGGACGATTCAGATGGTCGAACCGATCCCGGTCCGGATGTTGTCGCGGATGTAGCCGTACAGCGGGTGTTTGGTCGCCGTGGCGCTGTTCATCCAGACCCCATAGTCGACGCCGGACTGGTAGTTCTCGCCGTACCAGTCCTGCACGATTGCCGCCTGCGGCTCCAGGTCGTAGCCCTCGAACGACTTGCCCGGAACGTAGCCGTAATCCTCGCCGAAGATCTTCGCCAACCCCGACAGGACCAGCCCCTCGTCCGAGCCGTGCTGGATCTGCCAGACGTGGACCAGCTCGTGGAGGAACTTCTCACCGCGTGCGATGCGCCGCCTGCTCGGGTCGTCGACGTAGCGGCGCTGGCCGACCTTCATGCCCAGCGTGTCCTCCTCCCACTGGCCCATGTTGATGGTGATCTTGCCGTCGAAGCGGGGGAAGACGAACGGGCGGTCCTCGCCGCTGTCGCCCTCGCTGCCCGCGGCGTTGGTGACCCGGATCCGGCCCAGATCCAGCTTGTCGCCGAACACCGCCCGCGCCAGGGCGCGCTCGTCCTCGCGCAGGTCGCGCTCTTCGGTCATGAGCTTGGCGACCCCGGCCGCGAGCAGAGCGACGAACGTGCCGCCCGGACCGACCATCCACAAGGTCCCGTTGAGTAGCGTCAGGCCGCCCTGCACGTTGCCCCCGGACAGGACCGTGCCGGCCAGGGTGCCGACCACCACGAGCGACGCCCCGAATGGCCCCAGCACGACAGCCGCGCCGCTACCGAGGAAGAACTTCAGGCCCGTCTCCAGCACGTCGGTCAGCGCGCCGAGGCTGCGTTCGGAGCTGCGTTGCGCCACGATCCGGGCGTCGCCCTGCAGGTCCCAGAACGCCGCGGCCGCGACCGGACTATGGCTGTCCTCGTACCAGTCGGCGTTGCGCGAGCCGCTCTCGAATGTGCCGGCGACCTCGTCGGTCCACGCGTTGGCCACGCCGACCCTCCCGTTGGTGAGACCGACGTGAACCTGGAAGGCGTAGCTGCTCGCGCCGGTGGCCCGCATGTGGCCGAAGTTCTCCACCCGGCCGTCGGCGTACATCTTGACGCTGACCCAGCCCTGCAGCTCGCTGCCCTTGCCGAAGTCGTGCAGCATGTCGATCGGGTCGGGCGCCGCGGCATTGCGGTCGGCCCGATAGAGCATCCGGCCGTGCTGGAAGGCCTGTTGACGTGAACCGTTGCCGCCTCCGGGCCAGTCCACCTCAGGGCCGGTCGGGTAGCCCAAGTGGGATCGCTCCCAGCCCAGCTCGGCCCACCGTTGGCGGATCAGCCCGTAGACGGGTTGGGCGCCCGTCCCCGGCGTCCAGTAGATCGACATCTCTCCGCCGCCGGGCACCTGGCGGAAGTGGTTGAACCGGCCGGGCCCCTTGGCGTCGCCCTCGTCGGTGATCGGGTAACCCCACGCCGACCCACCGAGCTGGCCGTACCGAGTGAGGATGTCGCCGTGCACCTCGTGGGCGCCGGTGTCGGGGTGCCACACGTAGATGCCGCCTTCGAACGTCTGCCATCGGCCGACGCCGTCGTGGGTGGCCATCTCGCCGCTCGTGGGATAGCCGAGCGGGCTGCGCTCCCATCCCAGCTTTGACCATCCGTTACGGATGAGCCCGAACACCTCACGGGCGCCGGTCTCGGGCGTCCAGTAGATCGACAGCTCGCCGCCGTTCGCCACATTGCGGAAATGGTTGAAGCGGCCCCGTTTGTCTGGCGTGCCCGTCTCGTCCGTGGTGGGGTAACCCCACGCCGACCCACCGAGCTGGCCGTACCGCGTGAGGATGTCGCCGTGCACCTCGTGGGCGCCGGT
>JBOIDT010000210.1:0-2023 GCA_050740755.1 Gammaproteobacteria bacterium
GGCTCTTCTGCCGCTACGATCCCAGGGTCTTCACCAAGGCCAAGCTGCCATGAGGATCGAGATCCGCGATGCGCCCTTCGACCCGTGGGCGGAAACGGCGCGCTACGAGCGCGAGTCGCTGGCCGGATCCGAGCGGCACGGCGCCTGCGCCGTTTTCGTCGGCACCATGCGCGACTTCAATGAAGGCGATGCCGTGCACGGCATGACACTGGAGCATTACCCGGGGATGACGGAGCGGCATCTCACCGGGATTGCCTCCGAGGCCATGACGCGCTTCGGGCTCATGGATACCCTCATCCTCCACCGCATCGGCGCCCTGTCGCCGGGCGATCCCATCGTGCTCTGTGCGGCGTGGTCCGCGCACCGCGCGGCGGCCTTCGAGGCCTGCCGGTTTCTCATGGAGGACTTGAAATCGCGCGCCCCGTTCTGGAAACGGGAGACGCTGGATTCGAGCGTCCGCTGGGTCGCGCGCAACACTTAGGGCTGAGCGTTACGATGCCAGCCCGCCGTCGACCCTGAGCGTCTGACCGGTGATGAAGGCGGCCTCGTCGGAACAGAGATACAGGGCCGCATGCGCCACGTCTTCAGGGGCCCCGAAGCGCTGGAGCGGGGTGTCTGCGATCACCGCCTCCTGTGCGTCGCGCGCCATGACCTCGTCGGCGAACGCGGTGCGGATCCAGCCGGGCGCCAGCTCGTTGACCCGGACCTCGGGCGCGTAGGAACGCGCCAGGCACTTGCTGAAACCGAGCACCCCCGCCTTGACGGCCGCGAACATCTCCGGGTTGCGCCCCGCCATCCCCGACAAGGCCAGGTCCCAGGACATGTTGAGGATAACCCCCGAGCCTGCGGCCTTCATGATGGGGGCGACGCGCCACGAGCACTGGATGGTACCCTTGAGGTCCACCGCGATCAGGCGTTCGAGCTTGTCGTTGTCGCAGAGCGCGGCATCGGTACCAGTCAAAATATCGGCGCCGGCGATGTTGGCCCAGATATCGATGCGGCCGAAGGCCGTGAGGGTCTGCTCGACGAGGCGATCGACATCGGCCGGAGCAGAGACATCCGCCTGGATCGCTCGTGCCTCTGCGCCGGCTGCGCGGACCTCGGCGCAAAGTGCCTCCGCCTGGGCCTGGGATCGGTGATAGTTCACCACCACGCGGGCGCCTTGCAGGGCGAAGAGCCGGGCGATCGCCCGGCCGATGCCACTACTGGCGCCGGTGACGACCGCGGCCCTATTGTCCAGGCGGTATGTCGTCACGGCGGCTGCCGCTCCCGCCCGACCACGGCTACCGTAGCATTGGTGGGCGCTCAGACCGGGTTATCTGGCACGACGGGCGGCGTCATACGCGATGCCGGCGATAACGAGCACGACGACAAACGCAAAGATGAGGATCACATTGAAGGTTTCCATTGGTTAAGCTCGCTCGATCTCGTCAATACACCCCTCGATCCTACTATGAAGGAACACCGCCACTGCACCGAGCAGTGCTATCAGAACGCCCGCCAGGATGAGGAGAAGGAGATGGGCGCCCTGCGCATTATCGGGGCCTTGTGCATTCGCTACAAGCCAACCGAGAAGACCGACGTCCACCGCGATGATAATACCTTGCCATAACTTCAGGTAGCCGATCCGCTCCTTGAGGTGATCGAGGTGGGCCACGATGGTGTCTGTGAAGAGCAGTTCGAGTACAGCAAACGCTACAAGGACGCCCTGTCACGCCGCTCTGCTTTGGGCAGCATGCGCTTACGGCCGCGGTGCCTCCAGTGCCGCATCCTGGGGTGCCTGGGCCTCTGCTTCACCACCCGCGAAGGTCCACCAGAGTCCGATCCCGGCCGCGATCCAGATGACCTCGCGGGCGCGCCGCACCAGCGCGCAGGCGAGCCCCAGGCTCGGATCGCCGGTCAAGGCCGCGCACACCACCTTGAACGTCCCCTCCTGGGCCCCCAGGCTGGAGGGGATGAAGGAGGTCCCGGCGCGTACCAGTTGCACCAAGGCCTCCATGATCCAGGCATCGACGAAGCTCAC
>JBOIDT010000211.1:0-2016 GCA_050740755.1 Gammaproteobacteria bacterium
ATGAGCGCGCCCAAGAGCGCCGTGACCACGGTAAAGGCCATGGGGTGGAACATCTTGCCCTCGATCCCGGTGAGGGCGAAGATGGGGATATAGACCACCATGATGATGAGCTGCCCGAAGAGGATCGCCCGGCGTGCCTCCCGGGAGGACTCGAACACCACCCGGAGGCGTTCGGCGCGCGTCAGAGCGCGGTTCTGCCGATGTTGCTCCTCGGCCAGATGGCGGATGCTGTTTTCGACGATCACGACGGCCCCATCGACGATGATCCCGAAGTCCAGGGCCCCGAGGCTCATGAGATTGGCGCTCACCTCTTCGCTCACCATCCCGGTGATCGTGAAGAGCATGGAGAGCGGGATCACCATCGCGGTGATCAGCGCCGCCCGCAGATCCCCCAGGAACAGAAACAAGATGACGATGACGAGGAGCGCTCCCTCCAGCAGGTTGTCCCGGACCGTGGCGATGGTCTTGTCGACGAGCGCGGTGCGGTCATAAACGGGTCTCGCGATCACCCCTTCGGGCAGCGTGCGGCTGACCGATTCGAGCTTTTCTGCCGCCGCCCTCGCCACGGTACGACTGTTTTCACCCATCAACATGAAGGCGGTACCCAGAACGACCTCCTGGCCGTTCTGGGTCGCGGCGCCGGTGCGCAGCTCCCGGCCCAGGAGGACCTCGGCGACATCCTTGATAAGGATGGGGACGCCCCGATGATTCCCGACGATGATTCCGCGGATCTCGTCGATCGTCGCCACCTGCCCCGGCACGCGGATGAGATATTGTTCTCCGCGGTGCTCGATATAGCCCGCCCCCACATTGGCGTTGTTCTTTCCGAGCGCCTCCAGGGTGTCCCGGAAGGAGAGCCCGTAGGCCATGAGCTTCGCGGGATCGGGGGTCACGTGATATTGCTGGGCGTAGCCGCCGATGGTGTTGACCTCGGTCACCCCCGGAGCGGTGCGAAGCTGCGGTCGCACCACCCAGTCCTGGATGGTCCTGAGATCGGTGGGTGTATAGGGGGTGCCGTCGGGTTTCGAGGCCCCCGGCTCCGCCTCTACCGTCCACGTGAAGATCTCGCCGAGACCCGTGGCGATGGGCCCCATCACCGGCTCCATCCCCGGCGGCAGCACGCTCCTGGCCTCCTGCAGGCGCTGACTCACCAATTGGCGCGCGAAATAGATGTCGGTGCCGTCCGCGAAGATCACGGTGACCTGGGAGAGGCCATAGCGGGACAGCGAACGGGTTTGCTCCAGGTGAGGCAGGCCGGCCATCACGGTCTCGATGGGGAAGGTGACGCGTTGCTCGGCCTCCAAGGGCGAATAGCCCGGCGCCTCGGTGTTGATCTGCACCTGGACATTGGTGATATCGGGCACGGCGTCGATGGGCAGGTGCTGGAAGTGATAGACGCCGAGCACCCCGACCGCCAAGGTGGCGAGAAGAACCAGAAGGCCGTGATCGATGGAAAACTTGAGGATGCGCTCGAACATTTGCCGTCACCTCAATGCTCATGCGTCGCGCTTGACTTGCCGAGCTCGGCTTTGAGCACGAAGCTTCCGCGCGTGGCGTAGCGCTCGCCGGCCGAAAGGCCCTTGACGACTTCCACCCAAAGGCCGTCGCTGCGGCCGAGCTCCAGGGGACGTATCTCAAATAGCTCACCGTACTGCACGAACACGACGGGCTCTTCTCGGTACGTCTGGATCGCGTCGGCCGCCACCGCCACCGGCACCGTCGTCTCTTCTTGAACCACTTCGACCGTCACGAACAACCCCGGCCGCCAGCGCCGATCCGGGTTCGGGATGTCCACATGGGCTTGCGCCGATCGGGTCTCTTCGCCAACCACGGGACCGAGGTAAGACACGGTAGCGCTGGTCGTCAGGTCGAGCGCGCCAGACTTCACCGTCACCTTCTGGCCGAGCTTCACGACATCGAGGTCCTTGGCATAGACGGTGATCTCGCCCCAGAGGCTGGACAAGTCCGCGATGACGAAGACCGAGGCGTCTTCCTTGACGGCCTCCCCGAGCGTCA
>JBOIDT010000212.1:0-1954 GCA_050740755.1 Gammaproteobacteria bacterium
CCGCGACAAGCACCTGGCCACGGCGAGACGAATCGCGACGCCGGAGCAGAGGAAGGCACTGCAGGCTGCCACCCGGTCCGCGGACTCCTTTCCTGGAGAAGCCCGATGAGCGAGTACCAGTACTACGAATTCCAGACCATCGACCGGCCCCTCACGGACCGGGAAATGAGCACGCTGCGCAACTACTCGTCGCGCGCCACGATCACCTCGACACGGTTCGTGAACCGCTATTCTTACGGAAGCTTCAAGGGGAACGCGTCCGAGTGGATGAACAAGTACTTCGACGCCTTTCTCTACCTCGCGAACTGGGGCACCCACGAGCTGATGCTCCGGCTGCCGCGCGGTGCTCTCGACCTCGAGACAGCCGAGCGCTACCTTTTGGGCGACGCCGCATCGGCGCGAGCGAAAGGAGACGCCGTCATTCTCTCCTTCCGATCCGAGGAGGAGGGCGGCGACTGGGTGGAAGACGATGAGGGAAGGGGGTGGATGTCGTCTGTCATCCCCGTCCGCGCGGACCTGGCGAGCGGAGACCTCCGTGTCCTTTACTTGGGCTGGCTCCTCTCCGCCCAGGTGCAGGAGCTTGATGAGGATGCGCTCGAGCCTCCCGTTCCAGCGCGGCTCGATCGGCTGAGCGCTTCGATCAGAGCGTTCGCGGACTTCCTTCGCATCGACGATGACCTCATCGCCGTGGCGGCGGAACGGAGCTCGCCGGCTGCCTCGAACGGCAACTCGCGCAAGGCGCTAGAGCACTGGGTCGGCGCGCTTCCCGATTCAGAGAAGACCGATCTCCTGGTTCGCCTCGTGGCGGGTGACGAGCTTCCCCTTCGGGCCGAGTTGCTGCGACGCTTCCGGAGCACCCGACCCGAAGTGGCGACCACCAAGCCGCGCACCGTGGCGGAGCTCTTTTCGGCGGCAGGGCGCCGTACGGAGGAGCGCCGTCGGAAGGAGGCCGCCCGCGTCGCGCGCGAGAAGGCCCGCCGTGAACGAGAGGAGGCGGCTGCGCGGGAGCGCTTCCTCGACGACCTGGCGAGGCGGGAGCCGGCGACGTGGAAGCAGGTCGACGCGCTGATCGCGACGAAGAAGCCGGCCGACTACGATGAGGCGGTCAGGCTGCTGGGAGACCTGAAGGATCTCGGCGCCCGATCGGGCCGGATCGCCGAGGTGCAGAGCCGGATCCAGCGCATCCGGGAGGAACACGCGAAAAAGCCGAGCTTTATCGAGCGACTGCAGCGGGCCGGGTTTCTGCGCTGACGTCGCCGGCACCGTCCCTGGGCCTCGGTGCGCAACCCACGCTAGATTGGGCAGTGTGGCCGTGGTATCGGTGTCGAAGTGGGAGTTCGGCTACAATGGCCGCGTCACCATACCTCGACTAGCAGGCCCGCGACGTTCGCGAAGTGGTCATCGCGCGATACCACGATCAAGCCATGCTGCGCAGCGACCGCGGCAATCCAGATATCGTTTTCCGGGATGGGCCGGCCCTTGGCTTTCAGGTCATCCTTGATCCGTCCGTAGTGGTGAGCGGTGGCTCCGTCGCACCCGAGGATTGCCACCGCTGCGGCGAACTCGTCGATGCGGTTGATGTTCGCTTCAGCACGTGCTGACTTGCGAGCCCCGTAGTAGAGTTCTCCAAGTGCAATGGCCGGGACGAACACCTCATCAACGGTGGCCAAGCGCTGCAGGACGGCTGGTTCCGCAGCGAAAATCGCGATGACTATGTTCGTGTCGAGCAGGAACCTACCACTCACCCGGATTGACCCGCTCGCACCCCGCTTCGATCGCCCTGGAGATTATCACAAGGTCGTCCTTGGGAATTGTCCCAGCAAAGCAGCTCGTTACCTCGCCGGATACACCCCGAAACATCGGACCCGCCAACGTACGGGCAAACGCCAAAACTCGGCGCTGCTGGTCGGGCGCCAACCGGTCGAGCTGCTGGCGGATCTCTCTTTCGATTGCT
>JBOIDT010000213.1:0-1947 GCA_050740755.1 Gammaproteobacteria bacterium
GCAGTAATAGGGGGTGAAAGAGGCGCGAAACTCGGGCAGATGGCGCGAGACCGCGTACATCATCCTGGTCTGGTTCAGCGACCCGCAGATGTACAGCGCCCGCATGGCCCCAACGTAATAAAAAATCTAGATCTTGGGCGGCGTGACGCCCCGCTGTCCCTGGTATTTCCCACCGCGGTCCTTGTAGGAGACTTCGCAGGGCTCGTCGGACTCGATGAAGATCACCTGTGCCACGCCCTCGTTGGCGTAGATCTTGGCGGGCAGGGGGGTGGTGTTGGAAAACTCCAGGGTCACATGCCCCTCCCATTCGGGCTCGAGCGGCGTCACATTGACGATGATCCCGCAGCGCGCATAGGTGCTCTTGCCCAGGCACAGGGTCAGCACGTTGCGCGGGATGCGAAAATATTCCACGGTGCGGGCCAGCGCGAAGGAATTGGGCGGGATGATACAGACCTCGGCCTTCACATCCACGAAGCTCTGCTGGTCGAAGCGCTTGGGGTCCACGATCGCCGAGTTGATGTTGGTGAAGACCTTGAAGTCGTCGGCACAGCGGATATCGTAGCCATAGCTCGAGGTCCCGTAGCTGATCAGCGGTAGCGCCCCGTCGCGCCGGATCTGGGTTGGCTCGAAGGGATCGATCATGCCGTGTGCCTCGGCCATGCGGCGGATCCAGCGGTCCGACTTGATGGACACAGCCTAGGTGTTTTCGATGACGATTTTGGGAAAGCGTCCCGAATAGTCGCGGGCCCGGACCGCGAGCTTGCCTGCGATCTTGCGCGCGATCTCCCGGTACAGCTCTGCGACGCGAGACTCGGGCTCGACGGCCACGGTCGGGCGGCCTTGGTCCGCGCCCTCGCGGATGCTTGAGTCGAGCGGCAGGGCGCCGAGCAGATCGACGCCATACTGCCTGGCTATGGCCGCCCCGCCGCCCTCCCCGAAGATGTGCTCCTCGTGCCCGCAACGGCCGCAGACATACACGCTCATGTTCTCGACGATGCCGAGGACCGGGACCTCCACCTTCTGGAACATCTTGAGTCCCTTGCGGGCATCGAGCAGCGCGATGTCCTGGGGGGTGGTCACGATCACGGCCCCGCTCACCGGGATGCGCTGGCAGAGCGTCAACTGGATGTCGCCGGTGCCGGGCGGGAGGTCCACGACCAGGTAATCCACGTCCCGCCAGCGCGTGTCGTTCAGCAACTGCTGCAGGGCCGAGGTGACCATGGGGCCGCGCCAGATCATCGGTGTCTCCTCGTCGATGAGGTTGCCGATGGAGATGGCTTGGACGCCGTAGCTCACGAGCGGCTCGAAGGATTTCCCATCGAGCGTCTCGGGCTTGCCCTGGGCGCCCAGCATGCGCGGCTGGCTCGGGCCGTAGATGTCGGCGTCGAGGATCGCCGCCTGCGCCCCGCCGCCTTGCAAGGCGAGGGCGAGGTTTACGGCCACGGTCGATTTTCCCACCCCGCCCTTGCCCGATGCCACGGCCACGATGTTCTTGACGTTCGGCAGGGCGGTGGTGCCCTTCTGGACCGCGTGGGCCACGATCTTCTGGGTGATGCCGATGGTGACGTCCTGTGCGCCGGTCGCGTTCGCGACGGCCTCTTTCAAGGCCGCAGAGAGCGCCGATTCGATGCCCCGGACCGGGTATCCGATCTCGACCCTGACGCTGATCCGCTCCCCCTCGATGGCGATGTCCTTGACCGCCTTGGCCGAGACCAGGTCCTGGCCCAGGTAGGGGTCCGAATAGCCACGCAGGGCCGACTCGACTTGTTCTCGTGAGAGCTGTGACATGGGTGTGGCAGAGCGATGAATCTTGGGGATTCTACACCCAGAACCAGGGCCCGCGCAGGAGGATTGGGGCCGTGACTTTCCAAGACCATGGATGCCGGATGTAGTGGTCCGCTAGCTAGTAGTTCGATTCTCGAATAACATTGCAATGCAGACCTGGCG
>JBOIDT010000214.1:0-1945 GCA_050740755.1 Gammaproteobacteria bacterium
GTAGGCCACATGACACCCGGTAGCCCGAGTTCGGCGCGAGTGTCCACGCTCATCAACGGGGTACGCGCCACCGTTTCTTCACGATCGAGACGCGGCGACCGTTGCCGCGGATGAGCATGAGTGACATCATGCGGCGTGAGCCCGGCGCCTCCTCAAGACCGTCTGCTCCGGGGGTCGCAGGGTCCGGGACATACGTTCCCCGTGCGGCAGGGTAGCGCGCCAGCGATCGGAAGGGGCCGGTAGACCGCAGCCGCACGCGATTGCCACGCCGAGCCAAAATACCATGAGTGTGCCACTCCGGCGCAATATCGGGCTGTACGAGACGCTCGCGAGCCTGCCCGAAGGGCTGACCGGCGAGATCCTGGACGGCCAGATCCACACCCAGCCGCGGCCCACCGGACGTCACGCGCACGCGGAGTCCGTTCTGGGCATGCGGCTGGGGCCGCCGTATCGGTTCGGAGAGGGGGGTCCGGGCGGATGGTGGATCCTGATCGAGCCCGAGGTCCACTTGGTGCGCGATACCGAAGTGGCGGTGCCGGACCTCGCGGGCTGGCGGCGCGAACGCCTGCCGAGCATCCCCGAGGACCAGCGCTTCCTGGTCGCGCCCGACTGGGTGTGCGAGATCCTCTCACCGGGCAGCCGCAGCAAGGACCGCGAAATCAAGATGCCGCTCTATGCCCGTCACGGGGTCCGCCATGCCTGGCTGGTGGATCCCAAGGAACGCACCCTGGAGGCCTATGCCCTGCGCGACGCGCACTGGGCACCACTCGGCTGCTATCGCGATGACGAGTCCGCCTGTGTCGCCCCCTTCGATGCCGTCACCCTGAGACTTACGGACCTCTGGGCGTGAGAGTTTCTGAAAATGGCGTCGCGAGCAGCCGGCCTGCGCTTTCCGTACCCGCTGTTGGCAGGGTAGGGACCTTGACGATGTACCCGAAAGCTCAAAGAGGTTTGGTTCGGTTTCTTCACAACTCTCAAGTGGGTGTCAATGCCGTTTCGGTGCGGTGAATACGCGCCAGGGACTCGAACACTGGCGCCTGCGAGAAACGCCAGCAGACGACGGCGAGCGCTAGCACGACGAAAGCGAGCATGGCGAGGAGGTCCTTACCGACCGAGAAATCCGGATCGAACAAGGCCTCCGGCCCCAGCGCGTGCTTTAGGAGATCGACGCCGTAGCTGAAGGGGTTGGCGAGCGCGACTGCTTTCAGAACGCCCGGCAGGTGCTCGATGGGGTACAGGGCGCCACTTAGAAAGAACACGGGAAAGATCACGAAGTTCATGATCACGGCGAAGTCCTCCAGCGCCTTGCTGAAGACTGCGATGAGGGTGCCGAGGCTGGCGCACACCAGGGCCTCTGACGAGCCCGAGCGCGCACAGCGCCGGATCCGTGGCACGGGCCCGATGATTGAGTGATTCGCGTCGGGGCCGGTAGGGGTCGTTTGGGTTGGCCCTGGGTTCTGGGTGGCTGTCGGGGCTTCGGGGTGACGCGAAGGCGACGGTCCTTGGCGCGGACACGAGTCCGCCGATGCCGGTCAAGCGGGATGGACCGACAGGAAACGTCCGTGGGGGCGTAACACCGGCCCGATGAGCGCTGGATCTTGGTGGAGAAAGCCAGGGTCATGGATTGGCCCGCTTGGCGCGCCGAGGAACCAGAATAGCGCAAGCGCTTGGTAATGAGAGCACCCACTGGCGTACCGGCACCGGGGGTAAGCGTGCCCTCGGTCCGGAACTTCGTGCTTCCTCGGCTGCGGATGTGAATCAGCTGGGGAACCGGTGTAGAATTTGCGCCGTTGCGCATAGGAGCCGTGATATGAACCGAGCAATCGAAAGAGAGATCCGCCAGCAGCTCGACCGGTTGGCGCCCGACCAGCAGCGCCGAGTTTTGGCGTTTGCCCGTACGTTGGCGGGTCCGATGTTTCGGGGTGTATCCGGCGAGGTAACGAGC
>JBOIDT010000215.1:0-1912 GCA_050740755.1 Gammaproteobacteria bacterium
GAAAATTTCTCACCTCGATTTCCCACCTCGAGGGCGCTCGTCGATAAGGATTCGGCCCGGGCGTCCCTCATCCCACCTTTCGCGACGGGAGGCCGAAGGCCTCCGATCGGATGCGGGCGATCTCGTCGCGGAGCTTGGCCGCTTGCTCGAATTCCAGATCGCGGGCGTGGCGGTACATCGCCTCCTCGAGTTTCTTGATTTGCTTCATTGCCGCCTCGGGGGACAGGGCCCGGTACTCGGCGCGTGGCTCGGCAACCTTGTGGCGGGGGGCGCGCCGTTCTTCGGGCTCCGCCAATTCCATGATGTCGGCGACGGCCTTGTGCACGCCGCGCGGGGTGATGCCGTGGACCCGGTTATAATCCGTTTGCTTCCTGCGCCTTCTCGCCATCTCGTCGAGGGCGCGCTGCATGGATCCCGTGACGTGGTTGGCGTAGAGGATGGCCCGGCCCTTCAGGTTGCGCGCGGCGCGGCCCACGGTCTGGATGAGGGAGCGCTCGGAGCGCAGAAACCCTTCTTTGTCGGCATCGAGCACCGCAACCAGCGACACCTCGGGGAGGTCGAGCCCCTCGCGCAAGAGGTTGATCCCGACGAGCACATCGAACCGCCCGAGCCGGAGATCGCGGATGATCTCGACGCGCTCGACCGTATCGATGTCGGAATGGAGATAATGGACCCGCACGCCGTGCTCCGATAGATAATCCGTCAGGTCCTCTGCCATGCGTTTGGTGAGCGTCGTGACCAAGACGCGTTCGCCCGACTCGACCCGTATATTGATCTCGGAGAGGAGGTCATCGACCTGGGTGGCCTGCTCGCGCACCTCGACCTCGGGGTCCACGAGCCCGGTCGGGCGGACCACCTGCTCGGCCACCTGGCCCGCGCGCGCCAGCTCGTAGGGCCCCGGGGTCGCCGAAACGAAGATCGTCTGCGGTGCGAGCCGCTCCCACTCCTCGAAGCGCAAGGGCCGGTTGTCGAGCGCCGAGGGCAGGCGAAATCCATAGTCCACCAGGTTTTCCTTGCGCGCGCGGTCGCCGCGATACATCCCCCCGAGCTGGGGGATGGTCACGTGGCTCTCGTCCACCACCAGGAGCGCATCGGCGGGAAGATAATCGAACAAGGTGGGCGGCGGCTCGCCCGGATTGCGCCCGGAGAGGTAGCGCGAGTAGTTCTCGATCCCGGCGCAATATCCGATCTCGTGCATCATCTCCAGATCGAAGCGTGTGCGCTGCTCCAGGCGCTGGGCCTCCAGGAGCTTGCCCGACGCCCGGAGCTCTTCCAGGCGCTCGGCCAGGTCCACCTTGATCGCCTCGATGGCGTCGAGGAGGGTCTGGCGTTTGGTCACGTAGTGGGACTTGGGATAAACCGTGAGCCGCGCGACCTTGCGCAGCGTTTCGCCGGTCAAGGGATCGAAGAACGACAGGGAAGCGATCCGATCGTCGAACAGCTCGACTCTCACCGCCTCCGACTCGGACTCGGCCGGGAAGATGTCGATCACCTCCCCGCGCGCCCGGTAACTCGCGCGGTGCAGCTCGATGTCGTTGCGGGTATATTGCAGCTCCGCGAGCCTTCGGAGGATGGCGCGCTCTTCGACCTCCGCGCCGCGCACGAGGTGCAGCACCATGCTGTGGTACTCCTCCGGATCGCCCAGGCCGTAGATCGCCGAGACGGTTGCGACGATCACGGTATCCGGGCGCTCGAGCAGGGCCTTGGTCGCGGACAGACGCATCTGCTCGATGTGCTCGTTGATCGTCGCGTCCTTTTCGATGTAGGTGTCCGAGGCAGGCATATAGGCCTCGGGCTGATAGTAATCGTAATAGGACACGAAGTATTCGACCGCGTTTTGGGGGAAAAAACCTTTCATTTCCCCGTAGAGCTGGGCCGCGAGCGTCTTGTTGGGGGCGAGCACGAGGGTCGG
>JBOIDT010000216.1:0-1911 GCA_050740755.1 Gammaproteobacteria bacterium
TTTTCGTGCACCCAACTGTGCACCCCTAGCAAACGCTAAATGAGAAAATCCCTTGCTTGGCGCCGGTTTCTGGCCGCACTCTAGCTTCGGGCCCGGACGAATGACGCGGAAGCGAGTGACCAGGTGATCCACGCCGGAGACCAACGAGCCTCGGGCCGTCTCTACATCGTCTCCGCGCCCTCCGGTGCGGGCAAGACCAGCCTGGTCAAGACCTTGGTCGCCACCCATCCCGACATCGCCCTGTCGGTCTCCCACACCACCCGCCCCATGCGTGCCGGGGAACGCAATGGCGGCGACTACCACTTCGTCGAGCTACCGGCCTTCGAGGCCATGGCCGAAAACGCCGCGTTCCTGGAACATGCCCGGGTCTTCGACCACCGTTACGGGACCTCGAAGGAATGGGTCGCGGCGCGCCTCATGAAGGGCATGGACGTGATCCTGGAGATCGACTGGCAGGGCGCCCGCCAGGTGCGCGCGGCACAGCGCGACTGCACCGGGATCTTCATTTTGCCGCCTTCCTGCGAGGTGCTGGAAGAGCGTCTGCGCCGCCGCGGCGGTGACCGGGAAGAAATCATCCGCCGCCGCATGCGGGACGCGGTCGCCGAGATCTCGCATTACGCCGAATACGATTATCTGGTCGTCAACGACGAGTTCGACCGCGCGCTGGCCGATCTTGAGGCCATCCTGCGAGCGGATCGGCTGACCTTGGGTCGCCAGCGCTTTGCGCTGGCCCCGCTGCTCCAGGACCTCATGCGCTGACCGCTCCCGCTTCAGGGCAAGCCGTGACCATCGACACCGACCACCTCGACCGTTGCATCCGCATCCTCGGATCATCGCTGGACTTTTACCGGCAAGCCCAACCGGACAGTATCGACCGAGAGGTGTTCCGAAACGCCATTATCAAAGGCTATGAGCTCGCCCAGGAAACGAGCTTCAAGCTGCTCAAGCGAGCGCTCCAGGATTTCGGTCACGGCGGCAGAAAGCTGGATGCCACGCCGGTGAAAGAAATCCTCAGGTTATCGGCCCTCCACGGGTTGATGACCGTAGAAGAAGTCGAGCGCTGGTTCGCCTATCGCGACAGCCGCAACGACACCGCCCATGACTACGGCGAAGGGTTCGCGAACGAGACCCTGAAGCTGCTCCCAGCCTTCATCGTCGACGTAAGGACCCTGGAGGCGATACTGCGCGCGCGCTTCGGGGAGGATTCCGATCATGCCTGAACGTCATGCCTGAACGGACCCCAGGGCTCGATTTGCCCGAGCAATATCTGGAGACGGTCAAGCGCCTGCTGCAAGAGCGTGTTCCGGACGCGGAACTCTGGGCCTATGGCAGCCGGATCAGCGGCGCGGCGCATGCGGCCAGCGACCTCGACCTCGTGCTGCGTACCCCGGACCGACTCGGCGAAGAGACGCCGGCTCTATCGGAGCTCAGGCAGGCATTGGTCGAGAGCAACCTGCCGATCCGCGTGGATGTTACGGACTGGGCCCGGATTCCCGAGCGCTTTCATCGAGAGATCGAGCGGCGTCATGTGGTCGTCCAGCGCGGCCGCCACCCGTGAATCGGCTTGCCACACAACTGACGGCTTGTGAAGAAACCGCCGCGATCGGAGGGAGCCCATGGGCCGTATCCCTCCTCTATTTATCCGTGCGCGACCCAGGAAAGTCCGGGAGGCTTTCGATCGGCCTACGCGCCTACGGGACTGCCCTCCGTGAAACGCTCTTCGGTTTCCGCGTTCCCACGGGGCCGGGGGACGGGCTCATGGACGCCCGCGCACCATGCCTGCACGGGCCGTGGACAGCGCGGTTCCGGGCCGGCGCGGGCGGACCGGAGGAGGCGAAAGCGCATGGTGCCCCGTTGTCGGTGGTGTTGCGGTTATTGGATATAAGTAACGACATCCGCTGGAAGCAGCGC
>JBOIDT010000217.1:0-1879 GCA_050740755.1 Gammaproteobacteria bacterium
CTAAGTGTAACACGGCGTAAGGCTTACGGGATGTTCCTTTCTCGGCCTGCCCATAGCGTTCGACGTAGCACGCGCCGGGATATACACGTCACAGCATGATGGTGTGCGACGCCGTTTACCATTCCGCGACTCAAGACCCGGCCCTGGGGCTCCTCAGCCTTGATACGTCTTGCGCCGCAACGTGATCCGGCGCGCGATGCTGTCCACGGCCATGAGCAGGGAGTGGGTGAGCGCCGAGTGGTTGCGGTAGTCGGCGGGTACCAGGTTGGAGACCCGGCCGTCTTCGATGAAGCCCCAGGCGCGGCCCCAGCGCTCTCGGTCGGCTGCGTCGTAGACCCCGATGGCGATCCCGTCGTTCTTGCGGATGAGCGAGAAGCACGGGATGTCGGTGTAGCCGTCGCCCACGAAGATCATCTGGTTGAGCGGCACCCGCAGGCGCTCGGGGGGTACCTTGCGATTGACCTCGAAGGGCCGGCCGCGCGACTCCGGTCCGACGATGCCCTTCTGGATGTGGAAGATGTAGCGGGTCTTGTCGGTGAAGCTCACGATGTTCTTGGGAAACACGATCTCGCCCTCGGGTCCGTAGGCGAAGTCGCAGGCCCAGATGTCGTGGAAGTGGCGGGCGATGCGGGTCGCGCGCAAGGTCTCCCCGATCCCGCTGCTCACCAGGTAGAACTCGACCTCGAGGTCCGGGCTGACCGAGCGCGCGTGCTGGGTGAGGCGCTCGAAGACGCGCGTGGCCCCGCTGTGGAGGCGGAGGTGGCGGCCCCAGCGCATGAGACGCTCGCGGGTGATGCGTCGCGCGGAATCGCCGTTCGAGACCTCCAGCATGGCGTAGAGATAGGCCGGCACCGGATCCCAGCCTGCGCCGATGAGCGGCATCACGCGTTCGCCCCAGAAGGCCTTGACGTCGATCCCGAGCTGGTGGAGGAAGCCCGAGGTACTGTCCGAGGCCAGGGTGTCGTCGAAATCGAAGATGACCGCGATCGTGTCCGCCATCGGCGTCGCCATACTAGGTGAAGCCTGGAGCACCGGCAACTTGCAGGCGTCTGTCGCCATGACAAGCGCCGAGCAACTGCGCTATCCTGTCGGCCCTTTCGGGGGAGGCGGGTATGAACCAGGCACTCGAAAGTAACGACCGGCGCTACAACCGCTACGCGCGGCGCACGCTCGGGGCGAGCCTGCTCGGCCTCCTCGTGATCGTGGTCTTGAGCCCCGCGATGCCGCCCGAGTTCCTCCCCCCCGCCTGGGGCGCCTATCGGGAGATGGTGCTCGCGGCGCTGGTGCTCGTCATCGTGGTGGATGCCCTGCGCGCCGTGCGAGAGACCCAGGGGCTGGGGCCGCCCGCGCCACCGCCCGCGCCAGAGAAGCCGGTCAAGTCGCCGATCCCGGAAGGCGCGGATTACGGCGAGGTGCTGGCCTTCTTGGCCATGCTGCAGGACAAGGGGCGCTTCCTGGACTTCGTGATGGAGGACATCACCCCCTACGATGACGCCCAGGTCGCGGGCGCCTCGCGCGTCGTGCACCAGGGCTGTTCCGGTGTGATCAGGGAATACCTGGCGCTCGGGCCGGTGTTCGCCGGCCAGGAAGGGGAGGGCACCGTCGTGGACAAGGCGACCGATCCGCACCGCTATCGACTGCTCGGCAAGGTCGGGGGCACACCGCCGTACAAGGGCGTCGTCATCCACCGCGGCTGGAAGACCACCAAGCTCGCGCTGCCACGCTATTCGAAGCCGGTGGATCGGTCGGCCGAGAACGTGATCACGCCGATGGAGATCGAGGTGCGTTGAACCTTGCGTGTAAATATTCGACCAAGCACTCACGAGAATACGGTGATGGATAGGGTTCGGATCGTCTCTCACCATCCAGACGTGGTTAG
>JBOIDT010000218.1:0-1717 GCA_050740755.1 Gammaproteobacteria bacterium
ATCCGGCGCCGCCTCAAGGATCGCTTTGCCCGCCTGCCGGCGGGCAAGAGCCTCGCGTCCGAATTGCTGGCCGAGCGCCGGCGAGAGGCCGAACGGGAATAAGGCCGTTGAAGGCGGTGCTCGACGCCTCCGCGCTGCTCGCGTATCTACAAGATGAGCCGGGAAGCCTGACCATCGAGCCCCTATTGGATGAGTCCGCGATCTCGAGCGTCAACTGGGCCGAGGTGGTGCAGAAATCCATCGCCGGTGGCGTCGACGTCGACGGCCTGCGCAAGGACGTGGAAGACCTGGGGCTGAGCATCCTCCCTTTCACGGCCGAGGAAGCCGAGTCCGCCGGGCGGCTGTGGCTAGAGACCCGCTCCTTAGGCCTCTCGCTCGGGGATCGTGCCTGTCTGAGCCTGGCCATCCGATAGGGCATTCCCGTGCTGACGACCGATCGAGTCTGGGGATCCCTGAATCTTCCTGTGGCCGTCCATGTCGTGCGCTGAGACTGGCCGCCACGGTTCAGCGGTCTCGCCTTATCGAGGCGGGCGGCCGCCGCGACATCGGACGACCCCGCCCAGCCCGGAGTGGAACCCCCCATCTCGGCCGCGTTGCCCGCTGCCGCCCGGAGCGGGCCACACAGCGACCCTCCGCTCGTCACCGAGGGGCGCGACACGTCCAGGGGCCGCGAGCGCTCGGCGCCCTCGACGCCTGCTGTCCAGTCACGACGCTGCTTGCTCCTTAACTATAATTATGAAGGAGCTAAGTAGCGGCAGCGTCGACCACGGTGGGGATCGGATCCCGCCCCATGGCCGAGGACTTGAGTTAGATCTACGGGGCCTCCACCAACCACCCGGGGGCGAACGGCTCTCCGTTGGCCTTCTTTCTTGCGGCATACGGCGCGCTTAGGGGGTCATGGGGATCCTGCGGACTTCGGGGATCGGCCTACCGGCCCGTTCCGACCCAGTTCTCGACAAGAAAAGTACAGCTGGACCTCGGCCGGAATGCTGCCAAACTCTGCGTTGAACCGGGCTGCTTACCGGCAGCGCTAATAGCAGCGTTAGCGGTTCAAGACACGGTAGCGATTCGGACGTAGCACCTGATTGCGGACGAAAGACGCATGAATACGGCGGCTTCTCTTAAAGAAATCGAGCAGCTAGTACGGGCGTTAGCTGCGGAAGAACGTGCCAAGCTAGCGGAGGCTCTCCTGGAGTCGTTGCGAGCACCGCCGCTTTCTGACATCGAGACGGAGTGGGCCCGAGAGATCGAGGATCGCGTTGCGGCGTTTGATCGAGGCGAAACGCAAACCTACGCCGCGGAAGACGTCTTCGCGGAAGCCAAGCGCTTGTCCCGTTGAAACGGGCCCGGTTCGTAGCGGCAGCACGTCGTGAGTTCCTCGCCGAGGTCATTTACTACAACAATGAGCAACCCGGCCTCGGCTCGCGCTTCGCCGAAGCAGTCGAGGAAGCAACCGCTCGTGCCCTCGCCTTCCCGCTCGCCGGGTCGCCTGCCTCCAAGAATACACGACGAGTATTTCTCAAAGACTTTCCCTTTTCGGTCGTATATCGGCCGGCCAAGGACGGCGTCGTTGTCTTCGCGCTCGCGCAAGGCCCCGGTGGCCACCTCAAAGTCCTCCACTTGTGGCCGGGTCAAATTCCCCCACCCCCGAGGCGGCGAGACGTGTGGACTTTAGGCGGTCTGTGCGCGTTTGGCAAGGCGGGCGGCTGATTCCTTC
>JBOIDT010000219.1:0-1663 GCA_050740755.1 Gammaproteobacteria bacterium
AATTCGGCGATTTCCTCCCGCGCCTCGTCCTGGCGCGTCAGTTGTTCCAGGTGGTCGCGTACCAGTTGGTTCAAGCTCTTGCCCATGGACTTGGCGATCAAACGTGCCTGCTCCGCAAGCTTTTCATCAATGGACAGGGTGATGTTCATGGAGATTCCGCCCCACAGGGAAAGCTCCATAATATGTGCGCACGGAATGCGTGTCAATCCGGCGCCGGCAGCCGTGCCGGCAGCCGCGGGTGTAGCGAAGGCGCACCGCATAGGAGATTCAATCAATGTGCGCTGCGGCGATGCCACCGGCCGTGCTCGGCGCGGAGCGGGCTGCCGGTGTCTGCGTCCCAGAGCCGTCCTCGCTCGCCGTAAGGAGGCTATTGCCATCGGGGGCTGAAGGCGCCCTCGCCACTCCCGACCGTGCTATGGTAAAATAACATGTGTATTTCTATACGTAGTAGACACCCACAAACGCAAGGAGGAACAGCAATGAGCAAGTCCACGTATACCCTAGCGGTAGCGGCGCTGATGGCGATCGGAAGCGTGATTCCGGCCCTCGGCCACGAGGGCAAGAGTGCTTCGCTCCGAGCCCAGCTGTCCGGTTTCAACGAGGTGATACCCGTGGGAGGCGCGGTGTTCAGCGACGGCAGCGGCCGGTTCCGGGGCCGGATCGCCGCGAATCAACAGAGCATTGGCTACCAGCTGACCTATCAAGTGGTGGAAACCGTGGCAACGGCGGATACTCAGTACGTCAATCAGGCCCACCTCCACTTCGGCCAGCGACACACGACCGGAGGCATCATCGCCTGGCTGTGCGACTCAGTCGACAACCCGAGTCCCGTTGCCTCCACGCCGACCTGCCCGAGTCCGGGCGGCACTTGTCAAGGGGACCCTCACGGCCGCTGATGTCGTGGCGTTGGCTGGCCAGGGTGTTTTGGCCGGCGACTTCGCGGCTTTGGTGGAAGCGGTCCGGGCCGGGGCCATTTACGCCAACGTTCACACGGATGCCTTCGGTGCCGGAGAGCTGCGCGGCCAAGTCCACGATCGGGGTCGCGACTAACTCAAGCTAAGCCACCGGCTATGGCGGTGCGAAACACGCAGGTTTGCCATTGACAGGAATTGATTGATGGTAGGCCGATGATTTGTCCTCTCGCTGGGCCTATCAAGTCCAGAAAGAGGAGAAATCGAGGTGAGAGAATGGCAAAGCCAAACTCACGTGCGGTGGTATTGTCGGTACCACGTGGTGATCGTACCGACGCTACGTCCACGCATCGGGACTGTCTGGCCGGATAGGAAATGCAACGTGCGGCGGCGATGCCGCCGGCCGCGCGCCGGGGAGTCGCGACGGGGCCGTCCGAAGCTCTCGGCACCGGCGCCTACTGTGCGGTGCTGGCGCGGTCCTGCCCGGGCCGCCAAAGTCGATCCCGGGCTCGGAAGGGTCGGCAGCGCCGTCTCCCGAGGCGCGTGCCACCGCGAACGACCGACGAGTGTGGGGGCGCTGCGCCAGTGTGCCCCTTCGCGGGCGATGACGCCCCCACGGCCGTTGTCCCGTGCCGGACGATGGCCCTAGAATGGCGCACCCGCGGCGAGATCGACCCCATGCACAAATTCTATTGGTTGCCCCTGATCCTGGCCTCGACGGCCTGCTCCACCCTGGAGGGTATCTTCGAGGA
>JBOIDT010000220.1:0-1648 GCA_050740755.1 Gammaproteobacteria bacterium
GGATCCGACGGCGCGGGTCGCTCCCGGATCGATGGTGCGGAGCCGATCGAGGTGATGGCGATACCAGTTGACGCCGGCGTACTTCGCATTGATCGCCGCAAGCCCCGGCCGGCGGTCCAAGAGCTCCAGGACATCGTAGAGCCCGAAAGCGGGATCGGCGGGATATAGGGCTTCGTATACCCGCCGGATCAATTCATAGTCCTCGGGATAGTCGATGGTCCAGCGGTGCGACATCGAATAGTCCCTGCCGGGGCGGCCGTCGGCCCGCTCCTCCCACGCGACGTTACTCAACCGGAAACGCCCGGGCTGCTCCCAGAGGAACGGCGTCGTGTGCTCGCGCTCGAAATCCAACCGGGCCTCGCGAAAGGCGCATTCCAGGACCTCGACCGACATGAGCTCGGCGTCGTTGCCATCCGGGAAAGAGGCGGGGTGCAGGTTGCTCGTGTAATCGCTGTCTCCCTCCGCGAAGCGTGCGAAGACCGCGTCGATGACCATGGGATCGACCAGCGGGCAGTCGGACGGTACCTTGGCGACCACCTCCGCGCCGTAGCGGCGCGCGGCCTTGAGGTGACGGTCGAGGAGATCGGTCGGGTGCCCCCGAAAGACCTCGATGGCTGCCGCCCGGCACACCGAGACGAGCCCATCGTCGGCGGGATCGGTCGTCGTGGCCACCACGATCCGCACCGGGGTCTTCATGCGCGCCACACGCTCGACCATGCGCACGATGAGCGGCTCGCCGGCGAGGTCCATCAAGACCTTGCCCGGCAGGCGGGTCGAGCCCAGCCGTGCCTGCACGACGACGAGTGATTCAGCCCTGCTCATAGGGGACCCCTCCCCCTCCCCTCCCCTGCCATCGTCTTTCGCCCACCGCTCCCGCACGACCCGCATCATACACCCGGCAATATGGGCGGACTCGAGCTCTGGCTGAAATCGTGCCGCGTCTCGTGGGCCGCCTCGTCGTGCCGATGAAGCGATTAACGTTCATAATCGCTTCATTGTTTGGAGCGAATAAGGGCATGCAAACGTCTCCGGTGTGGATCTGGCAACAATCTGATTGGCCGCAGTTCCGCTGGGCTCAAGGAGCGCTGGCCCCTTGGCTTTTGCGTGCGCGGCTGGCTCAGGGCAAGGTGCTGGGTGCCACACAGTGGCTCGATCCCAATCTGACGTTGGAAGCCGTGGCCGCCATCCTGGTCGAGGATGGGGTTACAACGAGCGCAATCGAGGGCGAACTGTTGGATCTGGAAGCGGTTCGGTCGTCGGTTGCTCGCCATCTCGGCTTGCCTACCGCCGGTCTGCCCGCACCACCGCGCGCCGTCGATGGCTTGATTGAGGTGCTGCTCGATGCCAGCCGTGACTTCGCTTCGCTCCTGACCGTTAAGCGTCTCTGCGGCTGGCAGGCATCCCTGTTCCCCACGGGCTACTCGGGTCTGCACCAGATCCGAACCGGCGTACTCCGGGGTGATGCGCCGATGCAGGTCATCTCCGGGCGCATCGGCCATGAGCGCGTTCATTTCACCGCACCACCGCGTGAGGGGCTGGACCTGGAACTGGATCGCTTTCTGACGTGGTTCAATGCATCCCCGACCGATTTGGATGGACTGATCCGCGCGGGTCTCGCGCACCTGTGGTTCGTGACGCTTCACCCTTT
>JBOIDT010000221.1:0-1631 GCA_050740755.1 Gammaproteobacteria bacterium
AAGTTCTCGCTCCGGTGGCTCGTGGCGATTGCGGGGACCGTGCTGCCCGCCATCACCCTGCTGCCGCTGGGACTCTTGTGGCTATGGCAACAGGGGCGGATCCTGGAGTGGCTGCTGGTACTGGCGTGCCTGGGTGGGGCCGCCTGGCTGATGCTGGTGTGGCTAAATCGTAAGCACACGGCCGTTCTGACGGACAAACCCGAGGTGCAGCCAGACCCCCACTGGCCGGACCGCAACCGCGCCGCCTGGGACAAGGCCACCGCGATCACGGAGAAGCTCACGCTCGCGCACTACCCGCTCGACGACCCCCAGAGACTCATCGAGCTGGGCCGAGAGACGATCACGGCTGTCGCCCGGCATTATCACCCGGAATCGAAAAATGCGCCGCTCGAGATCGCGATCCCCTATCTCCTCATGATCATCGAGCTGGTCAGCAAGGATCTGAGAACACTCCTTGACAACATCCCCTTCAGTCATATGCTGACCATCCACGACCTGATGCGCGGGCATAGCCTCGCGAGCTTCGCCAGCAAGTGCCACGACGTATACCGGCTGGGTGCCCTGGCCATCAATCCCGTGGGGGCGGTGTTGCGCGAGCTGCGCGACCTGAGCGCGCACCAGGCCCTGAGATACCCCGCCGATGAGATCAAGACCTGGTTATTGCAGAGCTATGTAAAGCAGGTCGCCTACTACGCGATCGAGCTCTACAGCGGGGCCTTGACCTTGAGCGATCGGCCCACTGCTGAGTATATCACTCAGTACTCCCGCACAGACCTTGAGCGCCGGGCGCTGCCCGCTGAGGAACCATTGCGGCTGCTCGTGGTGGGCCAGGTCAAAGCCGGAAAATCCAGCCTCATTAATGCCCTCTTCGGCGAGCTTCGAGCCAGGACCGATGTGCTACCCCTGACCTCCGGGATCACCCCCTACGTATTGGAGCGCGATGAAGCGGGACGGATGATCGTCCTCGATAGCGCGGGTTATGCCGGGCCGACGGCGGATCAGGGATTCGATGAAGCAGAGGCCGAGCTCTTGCGCAGCGACCTGATCCTACTCGTGTGCTCGGCCACCAACGCCGCGCGACACGCAGACCGGCAGCTAGTTGATAATGTCAATGCCCTGTTTCAGCGCCGCCCCGACCTGATCGCGCCCCCGCTCCTCTGCGTCCTGACCCATGTCGATCAGCTCCGTCCCCTGCGTGAATGGGACCCGCCCTACAATATCGCCCAACCCCAGCGGCCCAAGGAGCAGGCGATCCGAGGGGCCATGGAGGCAACGGCCGAGGACCTGGGGATCGATGCGAGCGATGTGATCGCGGTCAACCCGCAGCCTGGACAGCTATACAATATCGAAGAAGGGGTGATCCCGGCGATCCTCGGCAAGCTCGATCACGCGCAACGGGTGAAATACCTGCGCTGCCTGCGGGAGCTCAAGCGGGAGGATCATTGGGACCGCCTGCGCGAGCAGGCCTGGAAGGCCGGCCGTATCCTCCTCGATGCCGGTGCGCGCATTGCGGCGAGCACCGTGAAAAGGCTGGCTAATGAGATAAAAGAGGATCGGCCGCCACGTTAGGAACCCGGGGTCCATAGTTGTATGATCCGTCGCATGACCAATGCTGCCCGAGAGTAAATTCA
>JBOIDT010000222.1:0-1627 GCA_050740755.1 Gammaproteobacteria bacterium
GAGAAGAGCCGCGCGGTCCCGGACCTCACCGTTAGCCTCGGCGTCACGGAGTTTCACGACACGGGCGATAGCGCCGTGACCGCGGGGCTCTCCATCCCCCTCCCGGTGTTCAACCGCAATGAGGGCAGTATTCAGGCGGCCGAGGAACGCCTCACCAAGTCGTTGGAAGAGCGCCGCGCCGCCGGGGTGGGGGTGCACACGGCCTTGAACGGCGCCTACCAGCGGCTGGCTGCCGCCCATACCGAGGTCACGACGTTGAAACAGGAGATCTTGCCCGGCGCCCAAAGTGCCTTCGAGGCCGCCAACGAGGGTTATCGCCTCGGCAAGTTCGGTTTTCTGGAGGTGTTGGACGCGCAACGCACGCTGTTTGGCGCGAAGAGCCAATATCTGCGCGCGCTCTCGGAATACCACCAGGCGGTCGCCGACATGGTACGTTTAATCGGTGAGCGGCCGGAAGCTATGTCAGTCAATGGGGAACCGGAGGAGTCGCGATGAAAGGTAAGAATCCATGGGCCATTCCGGCCGTGATCCTGGTGGGAATCGTTTTAGGCTTTTTCGTATTGCGCACGAGTCCACCGCCCCCGGAGCAGGAAGGGGACGAAGCTCATGCGGCCGAGGAAAAGGACGAGCACCAAGGCCATGGGGCCGAGGCAGGGCTTCATGCCGAGGGTCCGCATGGCGGCCGAGTGTTGGCGCAAGACGGCTTCGAAGTCGAGGTCACGATCAACGAGCAGGGCGTCCCCCCCCGATTCGGGGTGTATGCCTACGCAGAGGAAAAACCCGTACCCCCTGCGGAGGTGCAACTGAGCATCGAGCTTAAGCGGCTGGGCGGCAAGACAGAGGTGGTCCGTTTCCAGCCCGCGGGCGATTATCTCTTGGGCGATCGGGTGATCGAAGAGCCCCATTCCTTCGATGTCGAGGTCGGCGCCGTCTACCAGGGAAAATCTTACCAATGGGCCTATGCCCAGGTCGAGGGCCGGGTAGCGCTCCCCCCGGCGGCGCTAAAGAGCGCCGGGATCGAGGTGCGGACCGCAGGGCCCGCGCAGATCCGGACCCTCCTGACGCTCCCTGGACAGATCGGCGTCAACCAGAACCGCTTGGCCCATGTGGTGCCGCGCGTCGCGGGGGTGGTCACGGCGGTCCACAAGAAGCTGAGCGATCCGGTACAACGGGGCGAGCTGATCGCAATCTTGGAAAGCCGCGAGCTGGCCGACCTCAAGGGTCAGTATTCCACCGCGCTCAAGCGTCTGGAGCTCGCGCGGGCGAACTTTGCGCGGGAAAAACGCCTGTGGGAAGCGAAGATTTCGGCCGAACAGGATTATCTTCAGAGCCGCCAAGGCCTGGCGGAGGCGGAGATCGAGGTCGAGACCGCCGCGCAAAAACTCCTTGCCCTGGGCCTTTCCCAGACGGATCTCAGTAACGTTCCCGGCCGCAGGGGGCAAAACCTCGCCCGCTATGAGCTGCGCGCGCCCTTCGATGGCATCGTCATCGAAAGGCATATGACGCTCGGGGAGGCCGTCAAGGAAGACGCCTCGGTCTTCGTCATCGCGGACTTGTCCAGCCTCTGGGGCGAGATCACCGTCTATGCCAAGGACCTCGATGTCGTGAAGCTCGGCCAGAAGGTGAC
>JBOIDT010000223.1:0-1598 GCA_050740755.1 Gammaproteobacteria bacterium
CCTGGCGAGCACAGCGCGAGAACCCCTTTACTTCGGCGGAACGGGAAGCCTTCCGGCGGCGCTGCGAGCACGAACGCCTAGAGCGCCAGGCTGAGCAAGCCCGCCGGCACGCTGAGGCCCGAGACAAGGCGCGATCGCTGTGGGTGGCCGCGACACGTGTTGCTGACCTGCACTCGTACCTCAGAAGAAAGCGCGTCAAGTCGTACGGGCTGAGGCTATACCACGGCGCTCTGGTCATTGCCGGCATGCCGTGCGACGGATGCCTGATCGTCCCAGCGCGGGATACGGGAGGCGGCCTTCATACCCTGGAGTTCATCCATTCCGACAATAAGCGCTTTTTCCCGGGCGGCGACTACAAGGCGCACTACTTCAGCATCGGCAAGCCTGACGGCACGCTGTGCATCGCCGAGGGCTACGCGACGGGCGCGACCGTCCACGATGCGACCGGCCATGCCGTGGCCGTGGCGTTCACCGCCGGCAACCTCACACCGGTGGCGCGGGCGCTGCGGGCGAAGTACCCCAAGACCAAGATCATCCTCTGCGCCGACAACGACCGGTTCACGCCGGGCAATCCTGGCGTCACCAGGGCAGCCGAGGCCGCGCGATCTGCTGGTGGCTTCCTTGCGGTGCCCCGCTTCGATGGCGCTGGGCCATACGACTA
Organism: Gammaproteobacteria bacterium; assembly: GCA_050740755.1. GTDB lineage: Bacteria > Pseudomonadota > Gammaproteobacteria > JACCXJ01 > JACCXJ01 > JACCXJ01. The sequence goes on from JBOIDT010000223.1 coordinate 662, forward strand.
TTACCAGGGACGGGCCAGCGGGCCAATGGCTGACAGGAGGACAGACTTCAATGACGTGCAGGCGATCGCGATCGCGGGCGTGCAGGCGGCGATCGCGAATGCGGCCGAGCCGGGAGAGGTGGGATGAGGCTGATGATCCTCCGCCTCCACCGGAACTGCGACGACACCGAGGCCATATGCGCCCTCGACTGGCGCCTGGACGGCCGGATGGCCGCTGCCCGGGCCGCACGCCGGGATGCGGTCGACGCATCGCCCCTCGCCCGCTGGCTGGACGAGCGGAATCCGAAGCAGGCCAGGCTTGAACACAAGACATCCGCCTGACTGGGATCTGATCTCGAATCGGATCCTCGCGCGAGCCGGATACCGATGCGAGTGCGCCGGCGAATGCGGGCGTCCGCACGCCGGCCGGTGCGCAAACCGGCATGGGCGATGGGCGCTGGACGCCGCGTCCAGCTGCATGGTGGTACTCACCTGCGTCCGCCTGGATCACATACCGGAGCATGTGGACCCGGCCAGCCTGCGGTCGATGTGCCAGGGCTGCCGCCTGCGCTACGATCGGGTCCATCATGCGGAGACGCGTGATCGGACCCGGCGGGCCGGCGCCCGGACGGTGGACATGTTCGAGCCGTGGCCCAGCGTGTAGTCTAGCCTTCCTCACCGGGTCTCCCGCCGGCCAGCGGGACCGGTGATCTGCCGCGATGCGGCGTCCGCACATGAGACCCCCTGACCCACCCTTTGCTTGCAGAAGCAGAAGGGTCTATGCTCGCTCTTATGAATGACCACAAGATCTCGCGTTCCCAGGCGATCAAGCTCGGGCTCAGCAAGTACTTCACCGGCCTGCCGTGCAAGCATGGCCATACGAGCTTCCGCAGGACGGCCACATCGGCCTGTCTACAATGCATCAACGATTGGAGCGCCGCGGAAAGGAAGAGGATCC
>JBOIDT010000224.1:0-1544 GCA_050740755.1 Gammaproteobacteria bacterium
TTCACCGCCGCGTTGCTCGCCGAGCGGCGCATGGCACGGGGGGTCAAGCTCAATTATCCGGAGGCGGTGGCCTACCTCTCCGCCGCCATCCTCGAAGGGGCGCGCGACGGGCGGACGGTCGCGGAGCTGATGAGTCATGGCGCGACGCTCCTGACGCGCGGCGACGTCATGGACGGGGTGCCCGAGATGGTCGCCGAGGTCCAGGTCGAGGCGACGTTCCCCGACGGCACCAAGCTGGTCACCGTGCATCACCCGATCCTCTGAGGAGGCGGCCATGATCCCAGGCGAGCTTTTCGTCGAACCCGGCACGCTTTCGCTGAACGCGGGCCGCGATACGCGCACGCTCAAGGTCGCGAACACGGGAGATCGACCGATCCAGGTCGGTTCTCATTACCATTTCTACGAGACCAACGCGGCGCTCCGCTTCGACCGCGATCGGGCGCTGGGCTTTCGGCTCGATATCCCGGCCGGGACCGCGGTGCGTTTCGAGCCCGGCCAGGAGCGCACGATCGAATTGGTGGCCTATGGCGGCGCCCGCATCGTCTATGGCTTCAACGCCAAGGTCATGGGTAGCCTGCCATGACGACCCTCGACCGGCGCGCCTATGCGGAGATGTACGGCCCGACCGTGGGCGATCGGGTGCGGCTCGGGGACACGGAGCTCCTCATCGAGGTCGAGCGCGACCACACGGTCTACGGCGAGGAGGTCAAGTTCGGAGGGGGCAAGGTGATCCGCGACGGCATGGGCCAGGGCCAGCTCGGTATGGCCGCGGCGGTCGATACCGTCATCACCAACGCGCTGATCCTGGATTGGTCGGGGATCGTCAAGGCCGACATCGGGATCAAAGACGGCCGGATCGCGGGGATCGGGAAGGCCGGCAATCCCGATGTCCAGCCCGGGGCCGGGATCGTAATCGGTCCGGGCACCGAGGTCATCGCGGGTGAGGGGCTGATCGTGACCGCGGGCGGGATCGATTCGCACATCCATTTCATCTGCCCGCAGCAGATCGAGGACGCGCTCATGTCGGGCGTGACCACGATGATCGGCGGTGGTACGGGGCCCGCGGCCGGGACCAACGCCACTACCTGCACACCCGGCCCCTGGAACCTCGCGCAGATGTTGCGCGCGGCCGAGGGTTTGCCGATGAACCTCGGTTTTCTGGGCAAGGGGAATGCGAGCCTGCCGGACGCCCTGCGCGAGCAGATCGCGGCCGGGGCCATGGGCCTCAAGCTCCACGAGGACTGGGGTACCACACCGGCCGCCATCGACTGTTGCCTCACGGTCGCGGACGAGGCCGATGTGCAGGTCGCGATCCACACCGACACCCTCAATGAATCGGGTTTCGTCGAGGACACCATCGCCGCCTTCAAGGGCCGGGCGATCCACACCTATCACACGGAGGGTGCGGGCGGCGGCCATGCCCCCGACATCATCCGGGTGTGTGGCGAAGCCAATGTCCTGCCCTCGAGCACCAACCCGACCCGGCCTTACACCGTGAACACCGTGGACGAGCACCTCGACATGCTCATGGTCTGTCACCACCT
>JBOIDT010000225.1:0-1527 GCA_050740755.1 Gammaproteobacteria bacterium
CGCGGCATGTACGAGGAAGCGGCGCGGTCGTCACCGGACCGGCGCGAAGCGCTCGCCAAGTGGGCCGTTAAATCAGAATCGCACGAGCGGCGATCGAAAATGCTGGCGTCCGCCCAAGCGATCGAGGACGTCCCGGTGCTGCCAAAACACCTGGACCAGGATCCGTGGGCGCTCAATGTCGGCAATGGCACCATAGACCTGCGGACCGGGGCCCTACGCCCGCATGCTCGTGAGGATTTCATCACCCTCGGGATCGATGTGAGCTACGACCCCGAGGCCGTGTGCCCGGCCTGGGACCGCTTCCTGCGCGAGGTGTTCGCCGGCGGCGGCGAAACGATCGCGTTCGTGCAGCGGGCGGTCGGGTATAGCCTCACCGGGACCGCGAGGGAACACGCCCTGTTCATCCTGCACGGCACGGGCAGCAACGGGAAAAGCACGCTTCTAGACACCATTCACGATCTGCTCGGTGCCTACGCGGGCCGAGTGCCTGCTGAACTTCTTATGGCCCGCCGAGGCGAACACCATCCGACCGAACGGGCCACCCTGTACGGCAAGCGTTTCGTCGCGACCGCGGAGACTGGCGACGGGCGACGGCTGAACGAGGACCTGGTGAAGTCGCTGACCGGCGGCGATCCGATAGCGTGCCGGCGGATGAGAGAAGATTTCTGGGAGTTCAAGCCAACGCACAAATTGTGGATCGGAACGAATCATAAGCCACAGATCAAGGGTACTGATTACGCGATTTGGAGAAGGATCCACCTGGTCCCATTCAACGTCACGTTCCACCGTAGCGGCACGCCGCGACAGGATCCGATGCTGCCCGAGCGGCTGCGCTCCGAGCTGTCTGGGATCCTGCGGTGGGCCGTCGAGGGGTGCTTGGCCTGGCAGCAGGACGGACTAAATCCGCCCGATGCGGTCCGGGGCGCGACCGAGACGTACCGGGCCGAGATGGACGTTCTGGCGGGATTCCTGGAGGAGTGCTGCGTGCTGGATCGCCGGGCTGAGGCCGGGGCGTCAGACCTGTACAGGGCGTATTGCGCGTGGTGCGACGCCAGCGGCGAGCGCGCAGAGTCTCAGACGAGCTTCGGGGGCCGGCTGACAGAGCGGGGATTAGACCGCCGCAAAAGCCTCGGGATCAAAGTGTGGCTCGGCATAGGGCTAAGTTCTGGGGACGGCAGGGACGGTAAGGACCCATTTTACGGTTTATCCCACGAGAGAAATTCACATAGCGGTAAACCGGGAAATGGGTCCCTACCGTCTCTACCGTCCCCAGCCGGGGGGATCGGACTTCAGGCCGTGACGGATGTAGCGCGTCTGCACCCTTGCACACCGGCACCCTTACAACCTTGTGGTGCGGGTTCTACCCAAGATGCGGTAGCGCCGCAGGAAGGGTCGGGCCTCCCTGAAGGCCGCGTAGAGGTCGAGGTATGACCCCGGCAGCGATCATTCGGAAGGCGGCGGCGGACGGGGTGAGCCTGGCTCTGTCCCCCTCGGGCACGCTCAAGGCGACCGGTGAACAGGCGGCGG
>JBOIDT010000226.1:0-1515 GCA_050740755.1 Gammaproteobacteria bacterium
CGGTCTCGGGCTCCGCACCCACGAAGAGAAACACATGGCCTATCGGCCGTTCCTCCTCGATGCCCCTTTGGAGATCGCGCCAGGACACGGCGCCAAGGCCGCCCGGCAGGTCGCCGTGAAGCTGCGTCAGTTGCGATTGAGGCCGCAGCTCGATGTTCGGCGTGGCCTCGATGCGGTCTATCAAATAGCGCGACATGCCGGCGGCGAGGCTCGGACGCCTTACGAGGATGAACACCTTTGCGGCATGCTGTGAAAGGAACACGGCGGCTTGCCCCGCCGAATTACCGCCGCCTACCAGGGCCACTTCCGCCTCGGCGCACATCTTCGCTTCGAGGGCAGACGCCCAGTACCATACGCCGCGGCCCTCGAACTCGCTCAAGCGCGGCACGGCGGGACGACGATAGCGTGCGCCGCTCGCGATGACGATCGTGCTGGACCTCAGCCGCCGCCCATCGGCGAGTTTCAAGAACATGTCGCCGTCGGATCCGGTCCTGCTGCAGTCCAGCGCGACGACCTGCTGCGGAATTAATATCTCGGCACCGAACTTCTGAGCCTGCACAAAGGCCCGGCCGGCGAGAGCCTGACCGGAAATGCCGGTCGGGAATCCCAGGTAGTTTTCGATCCGCGCGCTTGCGCCGGCCTGGCCGCCGAAGGCCCGGCGGTCCAACACGACGACCCGCAGACCTTCCGAGGCCGCATACACGGCGGTTGCAAGGCCGGCCGGCCCGGCACCCACCACGGCGACGTCGAAGAGCTCGTCGTGCTCGGCCGTATCGAGCATGCCGATGCAGCGCGCGAGCGCGTCTTCCGAGGGGTTGAGCAGCACGGAACCGTCAGGACAAACCACGATGGGCTCGGCCACGGCCGCGCCGTACTGCTCCAACAGCGCGGCGGCGTCGTCCTCCCGGGTGGCATCGACGACGTGATGCGGCTGGCCATTGCGGCGCAGGAAGCCCTGCAATCGCAGCACCTCGGGTGAATCCGGCCGGCCGATCAACACCGGGCCGCTGGCACCGGCTTCGATGAGCGCCACCCGCCGCAGGATCAGCGCGCGGACAATGCGCTCGCCGAGGTCCGCCTCGGCGATGATGAGAGCGCGCAGTTGCCCGGGCGGCACGAGAAGCGTCTCGACTTCTTCCTCGGCATCCCCGTCCACCAGTCCGTGGCGGCCGGAGAGTTGAGCGATCTCACCGCTAAACTCTCCGGGCCCCAAGCGCACGATGGGAACCACATGGCCCAGGCCATCACGCTGGCTGATCGCCACGACACCCTTCAACACGACAAACATGCCGGGACCGGGCTCCCCCGCCGCGAACAGGCGGGCACCGCGCTCGTAGCGACACACGTTGCCGAACCGGCTGATGCGGGCGATCTCCGGCTCGGTCAGCACCGGAAACATCTGATGGCGCCGGGTGGTCACGATTTCGGTCGGTGCATCGCTAGCCATGGTGAGCTCCAGCCCGGGGTCCTGCAGGCATTAGACGCTCAAACGCCCGATTTGCCAACCCGACATGT
>JBOIDT010000227.1:0-1502 GCA_050740755.1 Gammaproteobacteria bacterium
GTACGCGTCTATTGAGGAAGCCGGCGCGGCCTCTGCGAACCAGCCCGAGCCGATGGAGTCGGTCACGGTCGCCGTCGCGAAGGAACGCGAGCACCGCCGGACGACGACATCGATGGGGACGGTTCTGGCGTTGCGTTCGATCACCCTGCGCAACGAGCTCCCGGGCACCGTCAGCCAGGTCATGCTCACATCTGGGGCGGTCGTCGATGCGGGCACGGTGCTTGTCGCCCTCGACGTCTCTGTCGAGGAGGCCGAGTTGAAGGCGCAGAAGGCGCAAGCCGCCCTGGCGGAGACGATGCTCCGCCGCACGCAGCGCCTGGGCCAGAACCGTGTCGCGTCCGAGGCGGACGTGGATCGTGCGCGTGCGGAGCGCGACGTCGCGCTGGCGCAGATCGCGCGCACCAAGGCGGTCATGGCCCGCAAGACGATCCGCGCGCCGTTTCGCGCGCGTGTGGGCATGGCGGACCTGCACCCCGGCCAATACCTGGAAGAGGGCACAGAGCTCACGACCTTGCAAGGCGTCGACGACGCGGTGCATGTGGACTTCTCGGTCCCGCAGCAGGTCGCCGCGGGCTTGCGCGAGGGTGACAGTGTTGACGTTTTCGGCACCAGCGACGGGGCCCCCATCGCGGCGGCGATCGTTGCCGTCGACGCGCGCATCGACCCCGCGACCCGCAACGCCATGGTGCGTGCGCGTATCGAGGGCGCCGCTAACGTGCCTGCTCCGGGCGCCTCAGTGCGCGTCCGAGTCCCGGTCGGCCCGGCGCGCATGGCCATCGCCGTCCCCGTGAGCGCGCTGCGCAAGGGACCAGGTGGCGACCACGTGTTCGTGCTCGCACCGGACGAGGAGGGCAAACTCCGAGCGCGTCTGCGGGCTGTGCAGAGCGGGGCGATGCTCGGCGACGAGGTCGTGATTCACCAGGGACTCTCTGCCGGCGAGCAGGTGGCCACCTCCGGGTCGTTCAAGCTGCGTGACGAGGTGCTCGTCGCCATCGCCGACAACGGGGATTCGGTCGCGAGCAAAACGGGCACCGACGCGGGCGAAAGCGGCGACGGCATCTGACCGTCAGGTAGGGAAGATACCGGCATGCGGGCGTTCACCGACGTCTTCATCAAACACCCAGTGCCGGCGGTGGTCGTCAATCTCGTCATCGTGCTGGTGGGTGCGCGAGCGTTGCTTACCCTTCCGGTGCAGCAGTTTCCGAGCATCGAAAGCTCCTCCGTGGTGATCACGACGGTCTACACCGGCGCCAGCGCCGAAACCGTCCGCGGTTTTCTCACCACGCCGATCGAGCGCGTGGTGTCGGCGATCAGTGGCGTTGACTACCTCGAGTCCACCAGCCGAGCCGGCGTTAGCACCACCACCGTGCGCCTGAAGCTCAACCACGACAGCACGGCGGCGCTCGCGGAAGTGACCGCGCGCCTGCAGCAGGTTCGCTCCGAGTTGCCGGTGGAAGCCGAGCCGCCGGTGGTGGAAGTGCAGCGCGCCGATCGGCCGTACG
>JBOIDT010000228.1:0-1500 GCA_050740755.1 Gammaproteobacteria bacterium
GTGTCCAGATCGAGGTTGCCGGTCGGCTCGTCGCAGAGGAGCACATCCGGTTCGTGCACCAGGGCCCGGGCTATCGCGACGCGCTGCTGCTCCCCACCGGAGAGGTGGTCGGGGAACGACCCGGCCCGATCGGCGAGGCCGAGCTCATCCAAGATCCCCAGGGCCCGCGCCTCCGCCGTCGTGGCCTCCCAACCATTCAGCTCGAGTGGCAGGAGCAGGTTTTCGATCACGGTCAGGGTAGGCACCAGGTTGAAGGACTGAAACACGAAACCGATGCGCCGGCGTCGGAACAGGGTCCGTTCTCTCTCGGAGAGCCGTTCGATCCGGGCCCCGCCGACCCATACCGCACCGCTACTCGGAACATCGATCCCGCCGATCAGGTTCAGCAATGTGGACTTGCCCGAGCCGCTCGGGCCCACGACGACCGTGACCTCGCCCTGCCGGAGGGTGGCCGTGATCCGATCCAGAACCACGCGCACCCGGCCCCCTTCGTCATAGGACTTCGTGACCTCGCGCAGATCGACGACCGGCGCCGGTATCGCCACGGGCACGGAGGGAGGGCGTTGGAGACTTGATCGGCCGCTCCGCAAGGTGCCTAGGGCAGGAGCCCCGCCACCGCCTTGAAGCGATCGTGGCGCGCGTCCCCGAGCCACTCGAACACCACAGACTCGGCGCTGACCACCGAAGCCCCGCTCCACTGCATGCGCAGGAGGGCGTTCTGATAGTTCTCCAGCTTGCGCGAGCACACGGCGTCTTCGGCGATGAAGACCGTGAACCCATGGGCGACGAGGTCGACGACGGTCTGGAGCACGCAGATGTGGGCCTCCATCCCCGTCACCACGATGTGCGTGCGCCCGGCCTCCCGCAGCGACGCCAGAAAGCCTTCCGCGCGGGCGCACGAGAACGCGGTCTTCTCCCAACGGTGCACACCGGCGGGCAGGCACTCGCGGACCCTTGGTTCGAGCGGGCCCAGGCCCTTGGGATATTGTTCGGCGGCATGCACCGGCACCTCCAGAAGGTGCGCAGTCTGGAGCAGGAGCCTGGTGTTTTGGAGCACCCGATTGAGCACCTTGGCCGGCATCGCCGCGCCGAGCTTGGTTTGAATATCGACGACGACGAGCTGGCTCTTCCCAGCCTCACAGAGCCCTCCGACACTCGCTTGCCCACAGTTCCCATCCATCGTGTGCGCCTCACCTCGGCTTGCGGCCGTCCTGTGGGTGACCCGGCGGGCGCCCACCCGACGCGCGGCGCGTGTACTTGAAACAACGCCGTCTCGGGTCGTAGAGTAGCATATTCATAGGGGATGAAATCGATGAGGCCCATGAAATCGATAAGGCAGATACGCGCGCTCCTCCGGTCGTGGTGGCGCGGGGTGCGGACCCTGGCCGGGGATGACGCCTACGAGCGCTACCTCGCCCACCGCGCCTGCCACCACGCCGATGGCGGGCCCCCGCCGACCCGTGCCGAGTTCTACCGGCGCGAGCTGGAACGCAAATGGAA
>JBOIDT010000229.1:0-1429 GCA_050740755.1 Gammaproteobacteria bacterium
TGGATCTCGTCGCATCCACAGTCCTCCAGGAAGGCACGCTGCTCCGGCGTCTCCACCCCCTCGGCGACGACCCTGAGCCTCAACTGGTGCGCCATCGCCACGATCGCCTGGACGATGGCGACATCGTCGGGATCGTCCGGGACGTCGCGCACGAAGGTCTTGACGATCTTGATGCGATCGAGCGGGAAGCGCTTGAGATAGCTCAAGCTCGAATAGCCGGTGCCAAAATCATCCATGGTAAGCTGGACCCCGAGGTACAGCACCGCCAAGGTGCGCTCGTGACGCTCCACCTCGGCCAGGGCCTGGTCCAAGCGGTCGAGGAGCAGCGCGCGGTTGGGCAGGCCGGTCAAGGGATCGTGATAGGCGAGCTGCTGGATACGGGCCTCGGATGCCTTGCGCTCGTTGATGTCGGAGAGCGTCCCGGAAGTCCCGAGCCCCCGGCCTCGATCATCGCGGGTGAGCCGCACGAAACCCTCGACCCAGCAGAGCTCGCCGTCCCGTGCCCGCAACTGGGCCTCGAAGCGTGCTTCTTCGGGCCCGGAGATCAGCGCCTCGTACATCTCGAGGTACTGCGCGCGGTACGCCGAGTGGAAATAACCCGAAGCCCGGGTGCCGAGGCTCGCATCGACCGCGAAACCCGTCAATCTCTCCCAGGCCGGGTTCAGGAACGTGTAGCGCCCGTGCACATCGGTCTGGAAGACTACCTCCCGCAGGTTCTCGACGACCGATCGGTAATGCTGCTCGGACCATCGCAGGCGTGCCTCGCTGTCGCGTAAGGCCTCGGCGGTCCGTTTCCGTTGGTGATGCTCGATGGCCAGCGCCGCGAGGTTGGCGATGGCAATGCCGAACAGGCGGTCCTCGGGCCGCCACGGTCTGGGCCGGCCGATCTGCTCGTGGCACAGGACCCCTTCGAGCCCGCCGAACAGGAGGAGGGGGATGTCCAGCATGGCCGTGATCCCGAGCGGGGTGAGATAGGTCTCCGAGAACTCGCGGGTCCTCGGGTCCTCGCGGGCGTCATCCGCGACGATGGCCTCGCTGGTCGCGAGTGCCCGGAAATAGCCGGGATAGCGGGTCGCCTCGAGCACAGAGCCGGCGGAGTGCCGGTCGGGCCCGGGCTCGTAGAGGTCGAGGCAATAAATCGAAGAGCGGTCCTCGGTATAGCGCCACAGGCTCACCCGCTCGATGGAGAGGACGCGCGCGGCGGTCTCGGCCAGGAGCCGCAAGGCCGCGGCCGAGTCGTCGCCGCGAAAGACAGGGCTCCGCGTGAGCGCCGCTAGCGCCTCGTGCTGCGCCAGCAGACGCTCCTGCGGTGGCGGGGTCTCGGGTCCTGGGGCCGCTGTCTCTCTGCAGTGCATCGGGGGTCGCGCCACCCTGTGGGAGCGCGTGGCTCACGGGCGGCGGAGGCGAGGGTCGGTTGGTGGGCGATGCA
>JBOIDT010000230.1:0-1404 GCA_050740755.1 Gammaproteobacteria bacterium
GTGATCAGCAGATCGTAGTCATCGAGCCAGTCGAACGCCTCTGCCACGTCGCGGCTGCGCACCACGGTGTCGGCATCGATGAAAAACGTGCGCTCGTACGGCGTGTGCCGGATCCCGTGGATCTTGTCGATCAGCCCGTTCGCCCAGTCGGCCCCGATCCGCTTCGGCGACGGGATGGTCGTCACGGTATCGAATGCGCGACGCAGCTCCGCCGGGATCTCGAGCACGTTGGTGAACAGGGTGATCGGGATTTCGGGGGCGTGTTGGCGCAGACTGCGGGCCGACGCGGCGGCCAGCACCACGTAGCTCGGATTGCGGGTCGCGACGTACACCGCGCCGCGCTCCTTCGCGGCGCCGCTCATTGCGGCCGGATCATCGCGTTCGCGACCACGGCGAGCCGCTCGCCGTCGCCGTTGGAATGGGTGCACGGTGTGCGGTACATAGGCCGGGAAGATGAGCAGCATGCCCGGTCGCGGCACCACCCGGCAGTGGGTCGTATTCGCGCCTGGAATGAACGTCATCTCCTGAACCGTGAGCGGGTTCATGAGATCGATGCAACCCTGCGGCTCCGGCTTGGCCGGCACCTCGACATAATAGACGCAGCTCATGTTCGAGCCGGCGTGGACGTGCGGCGGCTGGTAGTCGCCGGCACCGGTCAGCGCCGCCCAACCTTGCAGCAGGATCCATTCATCCGGGATCGCGCGCTTGCGGCCGAAACCCGCGGCGGCAACGAGGTCCACGTAGGTACGCACGCCCGTGCGCATCGCGCGCTGGATCTCGGCGAGTCCGGGGAGGTCCTGTTCGAACAACGTCCCGGGCGTATAGAAGCCGCCTTGATGCGAGCGGTATCGATCGTGCGACGGGCCGCGGCGCGCAAGTTCCCGGATCGTGTGCGCGAGCGTGCCGTTGAGCGCCGCGGCACCGTCGACCTGGCGTGTCAACACCGGCGTCGCGAACGCCTGAATCAGCGAATCCTTGGCCATGCCCGGTTGGCGCGCTCGCTACCCATGAGCGGCCGCTCGGCCGCGGCTACCGAGCGCGCCGGTCCGCAAGAAACGGTCACGTTCGCAAAGGGGCCAAAGGGGCCAGGATCGAATATTTGGGCCCATGCTAAGGATGCGAGCAAAAATAAGTTGGTCAATTTGATCGGCGGTTTTAACCCCCTCTAAATCTCCCCCTTCGTAAGGGGGAGACTTTGTCTCCCTTCCCCCTTACGAAGGGGGAAGGGTCGGGGTAGGGGGTTAACCGGATATGTTCAGGTTATTTTTGCTGGACCCCTAACTGCCCCGGAACGGCCCCACCGTGATCATCCGCTGCACCTCCTCCGTGCGGAACCCGAGCGCCATCGGCCGCATCACCCCGGACAGCGCCACCACGTCGTAGAGCTCCGCGATCACACCGGTG
>JBOIDT010000231.1:0-1387 GCA_050740755.1 Gammaproteobacteria bacterium
AGACCGCGCTCGGCCATCGACGTCGCCACCCCATCGCCGATCACGAGGTGGTCGAGGACCCGCACCTCGATGAGCGCCAGGGCGTCCTTGAGCCGCGCCGTGATCGCCCGGTCGGCGTGGCTGGGCTCGGCCTCCCCGGAGGGGTGATTGTGCGCTAGGATCACCGCGGCGGCGTTGAGCACGAGGGCCCGCTTGACTACCTCACGCGGATAGACCTGCGCGCTATCGACGGTGCCGCGAAACATCTCCTCGCAACTGATGACACGGTGGCGGTTGTCGAGGAACAGGCACAGGAAGGCCTCGTAAGCGAGGCCCTTCAGGCGGTACATGAGATAGCTGCGGGTGGCCTCCGGCGAGGACAGGGTATCCGCGCGATGAAGCCGCGCCTCCAGATAGCGGCGGCCGAGCTCCAGCGCCGCTTGGACCTGCGCGTACTTGGCGATGCCGATGCCACTGGCTGCGGAGAGGTCTGCGCGACCGGCGTCGAGGAGCGGCGTCAAGCCGCCGAAGTGCCGGAGCAACTCGCGTGCGAGATCGACCGCCGTCTTACCGCGAACGCCGGTGCGCAGGAAAACGGCCAATAGCTCGGCATCGGACAGGCTGGCCGGGCCACGCAGCAGGAGCTTTTCACGTGGCCGCTCGTCCTCGGGCCAGTCGCGGATCGTCATCGTTACCTCCTTGTTGTCGCCGGGCACCCAGTATAGGTAGGCTCCCCCACGGGGTAAACTAGCGGCCCGTGAACGCCCTCGCCCACCAACGCATCCTCTCGCACACTCGGACCTAAGAGACCATGAGGATCTGGGCCGAGGCCACTCCCCTTGCGAGGCTCCGCCTCATCGCGTTTCTGGTCGTCGGGCTGACGGCCGTTCACGCGGCCTTCCTGCTTTATAGCCTGTACCGCAGTGAAGCACTCCTGGCCCGCGCCGACGCGACCACCTCGGTGATCGAGGACGAGGCGCGTGAGGCGAGCCGGCGGCCGCTCGTGTGGATGCTCGGCGCGGTACCGTTCGGGCTGCTTCTGGGCGCCCTCGCGCTTGCGCAGGTCCGCCGGATCGGGGAGCGCACGCAGCGCGTCGCCCGCATGGCCCGGAGGATGGTGGATGGCGACGTCGAGCCCTCCCCGGTGGATGTCGCCGACCGCGATGAACTCGTGGAGGTTCAGGGCGCGCTGAACGAGATGGCTACGCGCATCGCCATCCAAAGCCGGCGTGAGGCGGCGCAGCATGCGGCCACCCGGGTGCTCGCGGAGTCCGAGACGCTCGGCCGGGCGATGCCCGCCATCCTGAAGGCCATCTGCGAGAGTCTCGGCTGGCACTGGTCGGGACTCTGGACCATCGACCGCCAGGACGGGGTCCTGCGCTGCGGTGACATCTGGCACGCTCCCGCC
>JBOIDT010000232.1:0-1363 GCA_050740755.1 Gammaproteobacteria bacterium
GGGGGGTCGGCAGGCGCTCGGGCGGGCAAGCCGAGATGGTCGAGGATCTGGACATCGCGGGAGGATGATCGATGGCGGCGATGATCTTCAAAGCGCCGTTGAGGGAAGGCCGCAACCCCCAGTGCGGCGACACATAGGACGAGGTGCTCGAACGGCCAACGGCACGGAATTCGGGCTTGCGGCATCGGTGTGGACCCGGGGTCTGCAGCGCGGCCACCCGATCGGGCAACGACTCGAGACTCGGGTGGTCTGGGTCAACACCTCGCTCCTCCGGAATCTGTGCACGCCCTTCGGCGGCATGCAGCACCCGGGCGTCGGCCGCGAGGGAGCCAACTAGGCCTTGCGGTTCTTCACCGAGGCCAAGAACGTGTGCATCAAGTTGTAGTATGGGCGTGTACGGCCTTGGGAGCACCGGCCATACGCCGGCGCAGACCGGGAATTCTTGCCGGGTGGTGGGTGCAGAGGCCACTATGCCGGAACAAGGGTGTGCCGATAGCGTGAAGTTCCTCAAGGACAACCTCTCGTCCCGCGCGCGGACAGCAAGCCCTTCGCCGGTTCGGCCGAGGCGGACCGGGATGGCGTTCTGCGCCGCCCATGGACCGGGGGATGTCGAGGCCGTCAAGTGCCAAATCGCAAGGAGATTCAGATGGATCACGGAATGATGCGTTTTATCACCACCCTGTTCCTCGCGTGCCTGAGCCTCATGGCTCAGGGCGTCGAGGTGGTCACCTACTACCACAACGACGCGCTCGGTTCGCCGATCATCGCGACCGATCAGCAGGGCCGCGTGGTGTGGCGCAAGTCGTATGCGCCATACGGTCAGCCGATCGGCCAGACCGCCCCGAACGAGCCCGGCTACACCGGAAAGTTCGAGGAGCCCGACCTCGGGATCCAGTACTTCGGTGCCCGCTGGTACGACCCCCGGATAGGCCGCTTCCTTGCCATCGATCCCGCCGGGTTCGATCCCCAGAACCCCCAGAGCTTCAACCGGTACGCGTATGCGAACAACAACCCTTATAGATATGTGGACCCGGATGGGCGATGGGCAGAAGATGTCGTACTCGGTGTCCCAAGCGTTGCCCTAGGAACTGCGAGCTTAAGCGAGAACATCGCCAACGGTAACTGGGGATCGGCAGCAGTCGATGCGGTCGGTATTATCGGCGATGTCGCAGGGATTGCCACTCCGGGGATCCCAGGGGGCGCTGGTCTCGCGATTCGAGCCGCCCGTGGGGCAGCAGTTACGAACCCCATTCCGGATACTCTTGCCAGAGTTATTCCTGGACAGCGTTCGTTTCCGACACTCGGCCCGCCAGGAAAGAGCGACGTGTTTGTTACGGCCGCGGACGATATTGCTGGTCTAAAC
>JBOIDT010000233.1:0-1303 GCA_050740755.1 Gammaproteobacteria bacterium
CAGCGCCATCTCCGCATAGCCCACGATGGCACCGAGTATATTGTTGAAATCATGGGCGATCCCGCCCGCGAGCGTCCCGATCGCCTCGAGCTTCTGCGCCTGGCGGAGCTGTGCCTCGAGCCGCGCCCGCAGCTCGCCCGTGCGCTGCTCGACCCGCAGCTCGAGCTCCGCGTGGGTTTGGGCCAGCGCCCGTTCCGCCGCCTTCCGCCGCGCGATATCGGCCTGCAGCGCCTGCGTGCGCTCCGCCACCTGCGCCTCCAGCTCCGCGGTATGGGCCCGGATCCGCCCGATCATGTCGTTGAAGGCCCGCGCCAGATCTCCGGCCTCGTCGTGCGAGCGCACGGCCACCTCCACCCCACGTTCACCCGCCGAAAAACGAGACACGGCCTCGGTCAGCGTCCGGAACGGCGAGGTGAGCGCGCCTGCCGTCACGACCCCGAAGAGCGAGACGAGGAGGGCGATCGCTATGGCCAGAATGAGGCCCTCGCGGAGCAAGCGATCGATGGGCACGAGGAGGACCGATTGGGGCTCGGCGACGACCACGAGCCAGGGCCGATAGCGCAGCCGCGCGGCACCGACGGCGTAGGGCTCTGCCTCCGTATCCTGCGCTCCCATCGACAACGGTGCCGTGAAATAGCCGCCGTTCGAAAGCTGTTCGAGGGCGGTCTCCAGGGCCGGAGGTCCCGTGGCCGCCGCCGGGCCGCCCTCGGGCAGCCTCCACTCGGCCCGAAGCCTGCGGATGAGGTCCATCGGGATCGGTGCCACGGAGGTGAAGATCAAATCCGGCCGCGCGCTGTCGGCGAGTCGGATGTGGTGCTCATCGAGCAACACCACTCTCGCGCCCGGTGAGGCATGCAGGGCTTGCGTCGTCAGCTGCTGCACCACCGTCGCGTTGTAGGTGATCCGCAACACCCCGAGGGGCCGGCCCGCGGGATTCCCACACCAGGCTGGCAAAGTGCAGTGTCAGGGCGTCACCGGGCGCGCCTGCGAACTGCATCGCCGAGACCGCCGGCACCTTCGTGGCCATGAGCGCCTTGAAGTAGTCGCGCTGCGATTCATCGCGCCCGATCTGTACCGTGCGCGTGTCGAGGAGATTTTGACCGGCGAGATCGAGCACGGCCAAAGAGATGAGGTTCACGGTGTCCTTGCGACTCAATCGCAGCAGCGTCTGCCATGCGGCCGCCTTGTGAAGCTCGTCACCGGACGCCGAGAGGAAACGTTGAACCTCGGGCAAGAGCGCGTGCACCCGCAGACCATTCAGGTTCTCGTTGAGAAATCCGTCGATGGCCTGGGCGGTCTGCGT
>JBOIDT010000234.1:0-1281 GCA_050740755.1 Gammaproteobacteria bacterium
GGTCGTACGCCTGGTGGACCGCAACGAATACAAACGCCGCCAAGCCGCCCCCGGGGTGCGCATCAGCCGCCGCGCCTTCGGCCGCGACCGGCGCTATCCGATCAGCTCGGGGTATCGGGAGGATTGAGCGCGAACGGAACGCAGCTGGGCCGCCTATCCGCAACCGGCAGGGCATCATAAGAGCGCATCACGCGAGGTCTTTGGCCAGGGTTGCTCTCGAAAGGGCCGGTGTGGCAACCTAGGCGCCATCTCAAATACCCGCTCGGAGGGTGGCCATGTCCACGGTTGAAACGTTGGAAGCCGAAGCGTTGCAGTTGCCGGCGTCGGAGCGAGCGCGGCTGATCGAGAGGTTGATCGCCGGTCTTGATTCCGATCCGGCGATCGAGGAAGCGTGGGCAGCAGAGGTTGAGCGCCGTCACGCTGAAACCGACAACGGTGCGGTTTCGCTCCTGCCTGGCCCTGAGGCCTTAGCCACACTCAAAGCCGAGTTTCGATGAACTATTGGCTGCACCCCGAGGCGCGAGAGGATCTACGGGAGGCAGCCGAGTATTATAGACAACGAGCGGGGATCATCCTGTCGCAGTCGCTCCTCGCGGAGTTCGAGCGCTCGGTTGACCTCCTGCTACGCCATCCGGGCCTCGGAGCCATTTGGCGGTACGGCAAGCGCCGTTTTGTCATGGAGCGTTTCCCGTATGGACTGATCTACACGGTCACAGGCGACCAGCTTCGCATCTGGGCGGTCGCACACCATAGTCGGCGCCCCGGCTACTGGAGAAGCAGAAAGTAGTCGGGTTTACTCGGCAACCCGCACGGCCCTGACCTCTTCGATCCCAGGGTGGCTCGGGTAATTGTGCTCCAGCACCCGGATGGCATCGTCGGCCAGATCGTCGAGGGCCAGCACCCGATAGGCCTTGGCCATCAGGATCAAGGCGTCCGGCATCGCCGGCGCGCGCTGATAGTGCTCGACGACGTAGCGGGCACGGCTCGCCGCCGCCACATAGGCCCCGCGGCGCATATAGTAATGGGCCACGTTGATCTCGTGCTGGGCCAGGAGGTTGCGCAGGTAGGTCATGCGCAGCTGGGCATCGCGGGTATAGCGGCTCCTGGGGAAGCGCCGGGTCAGCTCCGCGAAGTCCTGGAAGGCCTTGAGGGCCGAAGCCTGGTCGCGCTGGGACATGTCCATGTCCAAGAAGCGCTCCGCCAGCCCCTTGCCTTCCTGGAACCTGGCGAGACCCTTCAGGTAATAGGCATAGTCCACATGCCGGTTGTCGGGGTAGAGCT
>JBOIDT010000235.1:0-1270 GCA_050740755.1 Gammaproteobacteria bacterium
GGCGATCACGGTGTGGCCATCGAGGATGCGCACCGTCTCGAGCGTAGCCAAAACGAGGAGCGTGCGGTGCACATGGGTATGGGGGAGGGAATAGTCGTTGAGGTCGAAACGCACATAAGGGGTTTTGCGGACGCCGACTTCGACGCGCTCCTCGGTGGGGAAGGGGTTATCCGGTAGCGGCAGCAGATGGGGCTGTTCCTCGGTGAACACCGCGCGCACGGTGCGGGTGCGGTCTTCCGGGCACGGCCGCAGGGCGGCGGGCGCCGCCGCCGAGCGGGTTTGTCCTGAAGACCGCACGCGTAGCGTCCGCGAGCTCTTTACCGAGGAACAGCCCCAGTTGCTCGCTTTACCCGACCATCCGTTCCCTACCGAGGAGCGCCTCGAAGTCAGTGTGCGCAAATCCCCTAATGTGCGTTTCGATCTCAACGACTATTCCATCCCCCACACCCATGTGCACCGCACGCTGCTCGTGGCCGCAACGCCCGAGACGGTGCGGATCCTCAATGCCAGTGAGGTGATCGCCACCCACCCACGGAGCTTCGACCGCGGCGCGCAATTCGAGCGGCCAGAGCACCTCGAAGGCTTGGTCGCTCATAAGCGCGCTGCACGAGCCCACCGTGCTCAGGACCGCTTGCATCATGCCGTCCCCCGCGCGAAGGACCTGTTCCTGCGCGCCACCGAGCGCGGCGTGCCGCTCGGACCGCTCACCCGCGGCCTCCTCGATCTCCTCGATACCCACGGCGCCACCGCCTTGGAGGGGGCCATCACCGCCGCCCTTGCCCAAGACTCAGCACACCTCGGCGCCGTGCGTCACTTCATCGACCAGCACCTGCACCGCCGGGGGGAACCTCCGCCCATCGCGGTAACACTGCCAGAAGACCCCAGAGTGCGCGCCCTCAGTGTGCGCCCCATCCCTTGAGCGATTACGAACAACTCTCGAAAGCGATGACCGATGAACACGAATAACACCCCGACGATCCTCACCTTGGAGACCGCCCGTCAACACCTGCGCCAGCTTGGCCTTTATGGCTTGCAGGAGCAGGCCGAGACGCTGCTGAACGAGCCCTGGCTCGCATGGGTCATTGCAATCGAACACGCCGAGCGGCAGCGCCGCAGTCTCAAGCGCCGCCTCGATGAGGCGCGGGTGGGAGCGTTCAAACCGCTGGCGGACTTCGATTGGACCTGGCCCGAGAAGTGTGACCGGCCGCTGGTCGAGGAGCTCTTCTCCCTCGGCTTCCTCCAAGAAGCCGCTAACGTGGTGCTCATCGGC
>JBOIDT010000236.1:0-1260 GCA_050740755.1 Gammaproteobacteria bacterium
CGGGCCACAGGTTCAGATGGGTCGCGGCCGTGAGCCGCTCGCCGTTCGCGTCCTGGTATTCCAGCTCGGCCAGGACATCCTGAGGCGTCTCGGATCGGGGCAGGCCCTCGAGCTTGGCGCGCACCGCACCCGCCCGGTCCAAGGTCAAGGACTGGGTGGCGAGCGGTTTCGCGCCGTCCTCGGACTCGCGCTCTTCGGCGTCGGGGTCCTCCGTCTCCTCGCCCTCCGCGACATCGCCGTTCGCGAATTCGAAGCCCTCGAAGTCCGGAAAGGTCACGCTCCGGGCACGTACCAGGCCGCGGAGTTTAACGGGAGCCTCGCGCGCGGCGCCGCCGCCGAGATAATTCAACTGGATGTCGATCTCGGCCGTGCCCGTGTCGACCAGATCGGTCTCCAGCGGTTTCAAGATCGCCTTCATGGTCGGGACCCGGAAGGACTCCACGCGGAAGCCGCCGGTATCGACGTCCACCCTCCCCTCCTGCCCCGGACGGGCCAGGGCCGCGCTCACCCGGTAGCTACCCTGCTTCGCGTCCTTGGGCACCTCGAGCTCGCTCTCGGCGATGCCTTGTGCGTCCCAGGCAACGCGCAGCTCGTACTCCTGATCACTGCCCTGATGACGGACGACGAGCTTGTCCGGAAGCGCCGATGGGTCGATGAGGGCGATCCCCGTGCCCAGATGACGCCGGGCGAGGTGCTTCATGTGCACGGTCTCCCCGGCCCGCACCAAGGTGCGGTCGAACACCGTGGAGACCAGGTTCGGGGCGGTGTACGAAGCGGTCGGGAGGTTGAAACGCCACGGCGAGATCCCCTGGCTCCAGTCCGACATCGCGAAGCTCCGGTCCTCTCCGAGTTGTGCGGTCACGAAAAAGGCGCGCCGCCACGGCAGGCACTCGGGAAACGAGCCCGTGCGCGGCAGGGTCTCTGCGATGCGGACGGTGCCGTCCTCTCCCGTCTTGCCTTCGAAGTACACCTTGCCCCCGCAGTCCGAGACCGCTACCTCGGCGCCCGCGACGGGCCGGCCTCGGTCGAGGCTCGTCACCCAGACGAGCGAGGACTCGCGCCCGAGCTTCAGGTGTACACCCAAGTTGGTAACGAGCACGGCCGACTGGGCGTGGAAGGGTGCCTCCTTGCCATAGAGCGCGGCCCCGAGGCGCGGGCTCGCCAACTCCACGACATAGAAACCGGGCTTCTCGAAGGGGATCCCGATGACCTCGAAGGCGCGCCGGCCGAGCGGCTTGGGGAGCTTGAAGACCTCGGTGG
>JBOIDT010000237.1:0-1243 GCA_050740755.1 Gammaproteobacteria bacterium
AGCAAGACAACCGATACATGTCAAATACGATATACGCATATACATGACTACACCTATCGCCCTATGTTATAACTTCTCCTTAGCTTCCAGTGGCTTATTGATTTTCGCCAGGGGAAGATCCGCCCGAGGTCCATGAGACAGGCCGTAACCTCCTTGCGGATGCGCTTGAACGCCTCGTCGTGGTTCATCGTGGCGCGATCGCGCGGCCGCGGCAGGTCGACGGGGAACGAGGGACCGAGGGTGGCATGGGGGCCTGGTGTCAGCGGGATGATCCGATCGGCCATGATGAGGGCCTCGTCCACGTCGTTGGTGATGAGGACCACGGTCTTCTTGTCTTCTTCCCAGATGCGGATCACCTCGTCCTGGAGCTTGGCGCGCGTCAGTGCATCGAGCGCGCTCAGGGGCTCGTCGAGGAGCATGATGTCGGGATCCGCGGCCAGCGCGCGGGCGACCGCGACGCGCTGGCGCATCCCGCCCGAGAGCTCGGCCGGGCGCTTTTCCATGGCCGGGGTCAAGTGCACCAGGTCCACGTAACGCTCGACCCGGGCCTTGCGCCGCGCCGCCGGCCAATCGCGGTATACCTCGTCTACCGCCAGCGCGACGTTTCCGTAGACCGTCAGCCACGGCATGAGCGAATAGCTCTGGAAGACCAGGCCGCGATCCGGGCCCGGCCCCGTGATCGGCTCGCCGTTCTTGAGCACGGCGCCGGAATCGGGGCCGATGAGGCCGGCGATCAGCGAGATCAGCGTGGTCTTGCCGCTCCCGGAGAAACCCACGATGGCGATGAACTCGCCGGCGCGGATCTGGAGATTGATATCGTGCAGGACCTCGGTCCGATGCCCTGCCGTGCCGTAAGACTTGCAGAGCCCCTTGATCTCGAGGAGCGGCACCTGCTCCGCCGGCGGAGGTGGTGGGATGCTCTCGAGAACCTTGCCCGGCGCTAAACGCGAGCGCTCCGTACCCTCAAAGGGCATCGGTCTCGCCGGTCTCGATTCCGCGATCCTCATCCCCGCATTTATGAGAACACTGTCGCGAGCGAAGGCAGGACGCAACGCGAGATCCCGAGCGAAGTAGCTTTTTCACAACTCTCAGCGGACTTCGGTCCCGAACGAGAACAGCTGCTGCAGCGTCAGCATCACGCGGTCCAGGAAGAAACCGATGACCCCGATGGTCAAGACCGCGACCATGATGCGCCCGAGCGACTGGGAGCTGCCGTTCTGGAATTCGTCCCACACGAACTTTC
>JBOIDT010000238.1:0-1222 GCA_050740755.1 Gammaproteobacteria bacterium
CGAAAATTTATTAGATAAACGGGGGCGAAGGACTACTCGAAGGTGGCGTTGAGTACCGTGGCCGGCGGCTCCTTGGCACTCGCCCACGCGATCGGCGGAAGCTGGCGGAAGGCCTGTTTGATCAGATCGTCCCAGCACCTCCGGATCTGCCTCAAATAGGGACTGTCCTCGGTGAAGCGCAGGCGCTCGTCGAGGTTGAGACTATCGCGGCGGTAGATCAGGACCTCGAGCGGCGGCCCGACGGTGACATTGCTGCGCATGGTCGAGTCCATGGAGACCAGCGCGGTCAGCGCGGCGGTCTCGAGAGGGGTGGCCGGGGTCAGGATCCGGTCCAGGATGGGCTTGCCGTATTTGCTCTCGCCGATCTGGAGAAACGGCGTGTCGTCGGAGGTCGTGATGTGATTGCCCTGCGGGTACACCAGCATCACGATCGGCGGTTCGCCGCCGATCTGCCCGCCGAGGATGAAGCTGGCCTCGTAGGATACGCCGCCGCCGGTGTGCTTGGCCTGTTGGCCGATGCTGATCCCGCCCAGGTAATCCGCCGCCTCGGTCATGTTCCGGACGCTCAGGAGGCTCCTCGGCAGGGCGTCTTGGATGTCGCGTTCGAGCCGCGCGATGACCGCCTGGCAGGTCGCGAGGTTGCCCGCGCTCAGCAACACGAACTGCCGATCCCCGGGCACGCCGAAGATGCGCATCTTGCTGTAGGTCCGGACCTGGTCGGCGCCCGCGTTGGTGCGGGAATCCGACGAAAAAACAAGGCCTTCGTTGATGGCGATGGCGAGACAATAGGTCATGTGGTGCGGCCGTTCGCGGGCATCGCGACGCCCCAAGAGAGTAGGGCCGCCGCTCTACAGGGTCAAGGGGCGCCAGCGCCCCAGGGCCGCGAGCAACTCGTCCACTTCTCCCTGGCTGGTCAAGACGCGAGGCCGCGCTTGAGGCTGCTCGTCCGAGCGTTCCGGCTCGGCCTCGTCCCCACGCGGACGGGCCCGCTTTGCGATGCCGCCGGACAACGATGCCATGGTGACGAGCTTCGCCTCTACCTCTTGGAGTAGCTGCACGACGCGCTGTATCACCTGGCCGGTCGGGTCCTGGTAATCCTGGGCGACCAGAATTTCGCATAGACAGTCATGTAAGGCCCGAAAGTCTCCCCGGAGCTGGCCCACCACCTCGATGACGCGATCCCGCAAGGCGCTCAGGTCATCGAGCGCTTCGATGCCGAGAC
>JBOIDT010000239.1:0-1186 GCA_050740755.1 Gammaproteobacteria bacterium
CCGGGCGACGAGCTCCTCGGGGTGCGAGGCGCCGCGCAGGAAGGTGAAGTTGCTGAGACAGTGCAGCTCGGCGTAGGGAGGGGGCATGGCCCGGCGCCCAGAACTGATGTGATATACAGTCTATGCCGGCGGCCGGTGCCTGTCACCCCCGTACCGGTCCGTCACGCACGGCGCGGACGCGTTCGATGAGCGATCCGCACCCGTGGGCCCGTAGACGACGATCCGGCCTTCGCCCCGCCGGGGGCGAGTGTTCGAGCATGGGAAGTCTGGCTGCACCAACGGCCGTGCAGTGCCATTGCCACAGGCGGCAACCGCATGCTACTGTCAATACCGACAGCCTTCCGGGAAAAGCGACCCCTCAGGGACGATGGACAAGGCGGTTCAGCTTGCGCCAGCGGCAAGGCGCGTACACTACGAACGCCGGCGTCCCGAAGACACCGTCCTCTATCAGCTGATTCAAGAACACCTCGAGACCTTGCATCCTCGGCGCGCCAAGCAGGCCCTTCCCTGGGCCTGGCTTCCCTGGCCCAAGTCGAGCTTGAGACCGGGGCGGGATTGCCCGAGTTTGTCTAAAGAGGAGTTCGATGCCTTTCTCGACTGTGGCAGTCCGCCCGCGGCTTCCTGCGCCTGCGTTGCGCCGACTGTGCCCATGAAAAGCTCGTGGCCTTCAGTTCTTCCTGTACCTCATAACGGCGGGGCATCCTGCCCGTTCGGTTGCAAGCGTCGCGGTTTCTGCCCGAGCTGTGGCGCCCGGCGCATGGCGGAGGCCGCCGCCCACCTGATTGATCACGTCATCCCCCGGGTGCCGGTGCGCCAATGGGTGATCTCGTTTCCGATCCCGCTTCGCTTGCTGTTCGCCGCACATCCCCATCTGCTGTCCTCCGTGTTGCAGATCGTCCACCGTATCCTATCGACCTTCCTGATCCAACAAACGGGGCTCGAACGCACCGAGGCCAAGACCGGCGCCGTCACGCTCATCCAGCGTTTCGGCTCGGCCGCCAATTTGAACATCCATCTGCATTGCCTCGTGCTCGGGGTCTACCGCACCACCGAGGGCCTGCCGGTGTTCCATGAGGTGGGCGCCCCCACCGCGGAGCAGCTCCAGACCTTACTCGCTCGCATCATAACGCGCCTCATGAAGTTCTTGACGCGCAAGGGTTTCCTCATCAAGGAGCAGGGCATGAGC
>JBOIDT010000240.1:0-1158 GCA_050740755.1 Gammaproteobacteria bacterium
ATACGCATATACATGACTACACCTATCGCCCTATGTTATAACTTCTCCTTAGCTTCCAGTGGCTTATTGATTTTCGCCAGGGGAAGATCCGATAGAGGAATTGCGCACCGCCGGATTCTACGAGCGCGTGAGCCAGGCCTTCGCCGTGTTCCTGCCGGTGCGCTCGGTCGGGGTCACGGGCGACGCTCGCCACTATGCCCACGTGATCGCGCTGCGCGCCGTCGAGACCGTGGATTTCATGACGGCACACGCGGCCGCATTGCCGCACGAGTTCCTCGATCGCGTGGCGCGCCGCATCGTCAACGAGGTGTCCGGCGTCTCGCGGATCGTCTACGACATCACCGGAAAGCCCCCGGCCACCATCGAGTGGGAGTGAGAGAGACCAGCCAATGAACCCTCGCAAACGGATGTAGGGTTTTCCCTTTGGACTCATCCCCCCTGTGTGCCAATCACAAGTGCCGAGCTTACGCCTCCCCGGCAGTGACAACCCCCACGCCCGTAGGATCCTTGAGCGCGTGCTGCTTCCATAAGAGGTAGACGGCCGGGATCACCACCAGGGTCAACACCGCGGCGCTCACCATGCCGCCCACCATGGGGGCGGCGATGCGGCGCATGACCTCCGACCCGGTGCCACCACCGAGCATGATCGGCAACAATCCCCCGATGATGGCGGCGACCGTCATGACCTTGGGGCGCACGCGGAGGAGCGCGCCCTCGACCACGGCGTCGATCAAGTCCTGTCGCGTCATGCTACGCCCTTCCCCAAGCGCCTGTTGTTCACGTCGCGTATACGCCAGGTCCAAGAACACCAGCATCACCACCGGGGTCTCCGCCGCCACACCGGCGAGTGCGATGAACCCGATGGCGCTCGCGACCGACAGGTGGTAGTCCAGGAGGTACAGCAGCCAGATCCCGCCGATGAGGGCGAAGGGCAGGCTTGCCATCAGGATGGCGACCTCGGTGAGATTGCGGAAGTTCAGATAAAGAAGCACGAGGATGATCGCGAGGGTCAGGGGCACAACCACGCGCAGGCGCTCCGCCGCACGCTCGAGATATTCGTATTGGCCCGACCAACTGAGGGAATAGCGGGGCGGGAGTTTGACCTCTTGCGCGACCCGTGCCTTGGCTTCCTTCACATAACCGCCCAAGTCTCGGCCC
>JBOIDT010000241.1:0-1134 GCA_050740755.1 Gammaproteobacteria bacterium
GCCGGTGTTCCATGAGGTGGGCGCCCCCACCGCGGAGCAGCTCCAGACCTTACTCGCTCGCATCATAACGCGCCTCATGAAGTTCTTGACGCGCAAGGGTTTCCTCATCAAGGAGCAGGGCATGAGCTATCTCGCCGACACCGATCCGGATACAGCGCTCGGGCCCCTGCGGGCGGCAGCCTGCACCTACCGCATTGCGCTGGGGCCCCGGGCGGGCCAAAAAGTGCTGAGCTTGCAAACCGTCCCGACACGAGAGCCGCCACTGACCCCCGTGCGCTGTGTCGACGAGCAGGGCTTCAGCCTGCATGCCGAGGTGTGCTGCGCCGCCCATGAGCGCCACAAGCTGGAACATCTATGCCGCTACATCACCCGCCCCGCCATTGCCAACGAACGACTGACACTCAACCGTGCTGGCGATGTCGTGCTGCAACTCAAGAGCCCCTACCACGACGGGACCACCCATGTCGTGATGTCACCCCTGGAGCTCATGCAGCGCCTGGCCGCGCTCGTTCCGCGTCCAAGGCTGCATCTGATCCGCTTCCATGGCGTGCTCGCACCCAACGCCAGGCTCCGTCCCGAGATCATCCCGAGCGTGCCGCTCAACGCCCATCCCCCTTCAGCCGACCCACCCGATCCCGCGGCGCCTGCCCGCCTGAGCTGGGCCCGATTGCTCAAACGAGTGTTCAATATCGATATTGAACACTGTCCCCACTGCGGTGGCCCCTTGACGATCATCGCCGCCATCGAAGATCCCCCCGTGATCGCCAAGATCCTTACCCATCTCGGCTTGTCCGCCCGGGCACCGCCCCGAGCGCCGGCGCGCTCATTCGACCGACTCCAAGTGGGCTGATCCCGGCCGCGACCCCCTCCCATCCGGTTCAACTCCGCTGAGCCGACACCCCCCTTTGGTCTGCATTCGCGTGAGAGGCCAAAACGCCCCGGATCCGGGCTCCTCGGACCGATGAATCGCCCGAAAAATCCGCGATCCTGGACCGATGCCTCGCGTACAGTCAATTCCAATAGAGGTATGAGTCTGGACGAAGCAGGGAGCTGGGTCATCAGGCAGCGGCCTTGGATCGTCGGTTGATGGATTGAAACAGGGGCCCCCGGGCTTCGTTGAGCTGCTGGGCGGCC
>JBOIDT010000242.1:0-1067 GCA_050740755.1 Gammaproteobacteria bacterium
CGGCCAGATGAGGTGCGCCGCGATCAGCGATCCGTAGGCGTCCACGGTGGGTGTGATCTCCGCCAGACGGAGCGGGCGCTCGTCAGGGAAACGCCATTGTCCGGTCAGCTCGGCGATCCGTCGGGCAACGCGGTACAGAGGCGTGGGGGTGGGATAGCTCAGGAGGCACACGCCGCCCGGCCGGGTGGCTTGGAGGTGGGTGTGTAGGGCCCGGGCGGTGCCGGCGGCATCGAAGTGCTCGATGAGGCCGACGCTGTACACGAGGTCCGCCCGCAGGTCTTCCGGCAGCCCCGCCAACACGTCGCCCTCCCGCGCCTCGACCACGGTGTGACCGGCCCAGCGTTGTCGGGTCAGCAGGAGCCCCAGGGGATTCGTATCGACGATCGTGTAACGCCGCACCGGCAGGCTCGCGAGGAAACTGGGAAGGAAGCAACTGTTGGCGCCGCCGTATTCGATGACGGACAGGGGCCCGAGAACGCCGGCGGCCCCGAGGGCGTAGCGAACGGTGTCGAGCAATCGCCGCCGTACCCAGAAGCGGCTGAAGCGCGTCCCGGTGCCGGGGTGCCGGTAATAATCGTCCCAATCGGTGGCGCCGGGCGCGGCCATCGCATCAGAGTCTGTGCAAAAACTACCGCCCTCGGGCAGCCTTCGTTCGCGACGATCTTCTCACGAACTCTCAGTTCTCGCGGTTGCGCTGGAATACGAGGTCTCGCTGGACGACGAAATTCACGACGAAGAGCAGTGTCTCGACACTGATCTTGGCGAGCACGACCGGCGTGCCGAACCGGTCCGCGAGGAAGTGGATCATCCCGTACGCAATGACGCCGAAACCCGCCACGGACAGGAGATAGCGCAACACCGGGAGGGCCAGGCGCTCCTCGCGCGCCCGGAACACGAAGTTGCGGAGCAGGAGGAAATTGACGATGAGCGCCACGCCCCGACCGGCCACCTGTGCGACCAGGATGCTGCCCATGGCCGTGAACACGGTGATGAACACCAGATTGTCGATGGCCGCGGTGCACAGGCTCGCGCCGACGAAGCGGAGCAGCGCGAAGTAGATGAACAGG
>JBOIDT010000243.1:0-1049 GCA_050740755.1 Gammaproteobacteria bacterium
TGGATGGCGCTCGCCCAGGGCAGCGGGGAGCTGATCTGGTGGCCCTATATCATTGCCAAGTACGGGCTCACGTTCCTGTGCCTCCTCATCCCCGCCTGCCTCTTGCAGTTCCCCTTGAACTTCGAGATCGGGCGCTACACGCTCTTGACCGGAGAGAGCATCTTCCACGGCTTCCTCCGCCTGAACCGCGGCCTCGGGGTGTTTTTGTGGGTGCTCATGAGCCTGTCGTTTCTATGGTTCGGCGCCTTCGCGTCGGCCGGGGGCACGGCGCTCGCGGCCTT
Source organism: Gammaproteobacteria bacterium (assembly GCA_050740755.1). Classification (GTDB taxonomy): domain Bacteria; phylum Pseudomonadota; class Gammaproteobacteria; order JACCXJ01; family JACCXJ01; genus JACCXJ01. Next base: position 282 of record JBOIDT010000243.1, read on the forward strand.
GACGCACTTCCCGGACGGATGGAACGCGCGCGGCCAGACGCTCTTCTGGGGTTATGCCTCCATCCTGGTTTTCGTGGTGGCCATCGTGCTCAGCAAGGTCGTCTATTCCTTGATAGAAAGGTTGATGAAACTGGTCGCGGTGGTGACGGTCGCGGGACTGCTGTGGGCCTGCCTGGAACCCGAGGTGACGGCGGCGGCCCCGGCATTCGCGCGCGGCCTCGCCGGACCGGTGGGCCCTCTGCCGCGGCCCTGGGAGGCCGCCGACGCCACCAAGCTCTTGACCGCGATCACCTTCGCCGGTCTCGGGGGATTCTGGGTCTTGTTCTATTCCTATTGGTTGCGCGACAAGGGCAGCGGCATGGCCGCCCACGTCGGGCGCATCACCGGGCCGCTCTTCGGCCGACCCGAGCCCGTGACCAGCGATGGCTATCTACCGGAGGCGGGGCCGGAGACGGCGCGGCGCTGGCGGCGGTGGCGCCGGTTCCTGTGCACCGATGTCCTCATCGGGATCGGCGGCAACCTGCTCGCCACCCTCATGACCTGCCTGCTCGCCTACGCCCTCCTGTTTCCCAAGGGCCTCCTGCCCGAGGATTACGAGCTGGCGGTGGTGCAGAGCCGCTTCTTCGAGGCCGGCTGGGGCGAGGTGGGACGGGTGTTGTTCCTGGTGGTCGCGGCGGCCTTCCTCACGGACACCTGGCTCGCGACCGCGGATGCCGTGAGCCGCATGCAAGCCGACATCGTCCAGGTGCTGTTCCCGCGCGCCCGGCG
>JBOIDT010000244.1:0-1037 GCA_050740755.1 Gammaproteobacteria bacterium
GTGCTCGCGTCCTTCATCCCGATGTACTACATCGGCGTCTCGTCCAACATCATGTCGCTCGGCGGTCTGGCGCTCGCGATCGGCGTGCTCGTCGATGCTTCGATCGTCATGGTCGAAAACGCGTACCGCCAGGTGTCGGAGCCGGAGGAGCGGCGCGGCCCCGAGACGGCCGGCGCCGCCGTCGTGGCTGGAGCCGGGGCCGAGCCGAACGGCGTGCAGGCGGGGGTGGTCGACGAGAACCGACCGCAGGTGTCCTCGGAGGCCGTAACCGTGCCGTACGAGGAACAGCCGCGCGTGATCATCCACGCCGCGAAACAGGTCGGGCGGCCGATCTTCTTCTCGCTGGCGATCATCATCACCTCGTTCATGCCGGTCTTCCTGCTCGAAGCCCAGGAAGGGCGCATGTTCCGGCCGCTCGCCTTTACCAAGACCTTCGCGATGATGTTCGCGTCGCTCTTGTCGATCACACTCGTGCCCGTCCTGATGACGATCTTTATTCGCGGCAAGCATCTGAAACCAGAGTCCGAGAATCCGATTTCCCGGTTTTTCATGTGGTTCTATGCGCCGATCCTCCAGTTGGCGCTGCAATGGAAGTGGACGGCGCTCCTCATCAATTTTGCGGTCGTGCCACTCACAGTTCCCCTGCTCTTCGTCATCGGGAGCGAGTTCATGCCGCCGCTGTACGAAGGCTCGCAGCTCTACATGCCCACGTCCCCGCCGGGCCTCTCCATTACCGGGGCGACGCGGATGTTACAAGTGCAGGACAAAGTGTTGCGAAAGTTCCCCGAGGTCGAGCGGGTATTCGGGACCGTGGGACGCGCCACGACGTCAACCGACAATACGCCCATGGGCATGGTGAACACGACCGTTATGCTGAAGCCGCGCGAGCAGTGGCGAGCGGGGATGACGCTCGAAAAGCTGCAGGCCGAGATGGACGCCGAGATGCAGTTTCCGGGTTTTCCGAACGTCTGGACCCAGCCGATCCGCAACCGCCTCGACATGCTGCTGACGGGCATCAAAACGCCCGTCGGCATCAA
>JBOIDT010000245.1:0-1032 GCA_050740755.1 Gammaproteobacteria bacterium
GCGACGAGCCGGCCTGCTGCGTCGTAGCGCTCCGTCTCATCGCTGTTCGTCGTGTAGCGCCATCCGATGAGTTGTCCGGCCGTGTCGGTCAAACGCTCGAGGCGTTCGGTCACATCGACCTCGGGCGTCCACACGCCGCCTACGAGCTTGAACAGGAACGCTTGACCCTCGGGGCGCGTGATCGCGGCCTGGGTGGCGGTGGTCGCGAGATCACGGTCGTAATGGCTTCGCCACTGCGCGCCGAGCGCCCGCTCTTCCGGCCAGGCGCTGTTGTAGTGCCGCTCGAAACGCAACGGAAAGACCCCGGCCCCCACATAATCGATCTCGTGCTGGTACTTGTTGCCGGTGCCGCCGCAGATGGGGTTGCTGCCGTTGCACTCGCGCGGAGGGCCGGACCCTTTCTTCTCGGGTGGGGGCGGAGGCGTGTAGTAGACCACCATGCTGTCGGAAGCGCTGCACGACCCGGCACTGCCCTGCACCGTGAAATGGTTCGCGCCGGGCTCGAGCGTGACGGAGGCGGCGCCCGAGCCCAGAAACTGGATGAGATTCGTGAAGACGCCGCTTCGCTGGAAGAACACCCGGCCATTCACGGTGGCGGTCACCTGCCCGAGGTCGCCGGGGTTCGCGGTGCCCGAGCCGGTGCCCGAGACGCCCACCGACGCGCTCAGGACCGTACTGCCGCGTGCCGGGGAGGTAAATTGCAGTGAGCACGCTTGCGCGGCATCCATCGCGCTGAGGGCAGCGAACACGGCAAGAAGCAACGCGAGCGTACTGCAGTATCCCACGTCACGCATCATCAATCTCCTTTTGAGTGAAACGCGCGGCAAGCCTTTGCCGCCAGTTCGGTGGCGGTTATCTACCCACGAGGAAAAAACTGTAGCGAGCGGCGGACACCGCCAACTCGATCACTGCTCCTTGTCCCCGAAGCTATACGCCTACGACCTCGGCCGGGATCGTTTCGGGAGGGGTGCGATCCTGGGTCATGGGATCGATCTCTCTGCAAGGGCCGTGGGCGTTCCGCTCCGATCGGAC